>CAKQMI010000009.1 GCA_934254835.1 uncultured Clostridia bacterium | reverse complement strand
TCGCTACAACAAGGAAAATTGCAAGAATTTTTTTCTTCATTATGAAACCCTCCATATATTTTGCCGTATGGCATTTATTAACTTTATTTTCTGAAAGTGACGCCGTCGTCGGACATACTTTCGATGATGGCAAGACTTTCGACACGGACGCCTTGGGCGCGAAGTTCGTCCCCGCCCTTTTGGAAGCCCTTTTCGATGGCGATCGCGCACCCGACAAGAGTCGCACCCGCCTGCTTCGTCAACGACACAAGCCCTTTAAGCGCCTCGCCATGCGCCAGAAAATCGTCCACGATAAGCACGCGGTCGTCGGGCGTCAACAGGTTTTTCTCAACCATGATTGTGTTTGTATTGCCGTGGGTATAGCTCTTGACTTCTTCAGCATAGACGTCTTGCGATATGTTCGTCGTCTTGCTTTTCTTAGCAAAAAGCACCGGAACGTGCAAGTACATGGCTGCGTAGCATGCAATTGCGATTCCCGATGCTTCTATGGTCAGAATTTTCGTGACTTGGTCGCACTTATAGAGTGAGTAAATTTCCTTGCCGATTTCCTCCATCAAAGTATCATCGATAAGATGATTGAGAAAACCTCCAACTTTTAACACCTCGCCGGGGAAGACTTTGCCGTCCCTGAGGATGCGTTCCTCCAAAAGTTTCACTCTGTACCCCAAGATAATGTGGTTGGCGTCCGCCGAATACACTTTATTTTGTGTTTTTCGGTTTTTCACCACCGTTAAGATAGTGCCATTATAACCAAAACAAGAAAATGTGTCAAACGAAAATCGTCACTTTTGGACATTATTTTCAACTTATTTCAAATTAAAAAAATTTGGCAGTGAAAAGGCGCAGATTTTCCCGCTTTTCTTGAAATTTTATTCACGTTTTCGCCCGTTCCCCGCCCGCGCTTCCGCATTATTTCCTCTTTAAAACTTTTGGCATAATCAACCACCGGCTCGCTATCCCGTATGCTCGCCCGACCTGTTGACCGTATACTCACCCGACCTGCTCCCGTATGCTCGCCACTCTCGTTTTTCCGCATACTTAATAAATACGCGCTCCCACGCACACCCCCGCTGTTTTAGTTCCCTTTTAATTTTTGGTATGGTATAATGACGCAAACGATTATGCAGGCAATCGGCGTGTTTTAGTTCCCTTTTAATTTTTGGTATGGTATAATCGCGCGAACTCGTTTACGCTATCGCGACGCGTTTTAGTTCCCTTTTAATTTTTGGTATGGTATAATTCCAAGGTCAATCGCCTTTTTATCATAATAGTTTTAGTTCCCTTTTAATTTTTGGTATGGTATAATACGCGCCTCTACTTAGACTTCACGTACACGGTTTTAGTTCCCTTTTAATTTTTGGTATGGTATAATAATAAATCCACGCTACGGGCGACAGTCGGCGTTTTAGTTCCCTTTTAATTTTTGGTATGGTATAATATTCTCCCTCAAACTGTCGGCAATAACCTTGTTTTAGTTCCCTTTTAATTTTTGGTATGGTATAATACCTTATGACTTTTATTCGTAAGATATGTGGTTTTAGTTCCCTTTTAATTTTTGGTATGGTATAATCCCTGCTGATAAGTATGATGTTGTCTTACAGTTTTAGTTCCCTTTTAATTTTTGGTATGGTATAATCAAAATTATGAGCGCGAAGCAGCAGCGACAGTTTTAGTTCCCTTTTAATTTTTGGTATGGTATAATAGTAAGTTGGTTGAAGTCACGTCAACAGAAGTTTTAGTTCCCTTTTAATTTTTGGTATGGTATAATGATAGTGTGCAGTTTACTATACCGCAGAAGGTTTTAGTTCCCTTTTAATTTTTGGTATGGTATAATGAGTAATTATGGAACTGAATATTAAACTTAGTTTTAGTTCCCTTTTAATTTTTGGTATGGTATAATCGAAGGTCCGACAGGACCGCAAGGACCACAGTTTTAGTTCCCTTTTAATTTTTGGTATGGTATAATATACATTGCATTAAAAAACTATCTTTACTTGTTTTAGTTCCCTTTTAATTTTTGGTATGGTATAATCTATCTTCCGAACGGCTTGAAATCGTACCTGTTTTAGTTCCCTTTTAATTTTTGGTATGGTATAATTGACAATTGCGGCAAACAAGTATTAACAACGTTTTAGTTCCCTTTTAATTTTTGGTATGGTATAATCAAAACTTGACAAAATACTTGACCGTGCGGGTTTTAGTTCCCTTTTAATTTTTGGTATGGTATAATCTTGCATTGTAGTTATAATAAGTACGCAAGGTTTTAGTTCCCTTTTAATTTTTGGTATGGTATAATAGTTAAAATGAAAAAAGTAACACTTACAGCGTTTTAGTTCCCTTTTAATTTTTGGTATGGTATAATTTTATAAGTGCGCGATATACTTTTTGAAGGGTTTTAGTTCCCTTTTAATTTTTGGTATGGTATAATAGGGAACGGCAAAAACCCCTGAAAATCACAGTATTTCAGGGGTTTTTGTTGCTTTTTTCGGTTTTAAGTTTTTGTTATATTTTTTTTATTTTTGTTGACGAAATGCTCCGTTTTCTGTTTTTTTACAAAAATGACATTTGATAAAAATCCACGGGTTCTTCCTTTATCTTCTTTGTTCCGCTTATTATTTTCATGCCGGCATATTGTTTTTCGGTCACTATCATACATCTGACAGAGCCGTCTTTGGGTGCTTCTTTTTCAAGGCGCGCGAAATGCTGATCGGCATTTTCGACACTGTTGCAAAGCCTTGCATAAACCGAATACTGCAACATATAGTAGCCGTCGTTAAGCAAAAATCTTCGAAACGACGTTGCAAGATATCTTTCAGTCTTTGTGGTGACGGGCAAATCAAAAAACACTACGATTCTCATAAACTTACTCATATCTATGCATGCAGATGGGCAAAATCTTTGGAAGTTGCAATTCGCATTTTCCAGAGGACAAACTACTTTTCAAACTTTGCACAACCATTTCGACAGCATAAGAAAGCGCGTAAATCTGCCCGTTGATTTCCACATCCTGATTCATCAAAGAAAACAGTTGTTTTTTAATATTTGGCGTGAGTTTTTCTTGCCCTGCAAAATTGAAAACAATCATATCGACAATCGGTCTGAACGGCTCGATTATATCGTCTGCAAGATTAAAATTATTAAGTTCGTTTGCGTGATGCAATCCTATGCTCGGCTCAAACCCATAAACGGTGAGCGTGCGCCCAATAAGTCCGCGCATTATCGAATATCCGTAATTTAACGCGGAATTTATGAAAGAATCATCTCGGCGCACAAAATCTTTGCCGAATATTTTTTTGAAATATAGATTTGCCGCAACCGCCTCAAGGTTTTTCGAGTCATCACTACTCACCGATTTTGCAAGCGCATACAAATCATCGACAGGCTCGTTTGACGTAAATTCAACGCACGTTGCCTGGTTCTCGATCTTTCTTTTTACTATGCTTTGCCACAACTGCTTTTGCAACGGTTTTGATATGTTTAACTGCAGTTTTAATATCTTTAACGGTCGATAGTAACTGTTAAGTGGCAAAACAACGCCGTTTGGCAAATGTTTTCCGTCGCAAGTAATCACCACCACGCCCGCATCTGCAAGCGCGCTTAAGGCGTAACTCGTTATCGTGCACTCCGCCGTCTCGATAAGAATCCCGTTCAAATCTTCAACGGGAAAACTATGCTCTTTTTCACCCCTTACAACAAGTTGTCCGTGATTTATTCTGATACTGCAAGGGGTAGATAAAAATACGTTTATATACCCCATTTTTACCTCACATCAGTTTTGTTTGTTTTTTCTTTTTTCCGCCCTTTCCTCGTCGGTAAGCATTTTCAGCGGTTGCGGTTGTTTCGGTCTTTTTTTGATTTCTTGAATATTACCAAGTACGTCTATTTCGCATTTGGCAATTTTGCCTATGCTTTGAATGCCAATTCCATCTCTGCAATAGCACCCTGTCGTATCCTCAGCCTCAAATGAGACTGTTGACCTATTAAAACTAATAAAATACACTACGTCATCAAAAATAACCTTCGATTGCGCTTTTGCGCTAAACTCAGCATCTTTCTTTTTCCTAAGTTCAATTCCGTTTTTGCTTTCAATACGCAACAAATCGTTCTTAAAAAGCGACATTTCAAAAGTATAAGTGTCGTCCATTACGCGCCATTCGTTTTGCGTTTTACCTCGTGTCGCTGCTTTTTTTGGCAATACTCCGCGGTACAAATCGGCAACATAAACTGGCACTCCATAATACTTCCCTCCTTTTGAATACAAATCAACCCTTATCATGCTGTCGTTTTTGACAATGCCCTTATTGTTTTTCAGGTACATTCCGCCACCCGTATACGTCTCAAAGGTTTTGACAGTACGCACAATGTTTCCTTCGCCGTTATTACAAGGTTTACGCACAGACGTTGCAAATGCCTTTTTGGCATCTCCTCCAAACTCTGTCAGGCGTTGTTTTAATACGTTGTATAACGCCAAGTCACCTTCCGGCTGGAAATATCCTTTTATTTCACCGTTTTTATCCAAACTGAGTTTTTCAAGCGACGTTCTTTTTACGATAACGTTTTTGCCGTCGCAAACAGTCGGATATTTGTTATCGACGTACTTGGAACTAAATACGGTTGCCTCGTTAATGCATCCTTTTGCCTTTCGACTTGTCATACGGCTGACAACAAACGGTTTTGCGCGTAATATATAGTTTTCGTTAAACCCGAGCGAGCGCAGTTTGTTTTCCATTAACACAGGCTCGTCCATAACACGCGCACCCAGCTCCTCGACGAATTCTTGATAAGGATAAGGTAAAACTAATTTGCTGTTTTTGTCGTAATAATCCGACGTGACAACTTCGCCGTCCTCCATAACGTATTGCCCGCCTTTCAGCCTGCGACTTTCCTTGATTTGGTTATATCTTTCAATCTTATGCTTCGTGCCCGCCGTGACACACGCAATAATAGCAGCATCGACCGCGTGATGTTTGTCGCCGTCCTCACGAATTTTCTGAATACCCCAAAACCTGCGCAAGTATGAGGTTATTCCGCCCTTTACGGTCTCAACCCTACTGCTTTTGTCCTTTGATTTTTCGTCGAACAACAAATAATCTCTTATGAGGTTTGCAAGCATTCTTGATGCATATCGAGTATCGTTCAACGCACGGTTTTTCCACTCTGTCTCATTGAATTCTTTCTTCTGCAAAAGTTCCAGTTTTCGTCTGTTTCGCTTTTGATAAACCGTTTTCCAAAACGCTTGCACCTCGTCAATGCTTCTGCCGATTCTTGTGAAATACTCGACAGGAGTGGAGTTTTTCTTGTTTTGATTTTCGCGTTGCAAGACAAGAACCTTGTTGTTGAAACTGTCGTCAAACGACCTGCTGTACGGGATAATATGGTCGATTTCGTAATAGCCGTCCTCAAACAAGTGATTGATATCCAAAGTTTCCATAGAATACGCGCACTTGTGATCTTGCTCCTCGTAAAGCTTATATTTCAAAACGTTGGCGGAATTAGGTATTGCATTCAGTGCTTTTATGGTTTCGCGAATTGCCTCGTTTGCCTTCGCACGCGCGTCGTTTTCTTTTTTAATTTCGTCGCGATCTTCCTTATTCAACGACATTTCTCTGGCAAGTTCTATGTTGATTGCATACGGACTGCCATATTCTCTGATAATCGCATCAATAACCTTTATCGTTTGAGAAAGCGCACGTTTTACAACGGGCGACGTAACACCACCGATAATATCGCGAATTTCTTTTGTACCAAGGAATTTTTGTTTTTCAAAACTATGCTCCGAGTGGTTGTGCCCCGCCTCTTTCATCGCGTCGCTGTAAACCATACCTTCTTCAAGATACGGCAGGATTTCCCTGAGCGCGTGCAACGATAAATATCCATAGCCTTTCATATCGATTTCGGAAAGTTTTTCAATCGTTTCTTCGTCAAGCCTTCCTCCGATTATCTTGCTTTCGGCAATGGCGTTGCGGAACAGTTTTTCGCTTTTGTATTTAGTGCAAATTTCGGCGATTTCGTCGATAAGTTCAACGTCGCCTTTGAGGTCGTCTTTCAACGCTTTCGCTATTTTATTGCTTTTTTCTGCGGTTATAAACTTACTGTCCTCGCATTTAAGCAAATCTGCACCGCCATCGATTTCGACGACACCTTCTGCGATTTCGTCCTTATTTTCTTTCTTTTTTCCTTTTGACGGTTTCTTCTTTTCGCTGTAATTCAGCGCATTAAAACGGCAGTCTTCGTCAAGTTTGATTGCCTTCCTAAAATCTTTGTATTTAACTTCATTTTTCTTCTTTGCAAGGTCAACGGCAATATGCCTTTCTTCCTCGGTCAAACGTCGTCTTGTCCCGTCGCAAATTATTGAAAGATTGTTCAATTTTTGGTATATCGTTGCCCATTCGCTCGTATATGTGCCTTTTGACGCCACGTCTTCGTCACGATATATCTCGCACTTTTTCACGTCGTGACTTCCTGTATATTGACTTCCTTTTCCGGGACCTTCGTCAAAGTTTCGTTGCGAAAGGAATATATCAAGATATTTCTCTTTGTTTTCATCGGTCGCGAAAGTGTTGCCGAATTCTTTTTGCTTTTCAAACAGAAGTACGATTTCCTTTTCCAGCACGTCACGCGATACGCACATCGAGTAGTCCCCGCCCTTGTTGTGAATGGGCTTTCCTTCCAACAAATACTTTTTGTAAAGTTGCTCGCCACGTGTGCGCATTCCGCTCTCAAGCATCTCTTCTTCGCTTTTCTTGATACTGCTTAAAAGTTTTCCTTCCTCTTTGTCTTTCGCGCCCTCGCGTTTGTTGCTTTTGAATCCGCGGTGTCTCGCAAGCGAATATAAGACGCGTGCAAACTCGGCGTCGGTCAGTTTTTTGTCCAACGCGTCCGCGCGAAGTTTGACAACGTCAAGAATCTTATATTCGTTTTTAATAACGATAAGGACGTCTTGCTCGTCAAACAATTCTATGCCGTTACTTTTGAAAAGTTTGCGAAGTCTTTCAAGCCTGAAAGATTTGCGCCTAATTCGACGACGAAGTCCCCTTGCAAGTCGTCTCGGTTCTGCAAGAGATGCTCCGGTTTTGGGTTGCTCCGCCACGTCAAAAATACGCGAGTTGAGCGCATTGATTTGAATAGGTTCGCCGTTTTCATCACATTCAAGCACGCACCAACCCACTGATTTGATACCTACGTCAAGTCCGAGTCTGTACATATTTCCTCCTTATCAAAAAAGATATCCCTTGATGAAGAAGTCATCAAGGGATAGAGCTTTTCGGGAATTAACCCTTGTTTTAGAAACCTTTAATTTTTGGTATGGTATAAAGGTTAATTGTATTCTACCATATAACCTGACATTTGTCAATACAAAAACCAACGTGATAATATCGTCAGATTCGGCAGAAGCCGTCGGGGGTGACGATGATTTCGCCGTTCTGGACGGCGGTGGTGATGGCGAGGTCAACCCACTCGGACGCGGATTTCGTGCGCTTTGCCACGTTGAACAGCTTGAAAACTTCCTTGTTCAAATCGTCCTTTTCGATATAGACGGTTGCCTCGATTGCGCATTTTGCCGCCGAGATGATTTCGTCGGGGTGGACCTTTGCCAAATCGCGGGTGACGCGGGCGTCGTTCGGGCGGAAAGTGACGACGGGCTTATCGACATAAAAGACTTTTCCCGCGATTTCCTGCCGTTGCGCCTCGTACGACGAAACGTATTTTGCGATTTGCGCGATTGCTTTTTTCGCGGTTTTGGGCACGCAGTACGCAGTGGCTATTTTGTCGATGAGATAACTCTCCTCGATGGGCGATTCCGTCTCGATGACCGCGCGGATTTTCAAAGATATCGCCTCCTCGTTGACGAAGTTCAAGACGTATTCGGCACCCGCCTTTGCCAGGGGCTTAATATAAGCGGACTTGTAAATTTTGCGGTATTTTTGCACCGCTTCCCTGACGGTTTTTTTGGAAACGACCTTCTTTTCGGTGAGTGTCGCGACGACTTCCTTAATCTTATTGATTTCGCGTTTTTGGTTGTTGAAGTAGTTTATCGTCCAAAGGTTATAGACGTTCCAACCGAGTTTTTTCAAAATCCTCGTTTGCATGGTCATGCGGTCTTTGGCGGACGGGATTTTCGCCGAGTGTTCGCTGTCCGCGATGATTGCGAGAACATACTTGTTTTTGTCGCGCGGATCGACGACTGCGACGTCGATTTTGAAGTCGGACACGCCGACGTTGGCGTCGCACAAAAGCCCTCTGTCCTTCAAATCTTTTGCGACGTTTTCGCCGATACCCTTTGCCTCGACGCGCACGTCTTTTGCCGCAATCGACAGCATTTCGGGACCGCGCTCGGCGTATTCGAGAAACGCTTTGAATGCTTTTACACCCACGCTATCGGTGCGGTTAAGGTCAATCATATTTCCTGTGATCGAGCTGAAAACAATCATTTCGCACCTTGCGCGCGTCACTGCGACGTTCAGTCGTTTATAACCGCCCTGCTGGTTTATAGGACCGAAATTCAATGATAATCTGCCCGTTGCGTCGGGACCGTATCCCACGCTGAACAGAATTACATCGCGTTCGTCACCCTGAACGTTTTCAAGGTTTTTCACAAAAATCGGCTCGTCAACGTCATAAGCGACCTCGTCCAAACCTTCCTTGTGGATTTCGTGTTGCAGTTTATCTTCGATATAGTTTTGTTGTGCGGTGTTGAAGGTGACGATACCTATCGAGCGGTTGCGCTCTGCGGGATTTTTCAGCCTTGCGATGACGTCCTTGACAAGGGCGTCGCCCTCTTTTTTATTGCACTTGCTTCCGCCTCTTTCATACACGCCGTCAACGTAGGTAAATTTGACTTTTCCGCCCAGCTCGTTGGGTGACGGGAACGTCAAAAGTTTGTTGTCGTAAAACATACTGTTGGAGAACGCGATAAGGCTTTCGTGGTTACTGCGGTAGTGCCAAGTCAGCCGTCTTTCGGGCATCCCTATCGCCAAGCAATCGTCCAAAACGCTTTCGAGGTCCTCGGTTTCGAAGTGCTGTTCGTCGCGGTAGTCCGCGCGGAAGAAAGTCGTCGGAGGCAACTGTTTCGGATCGCCCACTACGATGACGTCTTTTCCGCGGGCAATCGCCCCGACCGCTTCCGACGTCGGCATTTGCGACGCTTCGTCGAACACCACAAGGTCAAACTTCTCCTTTTCGACGTCGAGATACTGCGCCACCGACACGGGACTCATCAAAAGACACGGGCAAGTCGCGCGGAGAATTTCCGGGATTTGCGAAAACAGCGCGCGTATCGTCGTGCCCTGCATATTGGTTTTTTCGGCGCGGTACAAAAGCACTCTTTCGAGGTTATGTTCGCCCGACGTATCGGTGCGCGGAAGGTTTCGGACAAGTCGCAAATACAATTCCGACCGTGTCAATTTTTCGTATTCGTCGGTAAGCGCGCGGAAGCGTTGCATGGTTTCTTCAAGCGACAGTCCCGAAAACCTGCACAGCACGTCGTCAAGATAAAGTTCGCTTCTGACAAAGTTGAAATAAACGCATTTTTTGAAGCTTCTCAGCACGTCTTCGGCGGTAATTTCGCCGTTGAAAAGAGGTTCAAGCACGAAATCGAAGCCTTCTTTTCCGCACCTCTCCACGACGCTTTGGTATCTGCACCAACTGGGAATGTAGTCCATATTTTTGGAGATATTCTGGATTTGGTCGATGGTGCTGTTGATTTCCTCGCGCATATCCTTTTTGACGACTTTGAACAAGTTTTCAAAGGCGACTTTCGCATTTTGCTCGGTCTCGTAGGCGCGCATGTAGTATTCCATAAGGACGTGCGGTTTGTTTTTCGTCAGACGCTTGCACGTTTCGTTGAACAAATTGAAGTCGCAATCGGCGTACAGAGCGCGCGCGGAATCGTAAAGTTTTGAGATAATTTCGATTTCCTTATCGAGTCCCGCGTCGTTTTCGCCCATTTCAAACAGCGAGGCGACCTCGGTCTTGCGTTTTTTCACCGTTTCTTTGGTTTCGGCGATGATAAGCAAGAATTCCAAAAACTCGTGACGGTCGTTTTTGTCGATGCCCGAAAGTGCTTTTTTCACCGACTTTGGCAAAAACGCGGTTTTTTGCATTGCGTCTTTGACGTCCTCGGGCGAAACGTTTTCGGGATATTTTCCGTATTTATTTTCGTATTCTTTGGTGACAAGCCCGTCACGACGGACGGCTTCGAGATAAGACTCGATAAGTCCTTTGGCGTTTTCGACGTTGACGGCGTTTTCAAAATACTTTGCAACAAGCGCGTCACGGGACAATTTCTCCGCCAAATAATACAACGCCTTCAACTTTTCGCCGGTCAGCGAAATGGTGCGCATATTGATGAGCGTTTGCAGTTCGCGCGCGTAAATTTTGAGGTGCTTTAATTCCAGCTGATAAATGTTTAGGACGCTTTCGGCTTCTTCGCGCCAGCTTTCGTCATAGTCGAATTTTCCGATAAATCTGAACGGCGATTTTTCGATATCCCCGCATTCTTTTGCGCGGATTGCAAGTTCGGTCAAAATATCGAGGTATCTGTTAAAGGACGACGCCGTCAGTTTTTCATAAAACAATCCGTCGATTCTCAGACAGTCGGGAGCGTCCGAATTGTCGAGATAAGCCATCATCGCCTCGTACAGCGAAAACCCGAGATAACGCTTTCTGTGCATTGCGTCGATTTCGCCCGACAGCTTGTCGATACTTTCTTTTACGTCCTTTGCTTTTTCTTCAAAGTCAACGTCGGAAGTTGCAGAAACGAGGTTTAACGTATTGATTATTTTCGATAAAATATCGGTTTTGTGCGTTTTGTCAGAATGCAGTTCCAAGCAGAAGTCGCCGACACCGCAGTCGACAAGTCGCTTGTAAACGACGTTCAACGCCGCCATTTTTTCAGCGACGAACAGCACTCGCCTGCCACGCACGATATTATTGACGATGATGTTCGTGATGGTTTGCGACTTGCCCGTGCCCGGCGGTCCGTGCAGTACGAACGAGCCGTTCAGGCTTGCTTTTATCGCCTGATATTGCGAGCTGTCCGCGCTTATCGGCAACAACATTCTGTCCGCTCCGAAGTACGCGTCGTCGGAGTTTGCGTTGTCGGTTTGGACGTTTTGTTTGAGCCCCGCGTCAACCGAATTCGATATCATCGAGCGTATAAGCGGAGACTCCTTAAACTTGTCGATATGGTGGCGAACGTCGTGCCACATAAGGTAATTCGTGAAAGACAAAACGTTCAAAAACACGTTGTCGATGATTTCCCAGCCCGGCTTCCCCGCGATTTCTTTTTTGACGCGCGCGATGACCGCCAGTATGCTTTTTGCGTCGCTCAACTCAACCGCCGACAGTCCGCGCATATCGAGGTGGAATTCCTGATACAAAAACTCCAACAAAGTATTGTTGATTTGCGCGCCGTCCACGTCGAAAGTTATCGTAAACGTCGGAAGGGATATGCCCTTTTTCTCAATCGACACGGGATAAAGGATAATGGGCGCGTACTTGAATTTTTCGTTTTCCGACTCGCGCCACTTCAAAAATCCGCACGATAAGTATAAACTCGCCGTGCCCGACTCTTCCTCGATGGTTCTTTCCTTTCTATAAAGGTTAAGCAAGGTTTTATTTTGTTCCTTTTCCGAAAACACGGTTGAAAGTCTTTTGTTTTTATATTCGTACAAAAGGTATTCGGACAAGGGTTTTAAGGGGGCGGGACTGTCAAAAGACGGATTAAGTCTTTGGTCGCCGTCCGCAATATCTTTGGGGTGCGCGACGATTGTAAAAGGTTTTTCACCGCCCGCGTTCTCGACAAAGGTTTCAATCGACGCCGTCAAAAATTTGACCGCCGTATTCGACACCCTGAAATTCAGCAAGGAATTTCTCATATCGAGTTCCAGCAGTCGTCTTTCCCACTGCTTTTCGCGGGTGAAAACGCTTTCCCCGCCGATATTTTCGCCGTACTCTTTGATTTTTGCGGGTGCGGATTGCTTGTAATCTTTGCTTTCGACAAGGTCGTATCCGTTGTCGGTTTTCACGCGAACCGCCTGTGGCATAATGCCCAAAATACGCGCGCGTCTTATATCGACGGCGAAATCGACCGTCGGCGATTTTCTGAGCGTCGCAACGGCGTTTTTCTCGCACTTTTCAAAACTTTCGCCCTTGAAAATTCCGGATACGTCGATTATGGTTGCTTCGCCAACGCCCGTTGCCGATTTTTTTACTATGTAAGACATGTCGTCGAAAACGTCGTCCGCCATACATTCTTCGGTCAAGAAGCACGCGACGTACCAATCGTCTTTCGACTTCGCAACGACGGGGTTATATCCCGCACTTTCAAGAGCCGACGCAAAAATCAACGCAAGCTCCATCGGCGTTGCGACTTTGTTCATAAGAATTTCGGCAAAATCCGACACGATCACGCTGTCCGCCGTAGATTTTTTGCCCATAAGGAAGCCGTCGCCGGAAAGCGTGGTGTAAATCGCCGCAAAAAGATTGCGAATTTTGTTGCGGGAGCCTTCCGAATATCCCTCGCCCGTGGTATCGCGAAATCCCCACTCGGCGATTTTTTTGTGCGCAAGATTCAGCAGTCTGTTTATATCCGACGTGCGCCTGACAAAAGTTGCGATACTTTCGGGTTTATCGACGTTGCACTCGTCAAAAGCAAGCACCGTCACCTTTTCGACCGCCTCTTGCAAAACGACACCGCCCTTTACAACCTGAACGATGATTTCGCCCTCGTGTTTTCTGTCCTGCGCCACCATATAAAGGGGCGACAACTTTGCAATCCCGTCAAAGCGCAGATTGGCGCGCGCCGGGAATACAGCCTGTTTTTCGGAAACGGGCAACAGGAAATCGGGCTTTGACGAAACGACGATTTCGACGTCTTCGTAGTCGAAGTCCGACGCGTTTCTGACGTAAAGCCTTTTGACAGGGGATATTTCGTTTTGTGCCTGATAATAACTTATCGTGCTGGAGCAAACCAAACTGATTTCAAACTCGCTCATGTTCACCTCTTTAATTCGGTCGATGCCAACGCCTTTTTGTCTATTGTTACAAAAGACAACTCAAAGCATAGTCTCGATTAGCATTGATATTTTATCATACCGCAAAAAAATTTTCAACTAAAACATAGCGTGTAATTGCAATAAGAAATAAGCGGTGAATTTTATCAAGTATCAATATCGGCATTTTATCGGCTTATATTTTGTTATAAAGTACGTTTTCTGTTGCATTAAAAATTATCGTATTTTTATCGTTTTGCAAAAATACGTGCTTTATTTATAAAATACCGCGCTTATACGTCTATTTTTGCATTATGCCAACCGTGAATAATGCGAACCGTGGTCTTGCTCCGTGTTTTTGACTAAAACTTCGTTGCGCTCACGGCTTATACATACAGTATTAACCCGCTCGCGTGCCTTGTTTTCGCCTAAAAACGCGGGGGCAATACTCCTTAGACCAAACCGTCGAGAGTTTCGATGATTTTTGGGAAAAACGAACGCAGTTGTACTTTTTGTACCACAAGCGAGTTTTTGCCGAAAAGCACGGAAATATCGGCGATTTCTAACAGTTCGTATTACTCACGGTTGGCATAATAAAAAACCGAAAAAAACATAAAAAATTTTTTCAATTTCCAAAAGTATTTTTTTCAGGTTGATTTTTTGGTGTAAATATTTTATAATATTTACGAAATAAATTACGCCTTAGGAGGAATGTTTATGGATGCAAAATACGAAAGCCTGTTTACGCCGTGGAAAATCAAAAATTGCGAAATCAAAAACCGCATTGTCATGACGTCTATGGGCGGTACGTCAATCTTCGGATGGATGGAACCCAACCACTTTGACAAAGAGTCCGCGAATTTCTTGTTGGAACGCGCGAAAAACAACGTCGGTCTTATCCTTCCCGGCATAGCCCCCATCAGGGACATCCTTCTTGGGAAATGGCTGTATCAAGGAAAAGGCAAGTTCAAACAGCTGAAAGAATTTATGGACGAATTCCACAAAACCGGCGCGAAAATGTTCGTGCAACTTACGGCTGGTTTCGGCAGGTCTTTGGCAATCAACGACATTATGGTCAAGGCGATGAACAACAAAGCCCTTGCCACCGTCTTGAAGCCCGCGCTCGACGTCAGCTATCTCACCGCCAGCGCAAGCGCAACCCCCAACAGATGGCAAGAATCCTGCATCTCTCGCCCCCTCACCCAAAAAGAAATTCACGAAATGGTCGACGCGTTCGCAAAAACCGCAAAACTTTGTATGGATGCGGGCGTTGACGGCGTCGAAATTCACGCTGTCCACGAAGGATACCTCCTCGACCAATTCACAATGAAATACACCAACCAAAGGACGGACGAATACGGCGGATCGTTTGAAAACAGATATCGCTTCCCCGTCGAAATCGTCAAGGCAATCAAAAAAGCCTGCGGTGACGACTTCCCCGTTTCGTTAAGGTACTCGGTCGTGTCCAAGACGAAAGGCTTCGGCGAAGGCGCGCTCCCCGGCGAGGACTACGTCGAGGTCGGTCGCGATATGGAAGAAAGCGAAAGAGCCGCCAAGTATCTCCAAGACGCCGGCTACGATATGCTCAACTGCGACAACGGCACTTACGACGCTTGGTACTGGGCGCACCCCGGTCCTTATATGCCTCAAAACTGCAACCTCGAAGATGTCGCGCACATCAAAAAATTCGTTGACATTCCCGTCGTTTGCGCAGGCCGTATGGAGCCCGACGTCGGCGCGGAAGCAATCGCCGAGGGCAAAATCGACGGTTTGGGCGTTGCTCGTCAATTCCTGACCGATCCCGCGTGGGTGACTAAACTTATGAACGACGACATTGCGTCGATTCACCCCTGCATCTGCTGTCACAACGCGTGCTTCAATATGGCGTCGTACAAGGGTGACAACGGCGAACTCGTCGGAAACGTGCAGTCGCTTGCCGACAACGCCGGCATGGCGCGTTGCGCACTCAACCCCGAAACAATGCAAAGCAAAAAATACAAAATCGTCAAGACGTCCAGTCCCAAGAAAATCGCCGTCATCGGCGGTGGCATCGGCGGTATGGAAGTCGCGCGCGTCGCAACTCTGCGCGGTCACAAGGTGACGATTTACGAAAAGTCCGACAGGTTGGGCGGTGTGTTCATCGCGGCGGCCGCTCCTTCGTTCAAGGAAAAAGACCGCGACCTTATTAAATGGTACGAAAAGGAAATCAAAGACCTGAATATCGAGGTCAAATTCAACACCGAGGTCAAGCCCGACGACATTCAAAAACTCGGCGCGGATAAAGTCGTCGTCGCAACGGGAAGCAAGGCAAGAAAACTCCGCGTGCCCGGCGCAGAAAAAGGCGTCGAAGCGTGCGAATACCTGCTCGGCACCAAAGAGGTCGGCGACAAAGTCATCGTTATCGGCGGTGGTCTGTCGGGTTGCGAAATCGCCCTCGACCTCTATAACAAGGGCAAAACTCCCGTCATCGTCGAGATGAAGAGCGACCTCGTCGCAATGAAAGGCGTCTGCCTTGCCAACTCCTCATACCTCCGCGACTTCTTCGCCCTCAACAAAGTTGAGGTACACCTGAACACCGGTCTTGTCGCAATCACCGACAAGGGCGTCAAAATCAAGGACCTCAAAACCGGCAAAGAGTCGGAAATCGCGGGCGACAGCGTGATTATGTCGGTGGGTTATATCCCCACTCCCGTCACCGCAAGCGGTGTCAAACTCGTCGGCGACTGCAACGGCATCGGCAATCTCCGCACCGTCGTATGGCGCGCTTGGGACGTCGCAATGAAACTGTAAAACCGTCACGCCTTAAAACAATAAAAAAGACGCTGTTTCGACAGCGTCTTTTTTATGTTCGTTATTTCAAATGCAATTTTCTTCAACGGCGGATTTTATTTTTTTGCGACTTCTTCGCCGTGCTTTATCATTGCTTCCACAAACCCTTTGAACAGCGGGTGCGCTCGGTTGGGGCGCGACTTGAATTCGGGGTGAAATTGCACGCCGACGTAAAACGGTCGTTTTGTCAGTTCCACCGTTTCGACAAGTCGCCCGTCGGGGGACAGTCCCGAAAGCGTCAGTCCGTTTTTTGTCAAAACCTCGCGATAGTCGTTGTTGAATTCGTAGCGGTGGCGATGGCGTTCGGATATTTCGAGCGCACCGTAGCAACGTTGCATAGTTGTGCCCTCTTTTATGACGCACGGATATGCGCCAAGCCTAAGCGTTCCGCCCTTGTCGATTTCGTCGCTTTGACCGGGCATAAAGTCGATGACCTTATGTTTGCACAGCTCGTCGAACTCGCCTGAGTTTGCGTCCGAAATCCCCGCGACGTTCCTTGCAAATTCGATGACGGCGATTTGCATGCCCAGACAAATTCCAAAGTACGGCACGTTGTTTTCGCGGGCGTATTTTGCCGAAAGTATCATGCCCTCGATACCTCGACCGCCAAATCCGCCGGGCACGATTATCCCGTCAAGACCGCCCAAAATTTCACAAACGGCGTCCTCTTTTATCGTTTCCGAGTCAATCCATTTGACGTCGATTTTTGCGCCCAACGAATACCCGGCGTGACGCAACGCTTCCGCCACCGAAAGGTATGCGTCGTGCAGTTGAACGTACTTGCCGACAAGACCAACCGTGACTTTCTTTTTTGCCGATTTGATATCTTTAACCATCTGTTTCCACTCGTTAAGATCGGGTTCTGCCAGATTATCGATATGCAGTTCTCTCAAAACGACTGACGAAAAGTTGGATTTTTCAAGCATAAGCGGGGCTTCGTACAAGCACGGCAAGGTGATGTTTTCGATGACGCAATCGGGCTTGACATTGCAAAACAACGCAATCTTTTTGAAGATGGATTCTTCCAACGGCTCGTCCGCGCGAAGCACTATTATGTTCGGACGGATTCCCATGCCTTGCAGTTCCTTGACCGAGTGTTGCGTGGGCTTCGATTTGTGCTCGTCCGATCCTCTCAAAAACGGCACGAGTGTGACGTGGATATACAGGCTGTTTTCCGCGCCAACCTCGATACCGACTTGCCTTATCGCTTCGATGAACGGTTGCGACTCGATATCGCCGATAGTTCCGCCGATTTCGGTGATGACGACGTCTGCGTCGCTTTCCTTTCCGACGTGGTAAATAAAATCTTTGATTTCGTTGGTGACGTGCGGGATAATTTGTACGGTCGAGCCAAGATATTCGCCACGACGCTCCTTATTCAGGACGTTCCAAAAAACCTTGCCCGTGGTGAGGTTTGAGTATTTATTCAGATTTTCGTCGATAAATCTTTCGTAGTGTCCGAGGTCGAGGTCGGTTTCACAGCCGTCTTCGGTGACGTAAACTTCGCCGTGCTGATAGGGGCTCATCGTGCCCGGATCGACGTTGATGTACGGATCGAGTTTTTGCGCGATGACTTTCAGCCCCCTCGCCTTCAAAAGCCTGCCAAGCGACGCCGCGGTAATTCCCTTGCCGAGCCCCGATACCACACCGCCGGTCACAAAAATATACTTTGCCATAACACGTACCTCCGCTTTTTTTCGTATTTTTTCAATAAAAAAGGCGTCCGTTCGACCAAGGATTTTTAACCCCCGATTGAATGAACGCATATTTTCAACGGTGAAATTTTACACCCCCAAATATTTATTTGTCAATAATTTGAAAAAACATTTTTTGCGGATTTTTCAATTTTTTTATTGCAAGTCAATACCGTCAAAACTTCGACGTGCTTGGTTGACGGGAACATGTCGTAAGGAATGACGGAGAAAATTTCGTAGCCTGCCTTTTTCAAAATTTTAAGGTCGTCGACAAGCGTTTTTAGGGAGCAGGAAAGATAAATGATTTTTTGCGGTTTTGCGGTTGCAAGAACCCTCGTGACGTCCTGAAGTCCTGCCCGAGGCGGATCGACGAACACCACCGAATTTTTGACGTCCAAGGTTTTGACTATTTTGTTGGCGTCGCCGAGGTGTGCCGTGACTTTGTCACAAACTCCGTTTTCTTTTATTGTGGTTTTGGCGTTATCGACAGCCGATTTGACGATTTCGACGCTATCGACGTCAATGCCGTTTTTTGCAAACAGCACGCTTGTGACGCCTATCCCAGAAAACAAATCAATCACCTTCGTTGCGCCCGAATTTTTAATCTCGTCCAGCACTTTTTTATATATGATTTTTGCGATTTCGTCATTGACCTGATAAAACGAATTTGGGCTTAACTCAAACTTTACGCCCAACATTTCGCCTGATAAAGTCTTTTTCCCTGCAACATGGATAAATTCGTCCGAAAACACCGCATTTGTTTTTTCGGCGTTGACGTTTATATAAATCGACACTTCGGCAAAGTCTTTTTCCAAGGCTTTTTGAAGTTTTTCATAGTCACGTTTTTCTTCTCTTGTGACGACGAGCGTCAGCAAAAGTCCGCACCCGATTTTCCTTGCCACGGCAAAGCGCAGTTCGCCACCGAGCGTCCGCGGATTGTATATCGTCACCCTTTCGCTTTTGACAAAATCGATAAGGTCGCGCCTTAAAATCTCATACCACTTGCCGTGAAGCGCACAACTTTGAACGTCCACGACCTCGTGCGTGTCGCTGTTGAAAAATCCTGCCTGAATTTCGCCGTTTTTGCTTGCAAACACAAGGTGCGTTTTGTTGCGCGAGTTTTCAAAAGACTGCCCGACCGTGTCCGAAACGCCGAAAAATCCGAGCGCCGAAAACTTTCTTTTCACAAGCGCGGTTTTAATTTCCAGCTGGTTTTTGTGAGTCGTATGCAACAAATTGCACCCACCGCATTTCGTAAAATATTTGCACGGGGGCGTCACGCGTTTATCGCTCTTAAAAACCACTTCTTTCGCATCGCAAATTATCGCCGTTCCGCTTTTCCTTTTGACGTCGCACAAGACTTCCTCGCCCGGCAACGTTTTTTTGACAACGAATTTTTTGCCACCGCGAAACGCGACGCCGTTCAGATCGTCGTCAAGTTTCTCGATTGTGATTTTTACGTTTTCTTCTGTTTTCATTTTTTGTTTTGGACTTTTGCTTTCAGCGCGTTATAGTCGATTTTCCCGATTTTTGTGAGCGGAAGCGCGTCTATAAACTCAATCTTTTTCACGCGCGCGTATTTAATAAGGGTGGGGTTGACTTCGTCGAAAACCGCTCTTTCCACGGCGGATTTGTCGGTTTTTGCGACAATGAACGCCACAAAATATATCTTTTTGCCCTGCGTATAGTCCACCACCGCGCAATCGGCAACGCCAAAGATTTTTCTGATTCTTTCTTCGGCCTCGAACGGAAACACGTTGATGGCATTGATTTTCACCGTGCGTTTTTTGCGCCCCGACACAAACAGAAAACCGTCCGCATCGATAAAGCCCAAGTCCCCGCTTTTGACAAACGATTTCCCGTCAAATGTCTGACGGCAGTCGTCGCCCGTGACGTAGCCCGAAAACTCCGCGTCGGTTGAAACGATGATTTCGCCGATTTCACCGTACGGCAAAACTCGTCCGTCCTCATCGATGATTTTCACTTCGGTATTTTCAAAAGGCTTGCCCACGCTCCCGTTTTTATAGGCGGAATACGAGTTTGTGCTACACGCCCCGCACACCTCTGACAGCCCGTACCCGCGCATAAGACGCGCCGTGCCACCCGCATTTTTGACTTTTTCGTCAAAGTTTTTGACGACGTCCTCGCTCAAAACGTCGCCACCGCACCACACTTGGCTGAGTTTTTTCAAGCGACGTCCCGAAAAATTCCTTTCGGCAATCATTTTTTTGAACATTACGGGGACGCCCGCAACGAAAGTCACGTTATAGCGGTTTATGTATGCGTTTGCCCGTCGCGCGTTGAACCGCGACGCAAGACACAAATTGTAGCCGTCAACCAACGCATAATGCGCCGAAACGCCCAGCCCGAACGCGTGAAAAACGGGCAATATCATCAGGCTGTACGCGCCGTTCGTGTTGTCGTCTTTCAGCACGAGAAGGTTATCGACAAGAGCGTTCAAAGCGCGGTTTGAAAGTTTCACGATTTTGGGCACTCCGTCGGTACCGCCACTGTGCATGGTGACGGCGATGTCCTCGCTTTTTCCGCCCGCCGAAAAGTCACCGTCGCGTCCGCTTTTCAAGAATGCGCGATAGCCGATTTTTTTGGCTTTTCCGCGACACTTGTACAACCCGTAGATTTTATAAAACGGCGACAGCGCGCCCATATAATCGGCAACCGAGCACTCGATAAGAAGCCCGTTGAAATCCCGCAACTTGCTTTTTGACGAAAGCGTCGCGTCGTAATACATAAGTCCTTTGGAGCGCGACGTTTTCATATTGTCGAAGAGCGCGAAAAGAGGCATAAGCGGGTGCACCAAGTTTGCGGTCACTCCGATTTTTGCGCACGCATAAAACGCAACGAGAGCCTGCAACGACGTCGGAAGATACACCGTCAAAACGTCCCCGCGCGAAAAGCCGTTTTCCTTTAATGCGGAGGCGAACAAATCGACGTCCGCCAAAAACTTTCTCATCGAGTTTTTCTTGCCGTAAAACACGATATTGCCGTCTTTATTGACGCCGTTTATTAACTTGTCATAGCAGGTTATTTCGCTCATTTTATGTTTTACCTTTCAAAACCGCCGTATAAAATGCGGTTTTTGCCGAATTATTTATTAAATCTCAAAATCGCTTCGCGGTAAAAACGCACTGCGTCCGCCACCGAATCGACGTTGATATTTTCGTCCTTATTGTGGAAACTCGAAAACTGTTGGTTGTTCATATATATCGGCGCAAACCTAATTACGCTTTGAGATTTTCCCATAAAATGGCGTGCGTCGGTACCGCCCAAAACGCAGAACGGAGCAACCGTGACGCCCGGGAAAACGCCCGAAATGACGCCTTTTACAAAGTTAAATCCGTCGCTGTTCAGCGGTTCGGGAGCGGGGGTTTCGCGCTTTGACAGCACCTTTATTTCAGCACCGCACTTTTTGGAAAACTCCGAAAACTCTTGCACCAAATCGTCGATTTTGTTGTAATAATTTCCCGAAATTCTTGCAACAATTCTTATCGCGCCGGACGGCAAATCAATGTTTTCTTTGTCGGTGGGCGTGACGAACGCGACGGTTGCGCCAAGAAGCGACGTCGCCGATTTGTTCATCTTCGGCAACAGCTTAATAAGCACCGGTTTGAACGCGCGGATATTTGAAAAAACAAACTTCATCGCTCCGTTCATTTTGGGTATCATCGCCTGAAACATTGCCGTATTGATGGGGCCGAAATCGCGTTTTCCAAAGACTTTCTTTTGTGCTTTTTTAATAAACTCCGCCATATTTTCCGCCGAGTTTTTGCCGTCCTTGTTGGTGAATTCGACAAGTACTCTTGCGCTACTTCTTTCAATCATACCGAGCATCGCGCACTTCCCGGAAACGCCGGGCACGGGAGGATCGACAATTCCACCGCCCTCGTCGATGACGAGCTTCGGCTTGACGCCGTTTCCGCTCAGATACTCAACCATTTGGGGGACGTCGTCTCCCGCAATCTCCTCACGCGAGGACGAAATAATATACAAGTCTTTTGAAAACTCGAACCCCTCTTTCAGAAGGCTTTCGACGCTTTCAAAAATCCCCGCAAGGCTCCCTTTCGTGTCAACTGCGCCTCTGCCATAGATGACGCCGTCTTCGATTTTTCCCGACCACGCGTCGAACGACCACTTGCCGTTTTCCGGGACGACGTCGTAGTGCGACATCAAGACGAGGGGATCGTCGCTTGATTTTCCGCTGATTTTTATCATAATTCCGCCGTTGAAGTCCTTGTACTCGCCCTTTTCAAAGACGAGCGGGAAGCGGGATTTTGCGTAAGACAAAAACTTATCGAACTGAGGCTTGTCAAAAAACCTTTCGTCCGATATGGTTTTGCACTTGATAAATTCGCTTAAAGTTTCGGCGTACCTGTTTTTGTCAGGTACAAATTGTTGATCGATAATACTGTCCATAAAAAACCTCATTAAGCGACGTAGACGCACAATAGCGCGAGCGCCACAATATTTATAATTGCCAAAAGTGGCATAAAGATTTTGAAATAAGCGTGTCTTGTTTTGTGGCGAAAGACATACATGCCCGCCGTGGAGCCGACACCGCCAAAAAGGATTGCAATCAAAAACAAAACCCATTCGGGAGTGCGAAAACTATGTTTTTTTGCGCGCGTCTTATCGACGTACATCGACAAAAAGCCGACGACGCTCATCACTGCAAAAACGACGACGTAAACTATTTGTAGAGTGGTCATTGAACCTCGTTCTCCGCGCCGTAAAGCACCTCGTTTTGGCGTTTTTTCATAATTTTCAACGACGGAATCGCATAGCCTTCCATAATCACGGCGTACAGCATAATGACGATGCCGAGCCAAATCGAGTCTTTATTCGTTGCGGAAACGACGATACCGAGGATAAACACGATTGCAAACGCAATGACCGACACGGTATCCATAGTTTTTGTGATTTTGCCGTGCTTTGTCGCGTCGATATAGTTTTTGATGAAAAACACCATAAACAGCAATTCGATTGCACCGATGACAAGAATTATAATTCCCATGCCAAGCAAAATCGCTTTGCCCAGACCTTTTGCGAACTCGCCCGCGATAACGCCCATTGCGTCCTCGCCCGATTCGATGTTGGGAGGGTTTGTGTCCGCACTCATTGCGCCGACCAAAACACCGCCGACGGTAAACGTCACAATCGTTGCCACTATAATCAACACAACGGCGAAAATACCGTATCCTTTCAAGAATTTTTCCATATTATCTCCTTATGACCTCGTCATCGACCGCCCAAAAAGCCTCGCTGTCGGTGACAAGTTTCATATATTTCTTTGCTACGACGGCATACGCAATCATCACCGAAAGCGTAAGCGCCAGCGTGATGAGTATTCCGTAAAACGTCTTTGGGAAAATCACCGTCATAACGATGATGAACGCCGTCGCAATCCCGAAAGCCACCGCGCCGTAGGCGATAAAATCCACACGACACCTGCCCTTTTTATAGATTTGCGAATAAGCCACGGCGTAGCCGATGAGGTAAACCAGCAACAGACACCCCACGATTATCGAGAACACGAAAACGACCATTCCGACGTACGACGACGTCAAAAACACCGCCCCCGCAATGGCGTCGGCGAGGTCACCTCCGTTGTTGTCGCCACCGTCCGCCGTTTTAATTCCGCCCGCGAAAACGAAAACCATAATCGCCAGCGTCAAAATCATTGCGAGCGTAATCGCGCCCAGTACACAGCAAGCAGTTTTGTATTTTTTAATCATTTTTAGTCCTTTCGACGCATTTATCAAAGAAGTTTGCGACGTCGTTCATGACCTCGTCGCGGTTGATCTCGTTCAAAACTTCGTGACGCGCGCCGTCGTAAAGATGAAATTCCAACGTTTTGACACCCAACTTTTCGTATCTGTTTTTAAGGTCGGCAATCGACTTTCCGTATCCGCCGATCGGATCCATACTTCCGCTGAACAAACCTATCGGGGTGTCGAGGTTGACTTTTTTGAAGTTTTCGGGTTTTTCCGCCGTGCGAAGCCCCTTCAGCATATAGTGGCAGAACGACACGCTCATTTTGACCGAGGTGTACGGATCGTCGCGCGACACCTGACGCATAACGGGATCTCTTGTCAGCCAAAGTTTATTGCCTTTGTCGTCGGGACCTTTGTACTTCATTTTGTCGCGGAGGTCCCCAAAGAAATCGAGCGTCCTCATTCTGTGCTTTTTGTTGAACAGCATTATGAACCTCGACGCGCCGATGCCAAGCCCCGTCGCAACATTCGACATAGTACCCGAACCCGACAGAGCGACGCCTTTTATATCGGTGCCCTGCTCCAAAAACGACTGTCCCAAAAAACTGCCGTAACTGTGCCCGAAAAATAAAACGGGCAACTTATATCTGTCTTCGAGGTATTTCAGGAAAAACACCTCGTCTTTTACGGTGTCCGAAAACATATCGCCGTCGTGGTGACCGCGGTTTTTGTCGGTTTCGGAAAAGCCGTGCCCTCTGTGGTCGTCGCCGAAAACAATGTAGCCACGCGAATTAAGATACTCGGCAAAGTGGATATAACGCCCCATGTGTTCGCCCATTCCGTGGACGACCATTACGACGCCTTTCGGGTTTTCGACTTTGTCGAAGAGGTAGCAATAAAGTTCCGTCCCGTCAAAACTTTTGAGTTTGAAATTTTCCATAAGTCTTGTCCCTTAGCCTTAACTTTTTAATTATTGTACCACATATTGCTTAGTTTGAAAAGGTAAAAGCGCAATTTCTTGAATAAACGAGTTTATTCACCCAAAAAAATTGCGAAATCCGTGGCGGTGCGTTATACTGAAATAGGGTGAGTTATGAAAGACAAAATCATCGTTATTACGGGCGCGACGCGTGGGCTCGGACTCAAACTAAAAAACGACCTCATAAAAGACAACGTCGTCGTCACACTTTCAAGAAGCGAAGTCGAAAACGGTAAGACCGCATTCAAAGCGGACGTGTCGGACTTTGACAACGTCAAAAGAGTCTTTGACGAAATCGGGAAGATTTACGGCAAAATCGACGTCCTTATCAACAACGCGGGTTACGGGCTTTCGGGCGCAACCGAGGTGATGAGCGAGGAGGAAATTTCGCGCATAGTAAACGTCAATTTCTTGGGCGCGATTTGGTGCACGAAGTGCGCTCTGCCTTATATGACAAAAGGCGCGAAAATCGCCGTGATAAGCAGTGCCAGCGGTCTGACGCCGATGCCGTTTCGGACAATGTATAACAGCACAAAATCGGCTTTAACTATGTTTTCTTATAGTATGAAGTTGGAATTGTGCCATTTAGGCATAGATTGCACCGCATTTATTCTTGGTCCTGTCAACACCGATTTTTCCAACAATCGCACAGTTGTCACGGCAGAAAACAGCAGGTATTTCAAGGACGTCAAGGAAGTGGACGACTTTGTAAAAAATCAGGACAATTCCAAAAAGAAAAGCATACGAAGCGTCTCGAAGTTCATCATAAAAAAACTTGAGAAAAACCACCTCAGGTATCATTATATCGTCGGCTTCGGTTTCCGCCTCGCCTACGTTTTTTACAAGTTTTTCCCCTTTGCGACCTTCCGCCTCACCAACTTTTTCATGCGCAAACGCGAAAAATAAAACCCAAGCGTATTTTGAGTTCGTTTCTCAGAATGCCATAAAAAAATTCTCACCGTAAAAGGCGACCATATGCCCCACGGGTACACAGTATCCCGCGGGAGTCGGATTGTTGCGCGGTTATATTTGCATCGCAAGTTATATTTGCTATGCAAGTTATATTTTGACTTCGTCAAAGTTATATTTCGGCTTTCAGCCGAAGTTAAGGTAAATCCGCAACTTGCCCAAATGGCAAATATCACGCCGTAGGCATATCACTGCGTAAGCAACAAGGTGCCCTTCCGGGAGATTGCCACGTCACTTCGTTCCTCGCAATGACATAAAAAATTCTCACCGGTAAAAGGCGAGAATTTGATGTCTTTAAGCCCCACAAGTACAAAGTATCTTGTGGGGGCCCGTGATGGTTCTTTGCGGGTTCTGCCGAAAAAGCAGAATATCGCCGTTTTTAACTTACAAAGCATTGCTCGACGCAGTGTAAAAAGCCGAACATAAGCCCCAAAAGTACAAAAGTATCTTTTGGGGACCCCTTTCGATGAAGTTAAAAGAAATAAAAAACAGCAGGGATAACCTGCCGTTTTTTTCATATTCTTACTCACCGGTAAAAGGCGAGAATTTGATGGATTTTTGGGGTTCTTTGTGGGTTCTGAAAAACCCAGTGTACGCGTCGCAAATCTCGCTTTTGACCAAACAACCTCATTTCATTTGCTTGTCTGTCTTATGCTCGTTTGCTCCTTCTCCCCACAAGTACAAAAGTATCTTGTGGGGTCCCCTTTTGCGAATTTTCAGGTTCTGCCGAAAAAGCAGAATATCGCCGTTTTTAACTTACAAAACAATGCCCGACGCAGTGTAAAAAGCCGAGAAATTGATGAATTTAGAAGAAATAAAAAACCGCAGGACGCGCGGTGTACTTGTCGTACATAAGCGGTCTGCGGTTTTTGTTTCTGAATAAATTCGCGATTTATCGGCTTTTTACTTGCTGACGAGGCGACCGATATCGTACAACTGAGTATCAAACTTCTTCTTCATCTTGAGTGCTTCGTCAACGTCGACGTCGATAACTTGGTTGCCCTTTACGCCGACGACTCTTGCTTTTTCGCCGTCAAGAAGCAAGTCAACGGCACGGACGGCAAGGCGCGATGCCAAGACGCGGTCGAACATAGTGGGCGTGCCACCGCGTTGCAGATAACTCAAAACGACCTGGTTGGTGGTGCGACCGGTAGCCTCGGCGACTTTTTTCATAAGTTCGTCCTTGACTTCCTTTTTGCCCTCGGCGAGGACGATAATCGTTGAAGATTTGTCGTGTTTATCGATGCCTTCTTTCGCGCTTCTGGCGATCTCGTCGATATCGACGGGTGCTTCGGGGACGATGACGTACTCGGCACCGCCGGCGATTGCCGAATAAAGCGCGATGTCACCGCAGTTTCTGCCCATAACTTCCAGCACCATAATACGGCTGTGGGAAGCGGCAGTGTCGCGAAGTTTCATAATGGCGTCGATGACGGTATTGCACGCCGTATCGAAGCCGATGGTGTAATCGGTGTAAGCGAGGTCGTTGTCGATTGTGCCGGGGATGCCGATGCAATGGACGTCGGTGTAACGCTCGATGTCGCACATACCGCGGAACGAGCCGTCACCGCCGATGACGATAAGGTGATTGATACCGCGATCGGTGAGGTTTTTGACGCTTTTTTTCAAGACCTCGGGATCTTTGAAGTCGTCCGAGCGACCGGTACGAAGCATTGTACCGCCCTTTTGAATGATATTCGAAACGCTCTTGTAGTCGAGTTCGTAAATATCGTTTTCTTTGAGCCCGATGTAGCCGTGTCTTACGCCGTAAACTTTGACGTCTTTGCCGAGAGCATACCGAACAGCCGCTCTGATGCAGGCGTTCATGCCCATGCTATCGCCACCGCTTGTGAGAATGGCGATTTTGTCGATGTTTTTTGCCATATTTAATCTCCGTAAAATGTTATTTCCTATTACTTTTTACAATACCGTGTTTTGTCATAATCTCGGCATCGCCCCTGATTTTGATGGCGGACGTTTTGGTTGTGAACTGCGCGACGAGAACTTCGCCCGCGTCCAACATTTCGGTGTGGTGGGAGCGAGTTTCTCCGCCCCTCGTCAGACCGATGACCTGCACGCCGTCGGACAACGCCTTAACGACGACGTAGTCTTCTGTTGCTATATCTTCATAATCTTCTTTATAGTTTGTCATAAAACACTCCGTCAACCTACAATATGTTAAAATACGCCCTATCTTTTGTCAACCTCTTTGTCGAAAACTTTGGTAAAACCTTACATTAGTCAAATATTGTTTATTCGGCGACCTCGACGTTGGCGCGACCGAGCACCGTTTTGAGGTCGGCAAGCAAGGCTTCGCTTATCTCGACTTTTTCGGGAGTTTCCGCCGTGCCCCAGTCGAAAACGAAGAACACGCGGTTTTGTCCCTTATACGACGATATGATATTTCGGGCTTCTTTGACAACGCCCGTGATTTCGTTTTTCGCGCCGTGAACGATAAGTTTCAAAGTCTTCCCCTTGAATTCCTCATGCGGTTTGACCTCGACGATTTCCTGCTTTTCGAGCGGGTGCACCGCAAAGACGTTGATTTTCGGCATTTCGTCGTCGCGTATGACAAGCGTGCCCTCCATAACGACTATGGCGTTTTCTTTCAAAACGTCGCGATACTGCTCGAACGAGCGACTGTACAAAACGTACTGAATTTGTCCGAACAAGTCTTCGACGACGCCCACGCCCATGCTGTCACCGCGCTTTGTAAACTTTCTTTCGATACTGTTGATGATACCGCCGAATTTTATGCGTTTGCCGTCAAAACTCTTGTCGAACGCCGATTTTTGTGTGGTTTGTTCGTCCTCGTCACCGGCGGTTTCGTCGGCGTCAACGACAAGCATCGACGTGTTGAACCCGAACTTTGAAAGTTCGTTTCGATAAGAGTTGAGAGGGTGTCCCGTGACGTACATTCCAAGCACTTCCTTTTCAAGCATAAGTTTGTTGATTTCGGTGTACTCGGGGATATCGGGGTACTTGAATTTCGCAAAGTCGTCGTCCAGCAAAGTGTCGAACAGCGACATTTGTCCGCCCTCGGCGTTTTTCTTGTCGCGGGCGATTGTATCCATGATTTGCTCATAGCTTGTCATAAGCGTCGCGCGGGTTTTTCCGAAGCAGTCGAACACCCCGCCTTTAATCATACTTTCAATCATACGCTTATTGACGTTTACGCCACTTACGCGGTTTAACAAGTCTTCGAGGTCGGTAAAGTCCCCGTTTTGTTCTCTTTCGGCGATAATCGCATCGACCGCCGCCTCGCCGACGTTCTTGATTGCCATCAGTCCGAAGCGCAGATTTTCGCCCTCGATACTGAACTTGGTTTTGGACTTATTGATGTCGGGTTGCAACACTTTTATATTGATTGTGTTCAGGTAATTTACGTAGTTTTTGACCTCGTCCGCGTTGGTTATGCGGTTGTTCAAAACGGCGGCAAGGAAGCACAACGGATAGTACCTTTTCAGCCACGCCGTCTGATAAGTGATGACCGAATAAGCCGTCGCGTGCGACTTGTTGAAAGCGTATTCGGCAAACTTTTTGATTTGGTCGAAAAGCTCGGACGCAATCTCTTTGGGCATACCGCGCGCCACCGCGCCTTCGATGACGACGTTGCCGTCTTTGTCCTTTTTGCCGTTGATGAAGATATCCTTGTTTGCCGCCATTTTTGCGGCGTCCTTTTTACCCATCGCACGGCGAAGTTCGTCGGCTTTTCCAAACGAATATCCCGCAACCTCACGGGCGATATTCATAACCTGCTCCTGATAAACGATACAGCCGTATGTGACTTTCAGCGTGTTTTCAAGCATCGGGTGCAGGTAGTGTATGTGCTCGGGGTGGAATTTGCAGTCGATATAGTTGGGGATAAACTGCATGGGACCGGGACGATACAGCGCAACACCTGCGATAATTTCTTCCAAACAGTTGGGTTGCAATTGCATCATAAACTTTTTCATGCCCTCTTGCTCCAACTGGAAAACCGCCTTTGTGTCGCCGTCCGCAATGAGTTTATAGACGTTCGGATCGTCAAAAGAAAGTTTTTCGAGGTCGGGACGTTCCCCCGTGGTTTCTTCCACAAAGTCGAGCGCGCCCTCGATATCGGTGAGGGTGTTCAGCCCCAAAAAGTCCATTTTCAAAAGTCCCATCGCCTCGACCTGTTTTTTGTCGAATTGCGTGGTGATATATTCGCCGTCGCTACTTCTTTGCAACGGCACGAAATCCCACACGGGACGGGGACAAATAAGGACGCCCGCCGCGTGCATACCCGTTTGTCTGGGCATATTTTCAAGGCGCAACGACATATCGATTATGGTTTTTGCCGTGACGTCTTCTTCGTAAAACTTGATGAAATCGGGCGACAGCATTTTGGCTTTTTCCTCGTCGTCCTTGTACGGACCGCGCCCGAGAGCCTTGGACAGCGTAATGCCCACGACCGTGTTGATGGCTTTTGCCCATTTGTCGGCGTCGGCGTAAGGAATGCTATATACCCTTGCCACGTCCTTGATGACGGCGCGCGCCGAAAGCGTCCCGTAGGTGATAATCTGAGCGACGTGGTCTTTGCCGTACTTTTCCTGAACGTACTGTATGGTGCGCTCGCGATTGACCGTGCAAAAGTCGATGTCGAAGTCGGGCATCGAAATTCTTTCGGGGTTCAAAAACCTTTCAAAGAACAGGTCGTATTTCAGCGGATCGACGTTGGTGATGCCGACTGCATACGCCACGATACTTCCGACACCGCTTCCGCGCCCCGGTCCGACAGGGATACCGTGCGTCTTGCTGTAATTGACGAAGTCCCAAACGATAAGATAGTACCCGGCAAATCCCATTTTGATGATTATGCCGAGTTCGTACTCGAGCCTTTCGCGGATTTCGTCGGTGATGACTTTATATCGTCTTGCAATTCCCTCTTCCGCGAGGTCGCGAAGGTACGCCGCCTCTCTTTGGTTGTTTTCCTTGGGTATGTAGTCGTATTTTGCGGGCGTGTCGAATTCAGGAATCTCGTAATGTCCTGCAGGCGCAGCCGTGGGCGGAATAAAGTCGATTTTGTCGGCGATTTCGACGGTGTTGTCAAGTGCCTCTTCTATCCAAGAAAACTTTTCGTACATTTCGTCGTACGACTTCAAATAAAACTCCTCGGGTTCAAGCCTTATGCGGTCGGCGTCGGTCAGCTGGCGTTTCATACTGATACACATCAAAACGTCCTGCATGTCGGCGTCGCTTTTTTCAATGTAGTGCACGTCGTTGGTCGCGACGACTTTCACACCGATTTCTTTTGCAAGTCTTATAAGTTCGGGCAACGCCTTTTTTTCCTCGGCAAGTCCGTGGTCTTGAAGTTCGATATAATAATCGTCGCCAAAAATTTCCTTGAACTCCAACGCGATACGCTTTGCGCCCTCGTAGTTATCCTCGATAATTTGGCGAGGCACGTCGCCCTGCACGCACGCGGACAAACAAATAATACCCTCGGAATACTTCCTCAAAATATTCATATCGATACGCGGACGATAATAAAAACCGTCCTTAAAGGATATCGACGAAAGTTTCATCAGGTTGTCGTAGCCTTTCTTGTTTTTTGCGATGAGTATAAGGTGGTGGCGTTTTTCAATCGGATCGCGATTAAAAATGTCTTTGACCGTGTAAAATTCACTGCCGATAATAGGCTTTATCCCCGCGTCCTTCATTTTTTCAATGAAAGTATATACGCCGTACATATCGCCGTGGTCGGTGATGGCGCAGGCGGTCATACCTTTGGCTTTCAACGCTTCGGCAAGGGGCGATTTTTTTCCGCCGTCCGAAATCCTCGCCGCGCCGTCAAGCAGGCTGTATTCGGTGTGCAAATGAAGATGGACGAATTCTTTACTCATTGTCGTTCTCCTTGTCGTTTTTTACTAGAAGATCCTCTGCAATCGAGATGATTTTTCGGAATCTGTGATTTATGCAACTTTTGCTGACCGAAAGTTTTTCGGCGAAAAAGTCAAGGGTGGCTTCGGGATATTCCTTCCTCAGCGCAACGAGAGTTTTGAGTTCCTCGCTGAGCCGATTTATGCCGTAGTGCTTTTCGATGGCTTCGATTGCCAAAAGCTGTTTGGTACTTGCGATGGCGGTCTTGTCCATATTCGCTACCGAGCAATTGCTTTTTCTGTTGACGTTGTTGTTGACCAGTCTTTCAATCATAACGTCTTGCATATACAGCACGGTTTCCGACGCTCCGAGAAGCGCAAAGAAGTTGGAAATCATCTCGCTTTCCTTGACGTATACGATAAACTTATTGCCTCGCTCCACCGTTTTTGCAACAATATCGAAGTTTAACAGCAACTTTTTGACAGATAAAGCATACGTTTCGTCGGAAAACGCAAATTCAAGATAATATCCGCTTCCGGTTGACTCGATGTCGGCGTCCTCGCCGATAAGTTTTTCGGGGACGTTTGCCGAGCCCGTTGCGATAAACAAAGATTTGAGATAAGTCTTGGCGCAACACTCGTTCATTACGACCTTGTTGTCGATGCCTTCGGTGAATGTATATCCGTCTGCCGAAGTTTCGACGATGCCGGCGTCTTCCAGCATATCGCGCGATACTCCGGGCGGTGCTTTCAGCACGAAAAGTTTGCCTTTTTGAAGCCCCGTGTTGACGTTTGTCACTTCCACGTCCAGCTCGGAGTTGTACAACGTTTTCACCGCAATCGCCGTCGATTTGATATAGTCGTAGTCCTGCGACTCAAAGATAAGTTCGGTGCGATTTTTCAAAATCCGAAGGCTCCCCACCGCTTTTATCGCCGACGAAAGCCACGCCGTCGCACAGCACTTTTTTTCAAATTCCGTCACCAGCAATTCGTTTTTTGCGTATCTGTTAAAGTTGAGTTTTTCCATTTTCGTTATATTTCTTTTTCCACTCGTTAAGTCGTGTGAAGACGGGTTTTGCGCCGAGGTTCACAACGCGACTTCTCGGGATATCGTATTTTTTTATTATTTCTTCCGCCCTTTCAAAATCGCCGATTGCTTTCAGTTTATGGGCGTCGCTATCGACGATGAATTTGCAGTTCGTGTCCAGCATTTCGGGCAGTTGTTTTTCCACAAGCGACAGGTGCTTCATATTGATTTCGATGAGAGTCCCGCACCTTTCCGCCGTCTTGCACACTTCCTTGACGTCCACTATCGCGTGGTTGCCGACGTGCGACAAAATATCCACGGGGTAGTTTTCGATTGCCGAGATAAAAGCGTCGGTTGCCACGGCTTTTTTCTTGGCGTTAGTGCCGAATATGTCGGTGACAAAGCCGTTGAAAAGGACGTATCCGAAGTAGTCTTTCGCCGACGTGCTTCTGATAAATCTATGAAATCCCGCAACGAGAATATCCATATTCATCAGGTGCTTGTCCGTCACGTCGAGGGTGCCTTTCGTATCGATAATATCCGCCTCGACGCCAAGCAATACGTTTATTCCGTCGATGGATTTTCTGACGTTTTCGACGTCTTTTATCGCCTTTGCAAATTTTTTTTCGGTAAGTGACAGCGTCACGTTTGCAAAGCCGTGATCGGTGATTGCAAGTTCTTTCAGCCCGATTTGTTTTGCGTATGCAACGGCGTCTGATATTTTCGCCGTCCCGTCGCTGTACACCGAATGAGTGTGGTAGTCGCCGTAAAAATTCATATTTCTCCTATAATTTCGATTTCTCTTTCAAGGGTTATCCCGAACGCGCATTGCACCTTATCGATTATCGCGTCCGACAAAATTTTGAAGTCTTTGCTTGTCGCCCCGCCCGTATTTACGATGAAACCGGCGTGCTTTTCGGACACCTTCGCGCCCCCGACAGAAAACCCTTTAAGATGCAAAGCGTCGATATAATATCCCGCGCTTATTCCTTCGTTCCGTTTGAAAACACTGCCAAGTGACGGCTCGGACGGTTGTGACAATTTTCGTTTTTTGAAAACCTCTTTCGACCGTCTTTCGATATTGATTTTTTCGTCGGGCAAAAGTCGCAGTTTCGCCCCGACGACGATATATCCTTTTTCTTTGACGACGCTGTCGCGATACGAAAACCAAAGGTCGCTTTTTTTCAGGATTTGGACGTTTCCGCCGTGTAAAACGGTGATTTCGGTGACGTAATCGCCAATTTCCGCCCCGAACGCACCTGCGTTCATTCTTATCGCTCCGCCAAGCGTTGCGGGTATTCCACAAAGGTTTTCAAGTCCCGAAAGTCCCGCTTCCGTTGCCTTATTTATCAGGTTTTTCAGCGTTTCTCCGCAACTTACTTTTATTTCGTCGCCGTTAATTTCAACGCCTTTTATTCTTTTTAGGCATATCGCATTGTCAACGCCGTCGTCCGAAATAAGCGTGTTCGAGCCGTTGCCGACAACAAAGTATTTTGCGTTTTCTTTTTCCAAAATCCCAACCGCTTTTATAAGCCCGTCTGCGGATTTCGGAACGAATAGTCTTTTGATTTTGCCACCGCTTGAAAAGGTCGAATACCTTTTCCCGTCGGCGTTTTCATATACCCTTAACTCGTCCATTTCATCATTTTATGATAACGGACGAAAAAGGTTAATCCTTGCTCATTCTTTCGGCAAGGTCCTTGTTTGCGTCGTAGCCCATTTGTTTAAGACGGAAGTTTTTCGCCGCGACTTCGACAATAATCGCCAGGTTCCTGCCCATGATTACGGGAATGATGAGTTTGGGAATTTCGACGCCCAAAACGTTGTACGAGCGAATGGGCGTATTCGTCCTATCGTAGTCCTTCTTTTTGTCGTACTCGACAAGCTCGATAACAAGGTCAACGTTGGTTTTCCTTAAAATGCCCGCAACGCCGTACATACTGCGAACGTTGATAATGCCAACCCCGCGAAGTTCGATAAAGTCCTGAATTTTGTCGGGCGACGAGCCTTGTATGGTGTCTTTGATGACTTTGAGTTCCACCGCGTCGTCGGCAACCAACATATGTCCGCGATGAATAAGTTCCAACGCGGTTTCGCTTTTGCCGACACCGCTTATGCCCGTCAGCAATACGCCGATACCGTCGATGTCCAACAGCGTGCCGTGGATTCTCGTCTTCGGCGCAAGGAAATCATTCAGAAAGTTGATGATATCGTTGACGACTTCCGACGTGATGGCTTTCGACTTCAAAATCGGCGTGTCGTACTCTTTGGCAAGCGCAAGCATATCTTTGCACGGCTCGAGCCCCCTTGTGATGACAAGACAAGGCACCTCCGATTTGAACAGTTTTGTCAGCGCGACACGGCGGTTTTCGTCGGTCATTTGATAAAGATAGTACATTTCGGCGTTGCCCAGCACCTGCACGCGACTTCTTGCAAAATAGTCGTCCACCCCCGTAAGGATAAGCCCCGGACGATTGACGCTGACCGTTTGCAATTTGATTTGTCGCGAGGGACTGCCACACAAAATTTTGAGTTTCAAAGTTTTTGCAAACTCGTCCAGCCCGATAATCTCGCCGTTGATTTCCTCAATGCCGGTGTTGACGTTTTCCTTCATAACATTCTCCTAAAAACAAAACTTTCTTATGGTTTTTGCGACGCCGTCGTCTTCTGCGTTTTCGGCGACGTAGTCGGCTTCTTTTTTGAGTGCGTCGACGGCGTTTCCGACAGCGACGCCCGTTTCTGCAACCTCGATCATCGAAAGGTCGTTCAGATTGTCGCCGAAGGTCATCACCTTTTTCATATCGACGCCGTATTTCTTTGCCAAAAATTCAATCGCCTTGCCCTTCGACGCGCGTATATCGACCGCCTCGACGTTGTAAGGCTTACTACTGTTTATCAAAAGTCTGTCGCCAAACGCGCTTATCGCCGAATTTCTGACTTTTTCGGTGAGCGACGCGTCCATACTGCAATAGATTTTGTTGACGGGCGCGGTCGTGGTCTTGAAAAATTCCGAAAAATCGCCGACGACGTTCAACGGCACTCCGCAAAATCGCGCGTAGTCCAAACTATACGGATTTTCCTTTTCGACGCACAGATTGTCGTCAACGTAAATTTGCGCGGACACGTTTTGTTTTTTCATAAATTCGACGTATTCGACAACGAGTTTTTTGTCGATTTCCACCGAAAGCAACGTCTCTTTCGTGTCCACGTTTTTGATTAAAGAGCCTTGATAACTGATGATTTCGCCGTGCAAATCAAGTTCTTTCGCAACTTTTTCGATGCTTTTGAACATTCTGCCCGTGCACAAAGCGAACTTTCCGCCACGCGCGATATATTCCCTTATCGTGTCTTTTGTAAAATCGCTCACCACGCCTGATTTCGGAAAAAGAGTATCGTCGTAGTCGCAAGCGATGAAGTCGTATTTCATAGTATTACCTCGATACCAACCATGAGTAATACGAACCGTGGTCTTGCTCCGTGTTTTTGACTAAAACTTCGTTACGCTCATGGCTTATACATACAGTATTAACCCGCTCGCGTGCCTTGTTTTCGTCTAAAAACGCGGGGGCAATACTCCTAGACCAAACCGTCGAGATTTTCGATGATTTTTGGAAAAGACGAACGCAGTTGTACTTTTTGTACTACAAGTGAGTTTTTGCCGAAAAGCACGGAAATATCGGCGTTTTGGCACAGTTCGCATTACTCACGGTTGGTATAGTACTACTATTATATATGATACTTTGGAAATCAACAACGATTTTTAAGCGTCTATTAAATTATTTCCGATTATTGTTTTCAAAAAAGGCGCGGATTCTTTCGGCGTCGCCCCTTGAAATGCCCTTGACCGAGGCAAGCGTTTCGACGTCGGCGGACTTGATTCTGTCCAGCGTCTTGAAGTGATTGTATAAAATGTCCGTTTTTTTGTCGCCGATGCCCTCGACGTCTTTCAGGCTCGACACCTTCAAACGGTTGGTGTGCAGACGGGTGGCGTAATCGACGGCAAATCGGTGCGCCTCGTCGCGAATTCTCATCAACAGCGCAAGAGCTAAAGACCTTCTCGGAAGATAAAGTCCCTCGGGCTTGTCGGGGAAAAATATCATCTCGTCCCCTTCTGCAAGCGATATCATATTGACGTAAACGCCCGCTTCGCGCATGGCGTCCTGTGCGTACGAGAGTTGACCTTTTCCGCCGTCGATGACGATAAGGTCGGGGTGCGCGTTGAAACTTTCGTCCTCGGATTTTCCGATTTTTGAAAGCCTTCTTAAAAGGGTTTCCCGCATGCTCTGAAAGTCGTTGTTTTGCTGGACTTTTACCTTGAAACGGCGGTATGCGCTTTTCTTCGGCTCGCCGTTTTGAAACACCGTCATGCTTGCGACGACGTCCGTCCCGCTAAAATGCGAAATATCGAAACATTCCATTCTGACGGGCGGTGTCGGGAGGGACAAAACTTCCTGCAGTTTTTGCACCGCGCCTTCGGTGAGATTGTATCTTTTCAGTTGTTTTACAACGAAAGTATCAAGATAGTTTTTTGCGTTGTTTTCCGCCATTTCGACAAGTTGTTTTCTGACTCCGCGGTGCGGAACGATGATATTGACTTTTTTGTCGAATTTTGCAGAAAGAACGCTTGACAGCGCGTTTTCTGACGGTAAAGTCTTGTTTATGACGATTTCGTCGGGAGTGTCCGGCATATTATCGTAGTATTGCAGGATAAATTGTTCCAGCATATTCGCGTTCAAATCAAGCGCGTCCGACGCTGTGCTTTCGACGTTTTCGACATTTTTCGCGTCCGCTGAATTTACACTTTCAACGGGGTAATTATCCCCGCCCACAAGTTTTCCGCCACGCACCATAAGCGCGGAAACCGCCGTGTATACGCCGTTGTCCAAAACTGAAAATACGTCCAAATTATAGTCTTTCGGAAGTGCCGCAATCTGCTGACGAATAAGTTTTTCGAGGGTGTGCAGACGGTTTTTGAAATACAGCGCGCTTTCAAAATCTTCGCGCTTCGAGGCGTCGTACATTTTCTGCTCGATGACCTTTTTTATTTCGTCGTCGTCGCCTTTCAAAAACGATATTACGTTGGCGATGACTTTGTCGTAGTCTGCCTTTTTCACGTTGCCCGAGCACGGCGCAAGACACCTGCCGATATGACTCATCAAGCACGGTCTGTGCGACGATGGAAGATGCGACAAATCTTTGTTGCAACTCCTCACGGGGAACGCGCTCCCGATAAGCTCCAAAATATCCTTGGTATTCACGCCGACCATATACGGTCCGAAATATTTGCTTCCGTCGTCCACCAGTTTTCTGACGACCTGCACCGACGGATACTTCTCTTTTACGTTAATTTTGATGAAAGGATATTGTTTGTCGTCTTTCAACAAAATATTGTATTTCGGCGCATATTTTTTGATAAGGTTGTTTTCAAGGACAAGCGCCTCTTCCTCGGTCGCGCACATAATATACCGAAAATCGACGATATTTTCCACAAGTTTCATCGTCTTTTCGGTCTTTGCCGAGGAGTGAAAATACTGACTTACTCTGTTTTTAAGGTTGACGGCTTTGCCGACGTAAATGACCGTGCCCGACTCGTCCGACATAATATATACGCCGGGACTTGTGGGCAAATCTTTCAGTTTTTGTCTGATTACGTCGTTCATTGTTTTTTTTATATCAGATAAATCCGCCGTCAACGGTTATTGCCTGTCCCGTGATAAAGGACGACTTTTCCGACAGCAAAAACGAAACGAGGTTTGCAACGTCACAGGGTTTCCCGATGCGACCGAGTGCGGTTTCGTTTTCAAGTGCTTTTAATTCTTCGACAGAAAAGTTTTCTTTTTTCATCATATCGGTGTCGATACAGCCGGGACACACAGCGTTCACTCTTATGCCCGAGGGGCCTAGTTCTTTTGCCATCGCCTCGGAAAAAGCAATGACGCCCGCTTTCGACGCCGAATACACCGCCTCGCACGAAGCGCCCGTCTTTCCCCATATCGACGAAACGCTCACAATGACACCGCTTTTTCTTTTGAGCATATCGGGGACGACTTCCTTGACGGTATAAATAACGCCCTTTAAGTTTGTGTCAACAACACTGTCACATTGACAGATATCCATATCCTGAAGCAATCCCGTGACGCTGACGCCCGCATTGCACACCAGATGAGTTATCTCGCCAAAGCGTTCTTTGACCGCGCCGACCATATTTTTGACCTCGTCGTACTTCGAAACGTCGGCTTTTATTATCATGACGTTTGACACCTTTGACAGTTCTTTTTCAAGCGATTTTGCCTCTGCTTCGCTTTTGTTGAAGTTTATCGCGACGTTGTAGCCCTCGTTTGCAAGCGTTTTTGCAATTTCTGCGCCGATGCCTTTCGACGCGCCCGTTATCAATACTGTTTTCATAAAAAAATCCTTTCGTTTATACCAGACAGGAATAATACGAACCGTGGTCTGGTATAAGTATTATTATATAATAACGTACTTATTTTATCAATTATATTTTAACTTGCTTTACTTTTTCATATCTTTATTGTAAAATACGCCCATACCACGTTAGTTGAGGAATTATGAAAATACTCATTATTTGTTCGTCCAACACCTGCCGTAGCCCCTATGCCGAGTTCGTCTTTAAGCGGTTGGTTGACAATAGCGAAGTTTTGAAAAATAATATCGAAAGCGTTACGTCGTCGGCGGTTTTCAACCAGTCGCGCGCAATGCACCCGAAAACCTACGCGCTCCTTCTCGAGGAAGGCTTTTCAAAGGAGGAACTCGACGCGTTCAAGCCCGACTTTATTCTGAAAAACAGGAAAAAGTTCGACGAGGCGGACGTCATCATCGGCATGGGATTTTTGCAATGGTTCTTGTTGCCGTTCAAATACCGCAAAAAATACGCCAATTTGTCAAAAATCGCAATCGGAAAAAATATCAATATCCCCGATCCGTTTTACAGAAAGTCGATGGATTTTTACAAAAGGACTATGGACGTCATCAAAACTTACTTGACCGTCTATGCCGAAAAACTTGAAAAAGAGTTTTCAAAAAAGGATTAGGCTCGCCTTTTAAGCATCTTTACCGCAACAACAATCAACACCGCGACAACCGCCGAAATCGCAATCGCGCTCGTCACACCGCCCGACACTTCTCGGACGGTTTTTTCACTTGTTTTCACAACGACTGAAAACTCCGAAATTTTCTGTCCGCCGACGGTTGCGACGATTTTATAGGTGCCTTTTTTTGTGGGCGTAAAGGTGAATTCCGAGCCGTTTTTCGTGTCTATAAGTTTTCCATTTTCGTCGTAAATGCTCCACAAAAACGCGGTGCCGGGATCAATCATATAAGCGTTGTTCACCTGATACGTCACGGAACTTTCTGCGCGAATCGAAGTGTCGCCTTCAATCGACAGGTTTGCGTCCGCGATATTTTCGGCGTAATTGACTTTCAACTTGACGCCTTCCGACGTGTCGGCAACGTATGCGCCTCTTTTGGCATAAATCATATAATTGCCGGGCTCGGTCGGGGTGAATTCAAGCGTGGGGGAATTAACACTCGTCACGACTTCGCTATTGCCGTCCGCGCCTACTTTCACGACGTACATTTTGACGTATTTATACGCAACGGCGTCGGGTGGTGCGATTTCTGTTTGGTCAACGTATCTGAGCGTCGTGCGGAACACGACTTTTTGCGGGCTCGTTATACTTTGAACGAGCGCGCCTTTATATTCATCGTCAACTTCTACTTTTATCTCTTTTACGGGGTTAAATTTGATAAGCGCACTTAAATTAAGTTTTTTGGCGGTATAAAACCCATTTTTGTGCGATATATTGCCGGTTGCCTCGATGGGTGTTTCGGTCAAAACTTTATAGACGTTTGCGGATTTTCGATTGAATCCGATTTGCAAAACCGCCGCCGAAAACGACACGAAAGGCGTTGCCATACTCGTTCCGTTTTTTTCGTTATAATTATTCTCGCCGTCTTTCGACGCGCTGTTTATCTTCATACCGGGTGCAGCAATGTCGTAGGCGTTGCCGTAGTTTGACTTATAATAAAGTTTGCCGTCGTCGCCATAGTTCATAACGCCGATGACATTTTCAAGACACGCGGGACTTCCAAGACAATATCCTGTTCCTGCCGAACTTAATCCGTCATTACCCGCCGCCGCACACACAATAATGCCTTCTGCCACCGCATTTTGAACGGCTGTATTAAGACTACTTCTTTCGCCCCACTGCCTATCATTCATGCTGTTTATCATTTTCGTCAGCGACATATTTATGACAATCGTTTTGCCTGTTTTTGCAAGAGAAGTGACGTAATTTATGGCTTGCGCAACGTCACTTGGCGAAAAACTGCCTTGATTGCTTGCTTTTACGGGCAAAATTTTGACGTAGTCTTCAAGACCGTATTTCTTGATTTCCTGCGCAACGATGCCCGCAACGTGCGTGCCATGACCGATGAGATTGCCGTTGGCGCATTCGTCGATTACGTAATCTCTTCCACGCTTTTTGTCAAAAGAATTATTGTTAATCGAGCAATACCAAAGACTTTCGTCGCACAGAACATCTCTGAACAACTCGTGCGAGGCGTTAATCCCCGTGTCAATGACCGCAACAATCACGGGGTTTTTCTTGAAATCTTCCTTTTCCTTCGGTTTAAGCGCACCTATTACTTCATTTATCTTTTCGAGCGTGCCTTCGGAATCGTTATATTCTTTTCTGTCAAACCACTGCCCGGAAACCGCACTTGGAAGCTCCGTCGCAAAGGCGACGTCGTTCGTGAAAAACACGCACGAAAACGCGCCTGCGAGCACCGCAAGCACCAACAATAATATGGTCAAATTTTTCGTGACTTGTTTTTTCATCTCAATTATTATAGCCTAACTTCCCTTAAAACACAATAAAAAACCGCCCATATGGGCGGTTAATGCCGAATATTTTTGGTTTAGGCGTTCAAAACTTTCCTCAAAAACTCTTTCGTCCTGTCGTTTTGCGGGTGTTCGAAAAAGTCTTTCGGATTGTTTTCCTCGGTGATTTTGCCCTCGGACATAAACAGAATTCTGGTGCCGACCTCTTTGGCAAAACCCATTTCGTGCGTGACGATGACCATTGTCATACCCTCGTCGGCAAGTTCTTTGATAAGGTCCAAAACCTCACCGACCATCTCGGGATCGAGCGCGGACGTCGGCTCGTCAAAGAGCATGACCTTGGGGTTCATTGCAAGCGCCCTAACGATTGCGATGCGCTGTTTCTGCCCGCCCGACAAAGTCGACGGATAAGCGTTCGCCTTTTCTTCAAGCCCTATGCGTTTAAGAAGCCTCATTGCGTTTTCTTCTGCCTCCGCCTTAATCTCCTTTTTCGACGAGAACTCAAGTGTCAAAATTTCGCGCTTTTCAACGTGCTTTTTGTGTGACAATTTTCTTTCGTACTTTTCGATTTTCTTTGTCATCGCAAGGTCTTGTTTTTGCAATTTTTTGTCATAAGTTACGACGTCTTTTCCTGCAACATTCGTCACCGTGCGCGTCGCCTCAAACGCCTCGTGAACGGGGACAAACTCTTGTTTTATTGCTTCGAGTTTTTCGGCGCATTTTGCGTTTTGCTTGTCAATTCCTGCGTTTATCTTATCTCCAAAGACACTTAAACATTTGTTATAGACAGGAGCAAAGAAATTATATCGTTTGGTCTTGCGCATATTTTTGACACCGATACTCACCGGCGCCAGCATTATATTTTGCTTGACGGTGTAGTTGTTGAAAAGGTTGAACTGTTGGAAAACCATGCCCATTTTTTGACGCTCGATATTGATATCGACTTTGAGGTCGGCAAGGTCAACGCCGTCAAAAAATATTTTTCCGGCCGTTGGATCTTCCAAACAATTCAAGCACCTCAAAAACGTGGACTTTCCACCGCCCGACGGTCCGATAACCACGATACGCTCGCCTTCTTCGATTGACGTAGAGATATCGTCAAGCACCATCAGGTCGCCGAATTTTTTCGTAAGATTAACTACGTCTATCACTTCTTGCAAGCCTCCTTTCAATAAGTTTTATGACAATCACAAACATATAAACGATGATAAGATAGAACATCGCCGCCACCAGCATCGGCACGAGATAGTCAGACATATTTTGCCCCGAGCCAACGATTTTTGCCGCCATAGTAATATCGATAAGCCCGACCATTGATACTATGGACGTTTCCTTCAACAGCGCAATCATTTCGTTGCCGATTGTCGGAATGACGTTTTTTATCGCCTGCGGAATGATTATCCTTGCCATTGTCGAGCCGTAACTCATACCAAGCGAACGCCCGGCTTCGAGTTGTCCCACGTCGACCGACTGAATACCTGCCCTGATATTTTCGGAAATATATGCGCCCGAATTTATTCCGAACGTGATTATTGCGGTAACCAACAGAGGAAATCCCCTTATTGCAAACACCGCAAAAGACATTATGAAAAGTTGCAACGCCATAGGCGTTCCCCTGATTACCATAACGTACACGTCGCAAAGAAACGCGGGGATTTTCATCTTTTTGCTTCTCGTTGCCGAAATTTTGATAAGCGATACGATAACACCCAACACCAAGCCGATTGCAAGCGCAGACAAGGCAATGATGAACGTAACTTTCAGCCCCTCGGCAAACGAAAGCATATACTTTTTTGTATGAAAAAGTTCTTGTAGTTTTTGAAAGAATTCCATATCATTTACAGAGTTTAAGACAGAACGTACATTCTGCCTTAAAAATTTTTGTGTTGTGTTGATTTTATAATCCGAGGTGCTTTTTCACAAGTTGCTCGATGCCGTTTTCGCCGTTTTCGTTTTTGGTGTTGAGCAGTTCGTTGAGCACGCTGTTGATTGCCTCCAACAATTCGGTGTTGTTTTTGTTGACAGCGATTCCGTATTTTTCTTCGGTTGCCTTATTTTCGTCGTAATACAAAGGATATGCTTCGTATTCGGAGTTGTTTTTGATGATATATTTTGCAGGGAGTTCATCAACAACCACGCAGTCGATATGTCCCGCTTTGAGTTTTTCAAAAGCAAGTAAAGCGTCGTCAAGAGCCTCGCACTTTGCACCGGTTCCGACAAGTGCACCGTCTTCCGACGTGGGATTTTCTGCGTCCCAACCGTTTATTTCACCTGCGACGTACACGTTGCCTGTCGTATCGAGTTGCACACCGATTTTTTTGCCGGCAAGTTTTTTCCAGAAAATGCAGTCTTTTTTGTCAGCGGTTTTGTCAGTTTCGATTGAGCCTTTCTTTACGATGACGTATTGCACCGAAGTATAGTATTCAACCGAGAAGTTCACTTTTTCTTTGCGAGAATCGGTGATTGTAAAGCCCGCCGCCGCACAGTCGCAGAGTTTGCCGTCTTTGACGTAATCGATAAGAGTACCGAAATCTTTGTTTTCATAAACGACTTTCTTGCCGAGTTTTTCGCCGACTTTGTTCATAATGTCGATATCGACGCCGACGATATCCGTGCCCTTGTCACCGCTGAAATACTCAAACGGAGCAAAATAAGCGTTCGTAAAACAAACTATGGTGTCGTCTTTTCCTTTTTTGTTGCAGGCGGTGAAGGCGAAGACGCAAGTGATAATCGTTGCTACCGTCAATAACGTTGCGATAAATTTTTTCATATTTTTATACCTCAAAACTTTATTTTCTTTTTGATGATGCAATGATAGCATATCTTATTTTACTTGGCAAGCGTTTTTGCATAAATATTCACAATTTATTTAATTTTTTTGTTTTTTGCTGAATATACGAATAAAATCCTGCATATTCTGCAAGATTTTATGCAATTATTCGATTTTTATCGATTAAATTAAAAGGATTTTTCAAAAACCACTTCGTCGTCGAACGTCAAAACCTTGAATCCGTCGTCAGAAAGGAGCATATACGACGGCTTGCAATTGTTTTTCGGGAGCGAGGCGGACGCAACGCATACGCAAGCGGTGCCGTCGCGCTCGACCATTTCGTCAACGTGGAAGTGCCCGTAAATAAGCAAGTCGCACCCAATCGGCAAGACGTCCTTATTGAAGTAATGTCCGTGCGTGAAAGTCACCCTTTTTCCGCCGACGTTTACGTGCACCGCGGGCGAAAACGGGAAAGCGGAAATAGTTTCGTCGATTTCGGCGTCGCAGTTGCCCTTTATCGCGATGATTTTGTCGGACAGCGAATTAAAAAGTTCCGCCGTTTTCATGGGGGCGTGACCTTCGGGCAACGGATTTCTGGGGCCGTGGTAGTACAAATCGCCGAGGAGCACGAGTTTATCCGCGCCCGACTTTTCAAACTTGTCAACGACCTTTTGCGCCCAAAAATACGAGCCGTGAATATCGGTTGCAATGAAATATTTCATAATTATTCCAGTCCGTTGGGGTTCATTTTCTGCCAACGCCAGCTATCTTCCGCCATACGGTGGAGGTCAAATTCGCACTCCCAGCCGAGCTCTTTTTTGGCTTTGGAGCAATCGGCATAGCACTCGGCGATGTCGCCCGCGCGACGCCCGTCGATTTGGTAGGCGATGGGGTGTCCGACGACTTTTGAAAACTCGTTTATCATTTCCAGCACGCTATACCCGTGGCCCGTGCCGAGGTTGTAGATGACGAGCCCGGAATTTTCGTGCAGTTTTTTAAGCGCGGAAATATGCCCTTTTGAGAGATCGACGACGTGGATATAATCCCTGACGCCCGTGCCGTCTTTCGTGGGGTAATCGTTGCCGAAAACGTGGACTTTTTCAAGTTTTCCGACGGCAACCTGCGTGATATAAGGCACGAGGTTGTTGGGGATACCGTTGGGATCCTCGCCGATAAGACCGCTTTCGTGCGCGCCGATGGGGTTGAAGTATCTTAAAAGCGCGATATTGAACGAGTTGTCGCTGTGGTAAAAGTCCTTCAAAATCTGCTCGATCATGAGTTTGGTTTGCCCGTAGGGGTTGGTTGCGGACAGCGGAAAATCTTCAAAAATAGGCACCGACTTCGGGCAGCCGTAAACGGTCGCGGACGAAGAAAATACAAGGTTTTTCACGCCGCACTCGCGCATGCAGTCGATGAGAACGAGCGTGGAATTAAGGTTGTTGTCGTAATACGCAAGCGGGATTTTCACGCTTTCGCCAACCGCTTTCAGCCCTGCGAAGTGGATTACGTCGGTGGGTTTTTCGTCCTTGAAGATTTTGAGCAATTTTGCTTTGTCACGCACGTCCACGTTGTAAAAAGCGGGACGCTTTCCCGTGATTTTCTCGATGCGATCCACAACGCCCGCCTTCGAGTTGGAAAGGTTGTCAACGATAACGACGTCCTGATTGTCGTTCAAAAGTTCAACAACGGTATGGCTTCCGATATAGCCGGTACCACCGGTGACCAAAACTTTGTTCATATATAACCTGCCTTTGCGGATAACCGCGAAATTTTATTTTCGTATATAGTATATCACGAATTGAAAAAGTTGCAATACTTATGCCCGAAAATAATACAAACTAACCTCCGAATTTTTCGTTCTCGGGCATAAAAAAAAGTATATGATATTTTATAAATATATAATGATAATAACAATAATAACAGCACCTTATTATACTGACGTTTATGCGGTTTCGTTCCCACGAGATTGTCGCGTCACTTCGTTCCTCACAATGACAATTTGGTTTGTCATTCCGAGCGTAGCGTGGGAATCCCCTGGGAAGGCACCTTGTCATACTGACGTTTATGCGGATTCCCTTCCGGGAGATTCTCACGTCGCTACGCTCCTCGCAATGACAATAATTTATCCATATCTTGCCGACAGGCAAATATCACTTGACGAAGTCAAATATCACTTTGGCGTATGCCAAAATATAACTTTTTGCGAGAAGCAAAAAATATAACTGCAACAAATAACCCCGATTTCTCGGGGTTGTTTGTTGCTATTGTGTCTTATTCTTCTTTGTTGCCTTTTTTGAGTACTTTATTGACCGTTTCCTTGATTGCGGAAATTAAATCGGCAAACGATTTCTTCTTCACGACAAACCAGAATATTGCAAACCCGACAATTCCGACGCCTGCAAGGCTTCCGATTACGATACCCGCAATCGCACCGCCCGACAATCCTTTCTTTAATACGGGAGCATCTTCATACACAGCCGTTAGGGTTGTTTCTCCCGATACTGTAAACGTATAACTCTTGTTTGAGCTTACGATTTTCCCGCTTGCGTCCTGCCAACCTTTGAACACTTTGCCTTCTGCCGGATCGTTAGCGGTGATTGTTATCGTTTCGCCTTCCTTAAAAAATACATCGTCTTCTCCGTTTATCGTTCCGAAATTCACGGTTACTTTGTGCGTGCCGATTTTGGCAATTCTAAGGTCGGTGATCTCGTTGCCGTCTTTATCAAAGTGCTTTCCGCAAACCGTACAATCTTTGTGCGCCATTATACCGAAGTCATCAACCGTCGGCGCGACCTCTTTTATCCACTCTCCGAACACATGCGCTTCTATATCCTTTTTAGCGTCGCAGTTTTTGCACTCGTGATAATGGTTTTCGTTGTTTGACGACCATTCGGTTTTGAAATCGTGAATTACGGTTTGCGCAAGCGTGATTTCACTGCTGCAGGCGGCGTCCGCAAAGAGTTTGCCGCACTCCTCGCGCTGACATTCGTAATACTCGATATTTCCGTCCTTACCGGGGGCAACATCGGTATGTTCAATGCGATTGCATTTATGTCCTGCGGGAATGATCGCATTCTCGATTGTCCACGGCATGGTGCAGGCTGCGTCGAAAAATTCTTTTCCGCAGTCTTTGCAGGCGTATTTATCCTTTACGCCGTCTTCCGTACACGTTTCGGGTTTTCCTGCTTCTTTTAAGGTAGATTCTTTATGCGGACAAGGCAACGCCTTGGGAAGTTCGATTCTGATCGTCGCCTCCGTTCCTTCGTCGTTTA
>CAKQMI010000008.1 GCA_934254835.1 uncultured Clostridia bacterium | reverse complement strand
TCCCACGATATGCGTCGTATGCTTCGTTTTTGACCAACCGATTGTCGCAAGCGACAGTCGGTTGTCTTACGCTCGCACACTCCTTCTCCCCAAAAGTACAAAGTATCTTTTGGGGGCCCCATAATGGGCGATGCCTCAGAATGACGGGACGGCTTTGATAATATTTCACGCCAAAGGCATATCACTGCGTGCATTATTCCGAACGCAGGCACTCGACGGGGTTTTTATTTGCCGCCATACGCGAGGGGATAAAGCCAGCAAGCACCGCCAGCACGACGCTTATTCCAAACATCATCAGCGGTTGCCACCAAGTCAGCGTGGCGAGGTTGGATACGCCGAACGAGGCTTTTATCAGCGCGTTGATGGGCAACATCAAAAGGTAAGATATTGCGATGCCCAGCACGCCCGACAGGCACCCGATCATTCCCGATTCGGCGATGAACACGCCCGACACGTCCAGTTTTCTTGCGCCGATACTTCTTAAAACGCCGATTTCCTTTTTCCTTTCGATGACCGACGTATAGATAATGATTGCAATCATAATCGACGACACGATGAGGGAAATTCCCGCAAAACCGATCAAAACGCCCGTAATGGTCGCCGTCATCGACTCGACGTAGCTCATAATCATCGACAGGTTGTCGGTGTATTTCACGGGGTTTTGTCCGCTTGCTTTCAACTCGTCGCTATAGCCGTCGAGGAAGGAGAGGATTTTGGCTTTCGAGTCGAACGAACTTGCGTAGATTTTGATTTTTTTGGGCTTATCGACGTCGGACACACCTAAGTCCAGAAGCAGGTTGTCATAGCTTGATTTGTCCAATTCCGCGCCGTTCACGCCATGTTCCGTTTTGACGATTTCTTCAACGAGGGGGTGCGACGAGGCACGCTCCGAAAGATAGCGCGACAGGGCGGAAGTATAGCCGATATTGCCGTTTATGGACGTAACTTTGGCGTCCTCGCGCGGACGCACCACGCCCACGACTTTGACGTTGACGGTGTTCTTTCTGCCTTCGATATACGCACCGTCCACAAAGGATTTTTGGCGTTGTTCGTTCCTTTCGGTCAGTTTTTCCCACTTGCCCGTTTCGGTGTTTTTACGGTAGTAGTCGCAACCGGTGGCGATTTGGTATTGCAAGGGATTGTTGCCGTTTTCGCCGATGATTTCGCTTATCGAAAAGGTCGAGTCGCTGAACTTATTTTCACCGCCCATAATACCGCCGAGAACCGCGTCGCCGATATCGTCTTTCGACTTCAATCCGAGTGCGAACAAAAGGTAGTCGTTCAGTTGATTTTTGCGGTCAACGACCATCACGACCTCGTCGTAGTTTGTCGGCCACTTGGAGTTGCCCAAAAGTTCGTACTGCTGGTTAAGAAGTGCGGTGTTGTCGGACATTTCGTCCCAAACGGTCATATACGACGAAAACATTTTGATTTGTTCCATAAGTCCCGACAACGCGCCGATATCTGCAAGAGCGTCCACAAAAGGCTGAACTTTCATATACTTATCTTCGTCGCCTTTCGCGTGGGTATAGTCGCAATAAACGTCGAAAGCCGTGCCGTAGTCGTACTTGACATAGCCGGTGCTTTCGTCGAAGTTGTTGTCAATATAGGACTTTAAACTTCTCAAATCGTTCTTTGAAGTCAGCAAATCGCGATTTGTAAAAAGATTGCCGATGACTTCTTGCGTATAAATCGTGTCGCCCGACGGGTAGTTTTCGCGGTGTTGCGTGTCGGTGGTCAAAAGGGAAAGTATCGTCGAAAGGTCGGTGTTGCTTTCGCTGATTTCGATGGGGTATTGCGACAGTGCGTTTTCTTCCATTTTGGAAATGAACGTCCTTGCGCCCGTTGAAAGGGCAAGCACCAACATTATGCCGATTATGCCGATACTTCCCGCAAACGACGTCAAAAACGTGCGTCCTTTTTTGCTGACGAGGTTAGTGAACGACAAAGAAAACGCGGTTTTAGGCGACATCGACGCTTTTCTGCGTTTTTGTTTTTCCATACGTTTTATCGCGCGTTTTGCGTTTTTCGTGCCCGATTTTTCCATTTCGGCAATGGTGTTTTCGGCGAGTTCGTTTTTGAAAGTAAGTTCCGCCTGTTCGTCCTTTATGCATTCGTCGAGGGGGTATTCGTCGGTGTCGCTTGTGATGACGCCGTCCGCCATATTGACGATACGGGTGGCGTATTCGTCGGCAAGTTGCGCGTTGTGCGTGACCATAATGATGAGGCGGTCTTTTGATATTTCTTTCAACAGTTCCATAACCTCGACACCGCTTTCGCTGTCGAGTGCGCCCGTCGGTTCGTCGGCGAGGATAATTTCGGGATTGTTGACAAGGGCTCTTGCGATTGCGACACGTTGCATTTGTCCGCCCGACAGTTGCGACGGGTGTTTTTTGGCGTGCTCTTTAAGCCCGACTTTTTCAAGTGCAGAAAGCGCGCGCTCGCGACGCTCCTCTTTGGAAACGCCCGCAAGCGTCATCGAAAGTTCGACGTTTTTCTGGACGGTCAGGTGCGGAATAAGGTTGTAACTTTGGAAGACGAAACCGATGCGCTTATTGCGGTAATCGTTCCAGTCGAGGTCGTTGTATTCGGCAGTCGAACGCCCGTCGATGACGACCTTGCCCGACGTGCATTTATCCAACCCGCCGACGATGTTCAAAAGCGTGGTTTTCCCGCAACCGGAGTGTCCGAGAATTGCCACAAATTCGTGTTTTCGGAACTGAATCGTGATACCTTTCAAGACGTTGACGACGTTTTCGTCGGTCTTAAAATCCTTTTTAATTTCTTCGAGTCTTAACATACATTATCGCCTCTAACATTTATGTTAGAGGAAACCATAGTTCTTTTTTCTAAAAATAAATTAAAAAAACCGACGTAAAAATTGAAAAATTAAAAATTTGTGTCGAATTTTTTTGAAAAAACCGTTTTCAAATTCGGAAAAAGAGCGCGGGCGTTGTCCAAACGCTTGAAAATCGCGTGCGGGCGTGTTATAATGCTTTATAGTTTTTGTATTATGAGGAGAAATTATGAGTAAATATCCTAAACTCGATTCTTTCCTGCACAAGCTTTTCGGCACGACCGAGGGCGAGGGCATGCAACCGAAAGAGGCGATTGCTTATTCTGTCGCCGGTTTCGGTCAAAACTTTATCTGTACGATTATCGGCAGTTATCTCACGGTGTTCATGACCGACGCTTTGGGCTTTGACCTCAACACGAAAATCGGTGTTATGCAGGGCGTTATGGCGGTTGCCTGGCTGATGCTCGGCACGCGTATCTTCGACGCTTTCAACGATCCCATCATGGGCAGTATCGTTGACAGAACCCGTACTAAATGGGGCAAATGCCGTCCTTATCTCAAATGGATGGCGATTCCCATCGGCGTAGTCACGATTTTGTGTTTCCTGCCCTGGTACCCGAAAACGGGTGGCGGATTTGCCGCACTTTCGGTGATTTACGTCATTTGGTCGGTGGTATATACGGTTGCGGACGTTCCTTATTGGGGGCTGTCCTCGGCGATGACCAACAACACGGATATCCGCGGAAAGATGTTGACGGTTGCTCGTCTTGTGTGCACGCTCGGCGCGGGTATCGTCACCGTTTTCGTGCCTATCATCACCTCGGCTGTTACGGCGGATTATAAGTATAACGAACTTGCGGTGCAAACCCCCGTCATCGTTTACCAAATCAACGACGTCAACGACAGTTCGAAAAACCAGTACATCTTCGACGCCGAAAAACAAAAGATTTATTTCAACGACGGAGTTATCAAAGAGGGTAATTTGACGAAAGAGGCGGAAGCGGCAGGCTTTAAGTACGGCAGAACCGTCATTTACGACACCAAATATCTTAATATCACATACAAGAAAAACGGCGACATAAAGAAAGTCGAGGTCAAAAAAGAGTATTACGACCAAAACTTCCGTTCGGCAAGCGGTCTTTTGAGGACTGAATGCGCCACGCAAAACCAAAAAACCTTGAAGTATACTTACTTCATCGTGACCATCGTTTTGGTTGTTATCGCAATGCCGATGTTCTTCTACGGATTCAAGAATACCAAAGAGCGCGTCGGCACAGCCGAGACCGAAACTCCGCCGACGTTAAGGCACAACCTCGGCTTGTTGTTCAAAAACAAACCCTTGTTGCTGTTGGTGCTGTCGGGCATTTTAGGCGGTGCGCGAATGGTTTATACCTATACGGGCGGTTTGTACTTCTGTAAATACGCCTTGCAAAACGAAAGCGCATACAGCCTTTTGACGATGCTTGTCGTGCCCGGCGGTTTGGTTGCGTCGGTGCTTTGCCCGTGGCTTACCAACAAGTTCGGCAAAAAGTGGACGTTCATCGGCTCGCACATTATCGGCGCGGTTGCGATGATAATCATGTTCTTTATGTGGGACTTCAATGCGGGTGCGCTCCGCGCGGGCGGTATCTACGTTGCGGCAATCTGCCTTATCTTCATCGGTATCCCGCAGGGTATCGCCAACATTATGACCTACGCTATGATCGGCGACACCGTCGACTATCTTGAATGGAAAACCGGCGAGCGTGGCGAAGGTATCTGCTTTGCAATGCAAACCCTTATGAACAAAATCGGTATGGCAATCGGCGCGTTCATCGGCGTGCTTGCGTACGGAATGAGCAACATTTCCCCGACAGACCCCGTTGGCAATATGGACATTGCAGGGCTCAACAAATTGTGGATGATGCTCGTTTTGTCGGGCGTCGTGAGTTTCATCGCTTGCATTATCCCCGTGTTCTTCTACAACCTCACCGAAAAGCGTCAGCGCGAAATGGTGCAAGAAATCGCCGAAAGAAAGGCGACGCAAAACATTGCGGTGGATTTGGATATCCCCGTAACGCCCGAGGTGTAATCACAACAACGATCTCAACCCCGCGAAAGCGGGGTTTTCGTTTGCAAAAACATATTTTCAAAAGCGACGTATTCTTTCCTCGCTTGACTATTTGCCTTTCGGCGTTTACAATGTTTTTGAGGTGACTTATATATGTTATACGACAATATTTTGGAAACAATAGGCAAGACGCCCCTTGTGAAACTCAACAGCGTAAGTTACGACGACGTCAACGTTTTCGGCAAGCTCGAGTATTTCAATCCGTCGGGCAGTATCAAGGACCGCCCCGCGTACAATATGATACTGGAAGCAACGTCTTCGGGCGCAATTGACAAAGATACCGTCATTATCGAGCCCACGTCCGGCAACACCGGCATCGGACTTGCTATGGTGTGCGCCTCGATGAAAATGAAACTCATCTTGACTATGCCCGAAAATATGAGCGCAGAAAGAATAAAAATATTGAAAGCCTACGGCGCGGAAATCGTCCTCACCCCCAAAAAAGAGGGCATGCGCGGAAGTATCGAAATGGCGGAAAGATTGAAAGCGCGCTACGGTCACGCCTTTATCCCGTCGCAGTTTACCAATCCCGCCAACCCCACCGCGCACTTTATGCACACCGCCAAGGAAATCTTTGCGGACTTGAACAACGTCAGTTGGATTGTCGCGGGCATTGGCTCAGGCGGTACGATTATGGGCATCAAAAGATATATCGACACTTATAAAACGTCCACGCTTATCTGCGGAGTCGAGCCAAAGGGCAGTCCCTTGCTCACACGCGGAAAAGCGGGCGCGCACAAGATACAGGGCATCGGCGCAAACTTCGTGCCCAAAATTCTGAACCCCGACTTTTTGGACGCGGTCGAGGACGTGTCGGACGAGGACGCAATCGAGTGCGCCCAAAATTTGGCAAAGGAAGAAGGCATTTTTGTCGGAATTTCGTCAGGAGCCGTCATTCAGGCGGCAAAAAACCTCGCCTCTCACGGGGAAAAGGGCAACATCGTCGTTATCCTCCCCGACGGCGGTATGAAATATATCTCAACGGAGTTGTGCGGTGAATAAGAAAAGAGTGGTACTTGGTATGAGCGGTGGCGTCGACAGTAGCGTCTCCGCGCTTCTTCTGAAACAGCAGGGCTATGAGGTCATCGGCTTGTTTATGCGCAACTGGGTGGAAGAGGACGAAAGCGGTTGTTGCACCGCGCTTGACGACTACGACGACGTTCGCGCCGTCGCGGGCAAACTCGACATACCTTATTATACAATCGATTTGTCCAAGGAATACTGGGACAACGTGTTTCAGCAATTCGTCGATTATTATAAGCGCGGACTTACCCCAAATCCCGACGTTTTGTGCAATCGCGAGATAAAATTCGGACCGTTTGCAAAATACGCCAAAGATCTGAATGCGGACTTTATCGCCACAGGACACTACTGTAATGTGCTGAAAATGGACGGACGCACCTATCTTGCCCGCGCAAAAGACGAGAATAAGTGCCAGACTTATTTTTTGAATCAGGTCACTGAAAAACAAATCGAAAACGTCATTTTCCCCATAGGCAACCTCTTAAAACCCGAGGTCAGAAAAATCGCCGAGGAAAACGGTCTTGCCACCGCCGAGAAAAAAGACAGTACGGGCGTCTGCTTCATCGGCGAAAGAAATTTCCGCGAATTTTTGAAAAAATATATCCCCATGCAAGAGGGCGATATCAAAACTTTGGACGGCAAAACCGTCGGCACCCACAGCGGTGTGTTTTACTATACGCTTGGGCAGAGAAAGGGCTTCGGTCTTGGCGGTGCGGGCAACGGCGAGCCGTGGTACGTCGTCAAAAAGGACGTCGAAAACAATATCCTTTACGTCAATCAGGGCGAGTGCGACTTGCTGTTCACCAAAGAACTCACGACCAGAGGTTTTAATTTCATCACCAAAAAACCCGACGAAAAAGAATTTCGCGTGCTTGCAAGGATACGCCACCGCCAGCCCCTTGAGGAAGCAACGGCGGTTATCGACGGCGACGACGTGCATTTGTACTTCGACCGTCCGCAACGCGCAGTCGCCCCGGGGCAGTATGCGGTGATGTATGAAGTTGGCTCGCCCGTCTGCCTTGGCGGCGGCGAAATCCGTTAAAACGGCGACAATTCGCGCCTTTTCGGCGTTTTTGCAGAACCCAAAAACCCGTGTGCGTCTGTGTACACTAGGGTTTTCGGAACCTACAAAGAACCCCGAAAATCCATCAAATTCTCGCCGTTTTAGGGGAATACAATTACTCAAAATTCTGACTTTTTAGAGAATGATAAAGTTTCGCCGTTTTAGAGAGAGAGGAAAAAATCAAAATTCCGATTTTTTAACATTTGTCATTCTGAGGAGCGTAGCGACGTGGCAATCTCCCGGAAGGGTATCCTTGTCAAAAAACCTGAGTAAGATACTTTTGTACTTTTGGGGCAGTAATAGCATCAAAATTCTGACTTTTTAGGGAACGAGAGCAGGTTTTTTTCTGTCATTCTGAGGCATCGCATTGCGATGCCGTGAGAATCGCCTGGGAAGGCACCATATTACGCAAAGTATGATAAGGTTTCGTTCCCACGAGATTCCCACGCTACGCTCGGAATGACAACAAGTGCATCGTGCATAAGCAAAGAAAAATGCGATTTCAAAAGCGAAGTGTGTGACGTGTTGCCGTTAAAATCTCGTGGGAGTGCGCATTATGAAACGAATAAACGATGCACAATATCGCGGGGAAGCATACTATGTATGCTTGATTTATCGAAAAAAATAGTTTAGAATATAGAAAACGAGCCAAAAACATTAAAGGAGGCTTTATGGATAAAATTGTCGTTTGTCCCGAGTGCGGGGCGCAGATGACTTTGCAAGACGGACAAATCGTGTTTTCGTGCGTCGATTGCGGGACTCGTCTTTATTGCATAAAAGGCGTTGTCATTACGAAGTCGCAAGCAAAGACGCTTCTGAAAAAACTTATCGAGAAAAAGCAGGCGGAAAAAGAGCAACAGTTGGAAATCGAGCGTATCAGCGCCGATAATCTGAACGATATCAGACCTCCCGAACCGCCGATGCCGATGGAACCCGTCGCGCCCGTTCACGTTAAAATGGAGGAGCCTACTCCGCAACCTCAAATGAAGATTGCGCCTCCCGTCGCTCCCACCGAAAAACCCGCAAAACCCGCTAAACCTGCCGAAAAGACCGACGCGACGCCCGCGAAAAAGGTCAATCACACCGTCCGTTCGGGCATGGGATTTGCGATATTCACTTATATATTCTTCACGGCGTTTATGTTCGCCTGGTTTGCGATTTTGCACAATATGTCGTTTGATTTTATCAACACCTTAAAGGGCGTAAAAGGCGACGCACGTATGACGAAGGTCGTATATTATCTGTGGATTTACTTCGATTTGTTGGTATTTTTGGCATGGGTGTGTGCGTCCAGTTCGTTTATGTCGCTCGGGTGCGTCAGGCGCAGAAAAATCGACACAAGTGCCGAGCTTATCGCAACGGCTTGCACCGTGTTGAATCTGCCCAACGTGTTCCTTATGTGGATTTTGAGCGCAAATCGCAAAAAAATCACGAAGTATAAACGAAGCGAGTACGGCGTGAAATACAATATCCGCAAAGACTACGTCCCGACGATTTCCGTCATCGAGGTGCTGACGCTTGCGGGGTGCGCGTACTATTTATATGCGCCAATCTACAACTTCTTCTTCGTCAACAAACCCGATTTTTCGGACTACGTTTCGATCATAGTATTTGTTGCGACGACGTTGCTTATCCCGTTTATTGCGGGCATAATATCGCTGTCAAGGCTCATCAAAGTCATGTCGCGCCGTCGGTAGGTTTGTGCCAACCATGAACAATACAAACTGTGCCAAACCGCCGATATTTCCGTGCTTTTAGGCAAAAACTCACTTGTAGTACAAAAAGTACAACTGAGTTCGTCTTTTCCAAAAATCATCGAAACTCTCGACGTTTTGGTCTAAGGAGCAAGACCACAGTTCGTATTGTTCACGGCTGGCGTGTTACGCTCTCGGCTCGCATTCTTGTCCGGAAACGAATAAGAAAATCGCAAAACGCACGGATTTTTCCGTGCGTTTTTATTGTGCGGTTTTCGTCCGCTTTATATCAGTTTGTCACCGCCCGTTGTCGAGATGACGTACAAAACGTTGATTTCCTCGCCCGTCACGGCGTCGATATAAATATAGTATATCCCGCCCGATTCGACGATAAATTCGTAGGCGAGTTTTTCGTCGTTCGTCTTATAAGGAATGACGCAAAGTCTGCCGTCCGAGGCGTCGGGGAAGCCGACTTTTTCCCTTGCGGTGTCTTTGGAAACGACGGGATTTATCGTCTTTCTTTCGACGTGGTTAAAGGCGTAGTTCACTGCGTCCAAGCCCAAAACGTCGCCGTTGTCCGACGCGATTTTCACCTTGACGAGGTCGGGATAAAGTATCGCGCCGTTTTTCGTCGTGGGGGCAAAATTGATATAAACGGTGCTGTTGTCGTTCGCGCTCCACACGTCTTGCATGTCAAAAAATCCGCATTTAACAAGGAATTTTTTCCCGATTTCCACGCACTCCTCAACCGACAAAACGGGGTTGGTCACCTCGCGACTTCCGCTGACGTTCAAAATCATACCGCCACGCTTACTCACTTGCATCGTGGTTCGGACACCCGAGAGGTCGCACTCGAAATTGAACGTTTCGATATCCCCGCCCCACACGCCGAGAGGGCGCACGTTTTTCATTTTATCGCCGAAAACAAGAAGAAGTTTTTCTTTGGCTTCGTCCTCGCTCACCTCGGTGTCGGGCAACCCTTTTGCGACTTTGTCGGCTCTGCCGTCGCTGAAAGGTCCGTCGTATATTAGTTGAGGATATTCAACCGAATTGTCGTTTAACGAGGCGAAAACGGCTGATAAAACGCTTGATTTGTCATTAAAGCCATCGACAAAAAGATAGCCTTCTGATATTTTGTCCTTGATTTTGTTAAGTTCCAGCGACAGCGTTTTCAGCATATCGTGAATTTTTCCGATTGACAGAATTTCGTCGTTACTCAGGTCTTTTCCGTTTTCCAGTTTGTCTTTCAGATACTTTGAAAAGTCACCCGTTTGGTTCAAAAACCGCATTGTGTTTTCGATACTCACGTCCGAGCCCGACAGCGCGGACAGGGCGCACACCGCAAGTTCTGCGGACTTCACGGCGTCCGACAAAAGGGACAGTCTTGTCGCTTTTCCTTTGGCGACGGTCAACTTTGCAAACTTGATTTCCAAATCGTTTGTTTCGTCCAAGAGGGTATAATAAGACTGCTGATAATGCGCTTCCAAAATATTTTCGGTGCTTTTTCTCGCGTCCTTTTCCTTGCCGAAAAGCACGCCCAAAGTAATAACTCCCGCGGACAGCAAAATCATCAACACGGAAATTGCGATTATTGCTTTTTTGTTCATAATCACCTCATATTGCAAAGTTGTGTTTGCCGATTGAAAGCATTACTTTCCTTGACCAAATCCACTTGGACGTGGCGGTGGACGGGTTGTAGTAATAAAGACAGCCGTTGGTGGGATCCCAGCCGTTCAGCGCGTCCTTGGCGGCTTTTATGGCGGAGGCGTTCGGCGACAGATTGATTTGTCCGTCGTTGACGGCGGTGAACGCCCACGGCTGATAGATGACGCCCGCAATGGTATTGGGGAAAGACGCACTCTTCACGCGGTTCAAAACGACCGCGGCGACCGCGACTTGTCCGACGTACGGTTCTCCGCGCGCCTCGGCATAGACGCATTTTGCAAGCAGATATTCGTCCGACGACGAAAACCCGTTAGACGCGCCCGCCGTATTCCCCGTCGAAAGGTTGATGCCCATGGCGGCGGCAGTTCTCTTGCCGACGATTCCGTCCGCCGAAAGTCCGTTTTTGCTTTGGAAATACTTGACTGCTTTGGTAGTGCCCGAGCCGTAGATTCCGTCAACCGCGCCCGTGTAGTAGCCCCAGCGTTTGAGTTTGGTTTGGACGGTTTTGACCTGATTCCCGGTGGAGCCTTGCTTCAATACGACGGCTTCGGTCACCGTTTCGTCGGACTTTGTCAACACGCCCGAAAAAGCCAGAACGCCTGTCAGCACCGTCAGAAACAGCACGAACGAGCACGCGATAATTTGTGATTTTTTATTCATTTTCACCTCTGAATTTTTTGATTATTTCAACGATTTTCGATTTATAGCGGAAGTTTTCGCCGTTGTCGTCGGGGACGAAACACAAGGGCGGAAAGCATACGCACCACCAGTTGTCGCCGACGCCTTCGCCCAGTTCCACGATAAGCGCGTCATAAACGCCCGCGGGAAATGACAAGTCGTCGTATTTCCTGAAAGGAAAGTTTTCGCTTGATAGGCGCACGGTCGCACGATATGAAAACCCGCTGTCGATAAGCACTTTGTCCGACGTATTTTTGACGGCGTCGAGATTGTCCGAAATTACGGATTTCGCGTCTTTCGCGCTTTTTATGTCGGACAAAAGCGGGGTAAGGTAATTCACGACGGCGTCCCGCACCTTATACTTCACGTCTTGGTCGATTTCCGAGTTGCTGTTGGCGCGGATATGTATGCGCACGCAGTCGGACGTCTTGTTTTTGGTATCGACGCACGCCGAAAGGGACAGTATAAAAACAATAAGGATAACAAAAGAGATTTTTTTCATTTTTCACCCACAATGATTTTTGCCCGAAAATTTACTTCTATACCAGACAGGAATAATACGAACCGTGGTCTTGCTCCGTGTTTTTGCAAAAAAGCACGGAAATATCGGCGATTTCTAACAGTTCGTATTATTCCTGTCTGGTATACTTGAACGACACGGGCGAATTGTGGTATAATCGAAAAACGGAGGCAGTATGAAAGAGTACGACGTATTGATAATAGGAGCGGGCCCTGCGGGGCTGACGGCAGGAATTTACTCGGCGCGCGCGGGCGCAAAAGTCGCCATTGTCGAAAAATCGGCGCCGGGAGGCAAGGCAAATCTTGCAAACGACCTCGAAAACTATATGGGCACCGACGGAATTTCGGGCAGTGACCTTATGATAAAGTCGTTTTCGCAAGCCGAAAAGTACGGCGCGGAGTTTATCTTTGACGAGGCGACAAGCATCAATCTGAAAGACAGAATCGTGACGCTTCAATCGGGCGAGATTTCGTACAAAAGTTTGATTATCGCGGTGGGTACTTTCGACAGAAAAACCGGCGTAAAAAACGAGCAGGATTTCGTCGGGCGAGGGGTGTCGTATTGCGCGGTTTGCGACGGCAACTTTTTCAAAAACAAGACCGTCGTGGTGGCGGGCGGAGGCAACACCGCCTTTAAGGACGCGCTGTATCTTGCAACCCTTGCGAAAAAGGTGTATATCGTGCACCGTCGCGAAGGTTTCCGCGCCGAAAAAATCCTTGTGGACAGGGCGAAAGAAAACGAAAAAATCGAGTTTGTGTTAAACGGCGTCGTCACGGGACTTTTCGGCGAAAATAAACTGGAAAAAGTCGAAGTGACGTTCACGGACGGAAAAAAAGAACAGATAAACGCCGACGGCATTTTCGTCGCTCTCGGGGCGGAACCCGAAACGGGATTTATCCCCGCTGAAATTCAAAAAGACGACAAAGGATATATCCTTACCGACGAAAAAATGCGCACGAATATCGACGGAGTTTTTGCCGTTGGCGACGTTCGCGAAAAAGACCTTCGTCAAATTGTCACGGCGTCTTCGGACGGTGCGGTGGCGGGACAGTTCGCTTCCGAGTACGTAATGGCAAAATTTTACAAATAAAAGCATATGTAATAATTTATATAAACATATATCGAAATTTGTATAACAGAATGATAGAGGAATGACCAAAATCGACATTTTCAGTCAATTGACCGACAAAAATTGAAAAATATAAAAATTTTTGTAAAAAGATGTATAAAACCACTTGACAAGTCAAAAATATAATTGTATTATGATGCCATAAATCAAGTGAAAACACATTTGATATTAAATCGCTCATAATTTTCCCCCTTATCATATAATTAGTAAGGTGGCTCGGATTTTTCCGAGCCATCTTGCTTTTACGGCGAATTTTTTTAATGCAAAAAAAGCGATAGTAACAGTTGTTCGCATTAATCTTTTTTTGGCACAATTATTTATGGCAAATAAAACGCAAGAGTTTTCGCATAATAAATTTATGAAGAAATTTTTGAGGGCGTTTTCATTATTTTTCGTGGCGGTATTTAGCCTGTCGATTTTCGGGCTTTTATTTATTGACGCGCGCGTCGCGCGCGCGGAAGAAGTCCTTGACACAAAAATCGTCACCGTGATGTATCACAGCGTTTTGAACGGCACGAAGGGCAGGTATATCGTCAGCGAAAAACAACTGGAAAACGACCTTATCGCGCTCAAAGAAAACGGCTTTGTTTCGGTAACGGCGGAGGAAATCGTCGCGTACTCCGAGGGGCGCGGACTGCTTCCGAAAAAACCCGTTTTCATCACCTTTGACGACGGGCATTACAACAATCTTTTTTACGCCGAAAAAATTCTCAAAAAACACGGATTTACGGCGGTCGTAAACGTTGTCGGGGCGTACTCCGAACACTCGGCGACGTCGGGCGACGACAAAAACCCCAATTATTCGCATATCACTTGGGACGAAATGGCGGAAACCGCAAAGCGCGGAGTGATATATTTCGGAAATCACAGTTATTCGATGCACAAGTTCAAACCGCGCTACGGGATTGCGCAAAAGCCATACGAAACGAACGATGAATACGCGCGTGTGCTGTCCGAAGACACCCTGAAACTGCACGAAAAAATCAAAAAATACGCGGGCTACGACACGGTGGTTTACGCATATCCGTTCGGGAAGTATTCGGTTTTTGCCAAAGACACCCTGAAAAACCTCGGCTATAAGATAACATTGACCTGCAACGAGGGCGTCACGACGGCGCGCTTCAACGATCCCGACAGCGTGATTTTTATGCGTCGCATCAACCGCGAGGGCGCGTACTCGACAAAGGAATTTATAAACGTAATAAAAAAATATTATAGTCGTTGATTTTCCGTCTGCCGTTTGTTATACTTGTCGTTGAGGAATAATTATGGAAAACGTTTTCAACTTCAGAGATTTGGGAGGAATCCCCACAAAAGACGGCAAAAAAATCAAAAGCGGGCTATTTTTCAGAAGCGGTCTTTTGGATTTTGCCAGCGACAACGACGTCACGTTTTTGAAAAGCTTCGGGCTCAAAGAAATTTTCGACTACCGCGACCGCGACGAAGTGGATAAGGACAAGGAATATATTTATAAAAATATCGGCGCAAAGCATCTCCATTATCCCAACGACATCAAAAAAGGAATGGTTTATAAACTGCAATCGGGCGGGGTGGAAAGAATTTTTATGAAAATCAAACCCTCGGACGTTTGCGAATTTTACTCATATCTGCCTTTTGGTAACGACGGATACAAAAATATGATTGAGGCGTTGAAGCGTGGCGACGTCCCGTTTTTACAGCACTGCACGGCGGGAAAGGACCGCGCTGGCATCGGAAGCGCATTGCTTTTGGCGGTACTTGGCGCGTCGTACGACGAAATCGTCAAAGACTACCTCGAAAGTTTGAAAATCCGGGACAATATAAGAAAGGTTATGTTCGACAAAATCCCGAAAATCGTGCACCCTTTCATAAAAAACAGTTACGAACCGCTTTTCATCGTCGATAAAATTTATATCGATTCGGCAAGGGACGCGATTTTGAAAAAATACGGCAGTTTTGAAAATTACCTTTTGAAAGAGTACGGATTGACGCAACTCGACGTGGACGAAATCCGCGCAAAATACACCGAATGAAAAAACAAAAAGCACCGAAAAAAATCGGTGCTTATTTTTTGGTAAATTCTTTTCCCGTTATTAAAAAATCAATCGATACGCCGAAATACTCGGACATCTTAATTAAAAGGTCGAAACTAGGCTCCCTTTTTCCGTTTTCATAATACGACAACGCTTCGCGCGAAATATTCAAATCGAGCGCGACTCGTTGCTGATTAAGATTTCTTGTTTTTCGGATAATCTTTAACCCTTCCATAAAATTACCTTGACAATAATGTAACAGTTTGTTACCATTATTTTGTAACAATATGTTACAAATATAGCAAAGGGAGAAAAAAATGAAAAAATTATTGACTTTATTGTTATGTATTGTACTTGTCACGTCGATTTTTATGTTTTCGGCGTGCGATAAAGATAAGGGCGAAAAGAACGACGAATTCGCTTCATATACCAAAGAAGACGTGGAAAATTTGTTTGAAAAAATATTCACTTATGTTTTCAAGACAGATAATTCTATTTCGACTTCTTTCATATATAACGGAAAAGGTGACGAGGAACAAACGTTGTGGGAGAAAGGTCGCACGTGGGAAATGGCTTTTGGCGCATGCTATATCTCGAAATACAATTCAGCTGATTACGCGAAAAATGCACTTGAAGCATATAAACAAGAATTCACCGAAGACGTGGAAAACGACGGGACTGGTGTAAAGTTGGAAGGCTTATTCTTCGAACAACGCGGCGAATATATCGTGTGGGGGCAACACAGGTCGTTTTTTGAAAAAGTGCAAAATACTGAGCCCGATTTAAGTGGAATTCCGGAAAAACTCAAAACCGAATACAAAAATTGCATAGCCGAAATTCTGAACAATAAGTTGACTAATAGTTATGTGGGAGCGTACTTTGAGAAAAACGGCGGAATATTCACAATAACATATTCTAATGAAAGTGAAAACAAAACAAAAGAAATAATATGGCTGGCGGACGAAAACAACAAGGAAGCGAAAAGCCATTACGAAGAAAGCAAAAAATCGCCGGGCGCAACGGACATGGGTAATAACGTTTTAATTATCACACAAGCGAACTGAACAAACGCACAAACAAAAGCACCGAAAAATCGGTGCTTTTTGTATTTTAATGGAAAATTGTTTTCAAAAGCAACGGCGGTTTTCTCGTAAAAACCGCAGTTTTTTGTGGGAAAAATTGCGATTTGGGCATAAATAGTTGACTTTTCTCACAAAAATGTATATAATTTGTGAGAAAACATATAAATTACGGTGAACTATGAGAGAGTTTAATTATGCCTCGATAAAAGAGAAAAAATGGGATTTTGAAACGATAAGTCTTCTTACGGCGATACACGAAGCCAAAGGGAAGCAGTCGCTTTATCTTAAAAGTCAGGCGGACGGGCTTGAAAAACTTGTGGAAATCGCAAAAATTCAAAGCACCGAATCGTCCAACGAAATCGAAGGAATAAGGACGACCGCAACAAGGCTGAAACAACTGGTCAGTGACAAAACAACGCCGAAAAACCGCGACGAAGAAGAAATCGCGGGGTACCGCGACGCGCTTAACGTCATTCACGAAAACTTTGAATATATTCCGATAACGACAAACTATATCTTGCAACTTCACAAGATATTATATAGTCATTCGGGAAAAAGTATCGGCGGAAAGTTCAAAAACGTGCAAAATTACATCACGATTACCGAAAACGGCAGAGAAAGCATACTGTTTACGCCACTTGCGCCGTACGAAACGAAAGAAGCGGTGGACAAAATATGCGAAGAGTACAATATCGCCGTATCGAAGGGCGACGTCGATCCGCTTATATTGATTGCGATTTTCATACACGATTTTCTGTGCATACACCCGTTTTCGGACGGCAATGGCAGAATGAGCAGGATTCTTACAACGTTGTTGCTTTATAAAAACGGTTATATGGTCGGGAAATATATCTCGCTTGAACAAAAAATCGCAAAAGACAAAAATGCTTATTATGTCGCACTTCAAAAATCGCAATACGGGTGGAAAGACGGGAAAGAAGACGTTTTGCCGTTTATAAAGTACATTTTGAGCACGATTGTTTCCGCATATCGTGACTTTGAAGACAGAATGGAACTCATAAGCGAAAACGACGGCGCGCTCGAAACCGTGAGGAAAGCCGTTTTCGGAATAATCGGAAAGTTTACGAAAGCGGACGTAGCGGGATTGTGTCCGTCGATAAGCAACAGTTCTGTCGAAAGTTCGCTGAAAAAACTTGCGTCGGAAGGAGTAATCGAGAAAAAAGGCGCAAGCCGAGCAACGTATTACGTAAAAATCGAAAAATAATGAAAAAAGCACCGAAAAATCGGTGCTTTTTGTTTGGTGTGTCGTGAGTTATAAAACGATTGATACCGTCATATAGGCGATATAGGTTGCAAGGATAACTCCGCCTTGCACGCGCGAGAATTTTTTGGAGATGAGCGCGGGCAGTATCGCCAACACCGTGAAGCCTATGCAGAAGGGCATATCGATGAAAAGCGAGTTGTGCTCGACGGGAAGCGTTCCGCCCGAAATCATTGCGCAAATGGGCAGGATAAGGCAAAGGTCGATGACGTTTGCGCCGATGATATTGCCGATGGACAAGTCGTGTTTTTTCTTGACGATGGATGTAATCGTGGTGACGAGTTCGGGAAGAGAAGTGCCGATTGCGACAAGCGTAATCGCGACGATTCTTTCGGGCACTCCCATATATCCCGCAAGTTTACTGCCGTAGGTGACGAGGTGTTGCGCGCCCCCGACGATAAACGCCGTACCGATGATAAAGAAGAAAATACTTTTTGCGATATCTTTGGTTTTTTGTTTTTTGGTTTCTTGGGCGTCGGGCAAAACTTCGCTGTTTTCGGCGTCCTGCACGGGGTTGCCGTTTTCGTCAACCGATGCAGGTTGCACGCCGTTGTCAATCATCTTATTTTTCATCGCTTCCTTTTTTCCGACGATGATATTTTCTGTCATAAACACCAAAAATACCGCCAACAAAATAATTGACAAATATGCGTTCAAATGACCTTTCAGGCACATTAAGAACAAAATAACGATGGATAAAATCATTGTTATGCCCTTAAAGAGATAAGCCTTCTTGTCAAAAGCGTGTGGCATAAACAATAAAGACACCGCCATAATAAGCCCGATATTTGCGTTGACGCTTCCGACGGCGTTGCCGATTGCAATGGCAACGTTGCCTTGTCCGGCGGCGATTGACGAGGTGATAAGTTCGGGCAAAGTTGTGCCAAGACTTACTACCGTCGCGCCGATTATAAACTGCGGTACGCCCGATATTTCGGCTATTTTGCTTGCCGAATCGACAAACCAGTCCCCGCCTTTTATGATAAGGACCAGCCCCACGAGAAACAAAAACACCGACAGGCAAATGTCACCCGTGCGCGTGATTGCAAGTGTTTCAAAAACCATTGTTCCCTCCGTAATAAAAAAGACCTTGCCACGGCGAATGCCGTCCAAAGTCTCGTGAATTAAGGCAAACCGGGCCCCAAGAGACCAGCATGTCGGCGTTGCCACTCAAAGAGTTACTACTCCCCTTGAACAAAGCAAATGTAACACAAAATTTGACAAAAGTCAACGTTTTTCCGATTTCTCGCGTGATTGTATTTTTTGAGAAAGGGCTTTGTGCTTTGTCACGAAATCGCGGTATGCTGACGCGGAAAAGGGGAGTTTTACGGTGTCGATTTCGGGCGGTGGAAGGGGAGCGCAATTTGGATTTTGCTCTTTTTTGGATGCTCCGCCGTTGTCAATCTTATAAAATTCGCCAAATTTTTTGAACATTCAAACCTCATATCGCTAAAAATTGATTATTTTCGTTTGCCATAATTTATTGTTTACTATATAATATTTCTATCTATGAATTTATATTCAAGGAGATTGTCATGAACAAAAAAATAATCGCCGTTATCGCGCTTGTACTCATTCTTACGGTAGGACTTGTGGCGTGCAACGGCAAAACTTATAAGTCGAACGGCGTCGCCGACGGCAACAAGTATGCATCGAGCCCCGTCGAAAATAACGGCAGTTTCGTCGTGAAACAGGGCAACTACATTTACTTTGTCAACGCATATATCGGTGCGTCCGCCGAAAACAAATTCGGAAGCCAAGAAAAGTCTTGCCTTTACCGTGCCGAACTTGACGAAAAGGGCAACATCATTGACGGCAGTCAGGTCGCGCTTGTCAAGAAAAACGTCTATGCCACCAGCGCAAAGTCGGGCATTTATATCAGAGGCAACTGGATTTACTTCGCGTCGCCCAACACCGACAAGACCAAAAGCGGTGAGGTCAACACAAAATACCTCGACTTTTTCCGCGTGAGCCTTGACGGCAAAAAGACCGAACTTTTATACACCATCGCCAACCGCTCGGCGGACTTCTTCGTCACCGACAATTCGTTGCTCGTTTTGGACGGCGGTGCGCTGAAGAAAATCGATCTCAACAAGAAATCGCTGAACAAAATCAACAATAAGAAAAACTACGTTGAGGTGCGCTCCAACGTTTCGTCGTTGCAACCCATCGTCGCAAACGGCGCATTCACGGGCATGGCTCTTATGACGTCCAACCCCGCCGACACCGACAGTTGGAAGAAGTTCAACACTCTTTCGGTCATTTATCCCGACGGCACGATTAAGGACGTCATCACCGACGCTTCTTTCGGAAGCGCAAGCGACTCCCTTATGACCAACGTAACCGTCGCGGTGAAAGACTACGTTGTAAACGGCGACGAAATCACCCTTTATTACACCAAGACCAACAAGGATTCAAAAGTCCAACTTTCGGCATATACCTTTGACAAAACCTTTGCTTTCGATAAGGACAAAGAAGTTTTGTTGATGGAAGACGCGTCTTCGTCCAACGTTGCGTCGGTCAAGGGCATCGACGGCGAATCGGCATTCGTCACCACTTCGTCCGCGCCTTTTATTAAAATCGTTAAGAAGGGACAAAAACCCCAAAACGTCCCCGCAATCGCCACTTCGGCGGACAGCCAACTCAAACGCCAAATCAATATCCAAGCCGTCAAAGACGGATATATCTTCTATACCGACAATTCGAGCGCAAAAGCACTTTATCGCTACAAATACAACACTGAAACGCTCGCAATTCAGGAACCCGTTGCGGAGTTCACCCTTTCTTCGTCCTGGTTCGCGCCCGTCGTTTTGGACGGATATATGTACTTCCTCGACAGCACGAAAGAGTATTTGTATCGCGCCGAACTGCAAACGGGTGACATCGTAAAACCCGACGCAAAGGAAATGATCGTCGGCAAAATGACTGCCGAAGATTATAAGGCGGTTTTTGAAAAAGAATAAATGCAAGCCGTCCCGACTTTTTGGGACGGTTTCTTTTTAAGAAATCATTCGACAAAATTTGACAAATTTCGACAAGAACGAGAAAAATGCATCAAGTTTCGTCTTGGCGTATTTGTTATAATCGCATTGCAACACGGAAAACATATCATTTTTTGTCGCAACGAATAATTACATCTGGGGGTAAATCAATATGCACACTGTCGTTATTGCGGACGATAACGTAAATTTTTCGGAGGAAATCAAACAATATTTCACGGATAATACCGACTTCAAAGTCGTGGGAGTCGCGCCCGACGGGGTTGAAGCAATCAAACTTGTCGAGATGACCAAACCCGACTTTCTTCTTCTGGACATAGTCATGCCCGAGCTTGACGGATTCGGCGTGTTGAGCGCGTTGTCCGCATTTGAAGAAAAGCCCAAAATCATTATGGTGTCGGGGCTTGCAACGGACGGATTTGTCACAAAATCTCTGCGCCTCGGCGCAAACTACTTTATGGCGAAACCCGTCAATTACGAAAAACTTGCCGAGTATATGAGCGAAATGCTGTCGCTCGATAGCGAGTCGGCGCACGAGGATATGCCAAAAACCATATCCCATCCAAGCAGGTCTTTGGACGAGAAAATCGCAAATATTTTCATATCGGTGGGCATACCCGCGCATATCAAAGGCTATCAGTTTTTGCGCGAAGCCATCAAAATGGCGGTGGATTCACCCGATATCATCAACAATATCACCAAAAAACTTTATCCGTCGATCGCCGACAAATTCGACACCAGCAGTAGCAAGGTCGAACGTGCAATCCGCCACGCCATCGAGGTCGCTTGGAACAGGGGCAAAATCGAAAATATCAACACCATTTTCGGAATAAAGGTCTATACGGAAAACGACAAGCCGACCAACGGCGAGTTTATCGCACTTGTCGCCGACAAAATGATTTTGGAAGGCGCGTGAGCGTAACTTGCGTTACGCGGTTATATTGCCTACAGTAGTTATATTTTGGCATACGCCAAAGTCAAAATATAAAAATATCCACGCACCATATTGCCACTTATATCAGAATTTCTGCATTAAAAAACCGATTGCGGTTGCAATCGGTTTTTTGTTTTTAATCTGTAATGCCCAAAAGATAATCGGCGGAAACCTCAAATATTTTGCACAACTCAATTATTGTGTCAAGCGGTGGTTCGTGTCTACCGGTTTCCCAGTCCGCAACCGACGCACGAGAAATGCCGACCAAATTTGCAAGGTCGCATTGGCGCATACCTTTTTCAATGCGCAATTCTTTAATTCTTTCCGAAAACTTATTCATAACAATATTATGTGGGTTTTGCCGACATTTTGCTTGACGTGTGGGTAAAACCCGCACATAATATTAGTATAATTTGTCTGGCGAGGGAGATGTGAACGAATACCAATCGTGAACAAAGCGAACGTTGCCAAAACGCCGATATTTCAGCGCTTTTATGAAAAACGCTCGCTTGTAGTACTACAGTACAACTACGTTCGCCTTTTCCAAAAATCATCTGAACTCTCGGCGTTTTCGGTTGTGAACAAGTTTTCCGTCGTGTTTTTAGGATAAGACAAGGCACGCGAGCGACTTAATACTTTACCGTATAAGCCGTGAGCGTAACGCAGTATTAGTCAAAAATACGCCGTAAAACCTAAGTTCGTTTTATTCGCGATTGGTATCAGCGCGCAGTCAGGACATTGTAAGCCGACAAATTTAGAATAGACAATAGGGTAAGGGCGATATAAAATAACTGTCTATTCTATTATCGTCCTTATCTAAAAAGTTTACCGATTGCGGTTGCAATCGGTTTTTTGTTTTTAATCTGTAATGCCCAAAAGGAAAACGGCGAAATATTGTAACCCATTCGCCCGCGTGCGTATAATATTGTATTAAGAAAAAAAAATACTTTCATATTATTTTCAATTAGCGTAAAAATAGTAATATAAAACAGTTTACAAATAGCATTATTATGATTATAATAGCAACGAAAAAAGCAAGCAATATTTAGTGAGGTGCTTTATGGCTTACAAAAAATGCCCGAGGTGTGAACTTAACTGGATAAAAGACGACGAGGATTTGTGCGACGTCTGCAAGGCGGAACTTAAAATCGGCGGTATGAGCCTCATCGAGGACGACGAGGATATTCTCGACACCGAAGAAAGAATCTGCCCGGTGTGCAAAATCAATCCCATCGACGACGGCGAGGAAATGTGCGCAACCTGTCGCGAGGAGATGATGTCCAAAACCGCTTCCGCAAACGAAAAGGAAGAGGACGACAACGACGACAACGACGAAAGCTGGCGCGAGTACGTCGAAGACGACACCGTCGAGCAAATGGACGAAACCGACGAAATTATGCTTTCCGAGCTCGAGCACGACGAAAAACAAAAGGACGAAGAACTCGAGGACGAGGACAGCTTCGACGACGACGAAACCAAATACGACTACGGCGAAGGCGACGACCTCGGCGACTATGACGACGACGAGGACGAAGAAGAAGAGGAAGACGAAGAAGACGACTTCTAATATTTGAAATGTGCCCGCAGGAAATCCTGCGGGTTATTTTTTTGCCGTTTTTTCCAAAAATATTTGGCAATACTTTTATTATGAGAGAAAACGGTTGCAACTTATCCCACGCCGTGGAGCGTGTCAAAAACCTGAAAGGTGTCGAGCTGAAACTTCTGATAAATCGTGGCAGAAACAGGTTTGAAAGGGTGGACGGCGTCATCGAGGACTTGTACCCCAACGTCTTCACCGTCAAGACAAAATCCGCCGACACAAAAATATTGACGCTGTCTTACGCCGACGTGATGATGAAAAATATCAAATTCTTCCCGCGCGATAAAAACTAAATTAGCATATTTTCGCAACCCCCGATATATTATATATTGATTAGGCGGAGCGCCTAAGCGCATTTAATCTTATGGGGGCAGAAATGAATTTTGACTTTAATGAAATCAAAATGGACACCGTCGTAAAAATCGCCGAAAAAGAGGCGGTGGTCAGGACGTCGGTGAGCGAGATGGAAAGCGGTGGCGTCAACAAAATTTTGGACGTATCCGCCGTTGGAAAAGTCGTCTCGTTGGAGGCAGACGGCGATACCGCACGCATTCTAGGGCGCGTCAATTTCAAGGTGCTTTATCTTAATTCGGACGGCGAAACGCGCGGGCTGGACTACTTTGCCGATTTCACGGAACTTGTCAAAAACGATAGTTTAAGTGGCAAAATCCACGCACAAATTGCCGTTATTGACATTGACACATCGATTGGCGGTGGTATGCGATTGAACGCCGTCGTGAAAATTACGCTATTCAAAATTGCCGAAAACGACAAAAAATGTCTGGTCGGTGGGGGCGACGACGCTTACGTCGAATATGCCGATATGAAGTGCCAAAAGTTTGTCACGTCGTGCGTCACGCCGTTTACGGTGGGCGACGAATACGACACGAAAACCGACGTAATGAAAGTGCTGTTGACGCGCGCAGAATCCTATGTCGATATGGTGACGGCGGGCATGGGCAACGTGCTTTTGTCGGGCGCAAGCGACGTCACCGTAACCTATCTTGCGGGCGACAAAGTCATGGTGAAAAAATTCCATATTCCGTATTCCGAAGAACTTTCGATAAGCGGGGTTGAGATAGGTCAAAAACTGTCGGCGGACGTTTCGGTCAAAAACGCCAAAGTCGTGATTGCGGGCATCGAAGGCTCCAACGTGATCCGCGTCGAGGTGGAAAACGAGGCGACGATAAAAGCCTTTGACGTGTGCGGTGAAAAAATCGTCAAGGACGTGTTCAGCATCGAAAACGAACTGGACGTCACGCGTGAGATTGCGTCAACCGGCGTATACGGCGGATTTGAGTTTTTCAAAGACGGAATTTCGGGCGTCGCGACGTTGAACGCCGATATGCCGTCGGTGCTCGAGGTCATCGGCGTGACGAGCGCAAGTAACGGCATTGCAAAGGCGCAGGCGGAGGACGGAAAAATCATAATCGAGGGCGTATTTTTCGCGACGGTGCTCTATCGCGATGAAAACGGGCTGTCGTCGGTCGCGCTCGAAACCCCGTATTCACTGCCGTTTTTGAAGGAAAACGCACTGCCGTCCGACGACGTCGTTGCAAAAGGCGCGGTGATGAACGTGCAGGCGAAACTCAAACGAGAGCGGGAAATCGAGGTGTCGGCGGAACTCGGATTTATGACCGAAACGGTGCGCCTGTGCGAAACCGAATACATCGCAAAAATCGTCGAAGGCGAGAAAAAGGAAGTCAACAAATCGGCGGTGAGCGTGTTCGTTGCAGAGGAGGGCGACACGCTGTGGGACGTCGCAAAGGCAATTTCGGCGCGTCCCGACGACATTCAGGCGCAAAATCCCGACGCTCGCGCACCCTTCAAGGCTGGGCAAAAACTCTTTTATTTCCGCGAGATAAGTTTCGAGTTTTAGTTGAAAGGAACGCTCGTTCGTGCTATTATATAGGCATGGAGATAATCGAGAAGGCAAAAGGAAAAATCAATCTGTCCCTTGACGTAGTAGGTGAAAGTCGTGGCTTTCACCTTCTTGATATGCTGGTGGGGACGGTGGACGTTTGCGACGACGTAAAAATTACTTATCGCGCGGACGACAAAATCGAATGTTTTCAGGACGGCAAAATCATTGACGAATTCAACAGCGCGTACCGCGCGGGAAAACTCATAAAAGACACCTTCAAAACAAACGGCTTCACCGTTGAAATCACCAAAAGGATACCGCTTTCGGGCGGTATGGGCGGTTCGACCGCGGACGGCGTTGCGGTGATACGAGGCGCGCAAAAACTCCTTTCGATTTCCCAAAAACTTATTACGACCGAACTTCTTTTGAAGGTGGGCGCGGACGCTCCGTCAATGTATCTTGACGGGATAAAGCGTGTGCGCGGAATTGGCGAAATCGTTGACTTTATCGATATAAAATTGCCATATAAAGTCGGTTTTCTTGCAGGAAGCGGTGTGGATACCACAGCGTGCTTTAAGGAATACGACAAGATGAACCTGCCGTGCGACAACGCAACCGAACGCCTTATAAAGGCACTGGAAAACGGAGATTTCGAACTGAACGGAAAACTCAAAAACGACTTGTATTTGCCGGCGGTCAAAATAAATCCGAGCGTCAAAGACGAACTTGACAAAATCAAAAAAACCGACGCCGTCGCCACGTCGATGAGCGGAAGCGGGAGCACGGTGTTCGGGCTATTTTTGAAAGAAGTTCCGCCGTTTCTTTCCAAAACAGAATTTTCTTACCGCGACTAAATCACGAAATCGCGGTTTTTTATCGAAAAATTTCCTTGAAATGCGCGCGTAGGTATTGTATTTATTTTTTATATTTGTTATAATAAAGCTGAACGTTTTATAAGGAAGTTCCTATGCATAAGAATTTTGAAGATTATCCGAAATACTTGTTTCACGAAGGCACGAATATCGAAGCCGACAAATTGTTTTGCCCGACAAAGGCAGTAATCGACGGCAAAAAAGGTTGGATTTTCAGAGTGTGGGCACCGAACGCCCGCGAAGTTTCGCTTGTCGGCGATTTCAACGAGTGGCAAATCGGCGCGACGCCGATGGAAAAAGACGACGGCGGAATTTGGGAAGTTTTTGTGGAAGGGCTGAAAGTCTACGACGCTTATAAATACGCCGTCACCCCAAAAAAAGGCAAGACGGTTCTGAAAGCCGATCCTTACGGCTTGCACTTCGAGACGACGCCCGCCACCGCGTCCAAACTGTACGACCTGTCGGGATACAAGTGGAAAGATTCCGCGTGGATGAAGTCGCGCGCCGACAAAAACTTGTACGAAAGCCCGATGAACATTTACGAAGTTCATCTCGGCAGTTGGAAGCGTCACGACGACGGCAACGTTTACAGTTATCTTGACCTTGCGGACGAGCTTGTCGATTACGTCAAGAAGATGAACTATACTCACGTTGAGTTTATGCCCGTGACGGAATATCCGTTTGACGGCAGTTGGGGTTATCAGGTGACGGGGCTTTTCGCGCCCACGTCGCGCTACGGCACCCCGCACGATTTTATGCAACTGGTGGACAGGTTCCATAAGGCGGGCATCGGCGTTATTTTGGACTGGGTTATCGCGCATTTTCCAAAGGACGAGCACGGTCTTGCCTTATTTGACGGCACGCCTTGCTATGAATACGCCGATCCGAGAAAGGGCGAACATTACGAGTGGGGCACGAAAGTTTACGACTACGGCAAACCCGAAGTGCGCAGTTTCTTAATATCCGCCGCCAACTTCTGGGCGAAAAATTACCACATCGACGGAATCCGCGTGGACGCCGTCGCGAGCATGCTGTATCTTGATTATTGCAGAAAGGACGGCGAATGGGTTCCCAACAAATTCGGCGGAAACTACAATCTCGAAGCCAAAGACTTTTTGCAAAAAATGAACGTGGCGTTATTGACCGAAAACAAAGGATTTTTCACCGTTGCAGAGGAAAGCACGGCGTATCCGATGATTACGATGCCCCCCGACATCGGCGGTCTGGGCTTCAATTTCAAGTGGAATATGGGTTGGATGAACGACACGTTGTCTTATATTTCCACCGATCCGTTTTTCAGAAAGGACGGCCACAACAAACTGACTTTTGCGCTGACGTACGCGTACAGCGAAAACTATATTTTGCCGTTGTCCCACGACGAAGTCGTGCACGGCAAGCACAGCCTTATCGACAAAATCCCCGTAAGTTACGACGACAAGTTCGAGGGGCTGAAAACCTATCTCGGCTTTATGATGACGCACCCCGGCAAGAAACTTTTGTTTATGGGCGGGGAGTTCGGACAGTTTATCGAGTGGCGTTTTGACCAAGGTCTTGACTGGCTTCTTCTCGACTATCCCCGTCACAAGGAAATGCTGGAGTTCACCCGCGATTTGAACGCACTTTACAAAAACACGCCCGCGCTTTGGTCGCAAGACAACAGGTGGGAAGGGTTCAGATGGGTGTCCGTCGACGACAACACGCAAAACGTCATTTCTTATTTACGGTACGACAAATCGGGCGACTACGTTTTGGTGGTGCTGAATTTTTCGCCCGTGTCGAGAAAGCGTTATCTCACCGGAGTGCCCGAACTTACGTCGTACAAATGCGTATTCTCGTCCACGATGAAAAAGTACGGCGGTACAAGTAGTCACAAGGCGGAATACAAAGCCGAAAAGAAGAGTATGCACGGGTTGCCTTTCGCAATCGCCGTGAATATCCCCGGTAATTCGATTACCGTATATAAACCCGAAAACAATTAGGAGGAAATATCATGCGTCAGACAAGAAAAGAATGCGTCGCGATGCTACTTGCAGGAGGTCAGGGCACAAGGCTCGGTCTTCTCACCGGCGAGGTTGCAAAGCCTGCCGTACCATTCGGAGCGAAGTACAAGATTATCGACTTTCCTTTGTCGAATTGCGCCAACTCCGGCATAGACACGGTTGGCGTACTCACGCAGTATCAGCCTTTTGATCTTCATCAATACATAGGCAACGGACAGCCGTGGGACTTGGACAGAATCACGGGTGGCGTTTACGTCCTTCCGCCGTTCATGCGCGCGAACGCGGGCGAGTGGTACAAGGGCACAGCCAACGCGATTTATCAAAATATCGAGTTTATCGACAGGTTTAATCCCGAATACGTCATCATTTTGTCGGGTGACCACATTTATAAGATGGACTATCACAAGATGATGGAACACCACCAAAAGACGGGTGCGGATTGCACGATCGCCGTGCGCACGGTGCCTATGGAAGAGGCGTCGCGCTTTGGCATTATGCAGACTAATTCAAAGGGCGAAATTATCGACTTTGAAGAAAAACCCAAAAAACCCAAGTCCAACAAAGCGTCGATGGGCATCTACGTTTTCACTTGGGACGTTCTCAGAAAATACCTTGTCGAGGACGAAGCCGACCAAGAAAGCCAAAACGACTTCGGCAAAAATATCATTCCTAAAATGCTTTCGGACGGTCAGAAGATGATTGCGTACGAATTCAACGACTATTGGAAAGACGTCGGCACGATTTCCAGTTTGTGGGAAGCGAACATGGATATACTCGATCCCGAAAGCGGGCTGAACCTCGACGATAAGGAATGGCGCATTTTCGCGCGAAACAGCGCAGAGCCCCCGCAGTTCGTGTCCGCGGACGCCGTCATCAAAAACAGCGTCGTGTCGGAAGGTACGTTCGTTCAGGGCGAAATCAAAAATTCGGTTATCTCTTACGGTTGCACGCTCGGCAAAAACTGCCGTATCGTGGACAGTATCTTAATGCCCGGCGCGGTGGTTGAAGACGACGCCGTCGTCGAATACGCAATCGTCGGTTGGGACGCAAAAGTCGGCAAGGGCGCGCATGTTGGCGAAATCAACGCTCCGCACGCCTCGGGCGAATGGGAAATCGCCGTCGTCGGTCCCGAAGTAACAGTGAAAGCCGGCGCGGTAATCAAAGCCGGTGAAATGTTCGGAGGTGAAAACAAATGATTAACAACGCAATGGGTATCTTAATCGCAAGCGACAGCGAAATCCACATGAACGAACTTACAATCAAGCGTACCAGCGCCAGCCTTCCTTTCGGCGGTAGGTATCGTATGATTGACTTTGCGCTTTCCAACCTCGTCAACAGCGGTATCAGCACGATCGGCATCATCACGCGCAACAACTACAACAGCCTTATGGACCACCTCCGTATGGGGCGCGACTGGGACCTCAACCGCAAAAACAGCGGGCTTACCTTGTTCCCGCCGTTTGCGTTCAACACTCTTCGCGACGTTTACAAAGGGAAGGTCGAGGCTCTTTACACCTTAAAGGGCTTTATGATGTCGCAAAAGAAGTTGGAATACGTCGTGCTCGGCAACGCCAACGTCATCTGCAATATCGACGTCGAGGAAATCATCGACGAGCATATCGCTCGTGGCGCGGATATCACCATGTTGACGAAAAGCACCGACGAAATCAACCCCAGAAAACAAATCATCACGGCGGATAAAAAGGGCAGAGTCACCGATATTCGCTTTGCGGTTATCGCCAGCAAAACGCCCGAGCTTGTCAATACGCAAATCTATATCGTCAAAAAAGATTTGTTGATAAACCTCATCGAAAACGCCTATGCCAGAGGACTTCTGGACTTTGAAAAGGACGTGCTTTTGAAGCAAATCGACACGCTGAAAATTTACAGCCACGAGATTAAGAGTTACGCCGCAATCATCGACGATATCCCCGGCTATTATAAGCACAGTATGGAACTTTTGAACGCCGAAACCAGAAACGAGATTTTCTATGGCGAAGCCACCATTTTCACGAAAGTCAAGGACAGTGTGCCCACTCGTTATCTCGACAACGCCAAGGTCGAAAACAGCCTTATCGCTGACGGATGCGTCATCGACGGCACGGTCAAAAACAGTATTCTGTTCCGTGGCGTACACGTTGAAAAGGGCGCCGTCGTCGAAAATTCGATAGTCATGGAAAAGGGCGTTATCGGCGAAAAAGCCACCATTAAATATACGATTACCGACAAAAATGTCATCGTGCAACCCGAAAGACATCTGGCGGGCTACGAGACATATCCCATCGTAATCGTCAAAAACAAAATCGTTTAATATTTTCGCGCACGGCGTGCGCAAAGTTAAAGGAGTAAAGGTATGAAAATTTTATTTGTCGCTTCCGAAGCGCGTCCGTTCGTAAAGACGGGCGGTCTCGGCGACGTGATGGGCGCACTGCCCAAAACGCTTGCCACGATGAAAAACGATTGCCGTGTTATTATCCCTCTTTATGAGGAAATCCCGCAAGAATATCGTCAGACGATGCGTTTTGTCGGCTCGACCTACGTTGACCTCAGTTGGCGCAGGCAGTACCTCGGCGTGTTTGAATATACCGTTGACAACGTCGTCTATTACTTCATCGACAACGAATACTATTTCAAAAGAAAGGGGCTGTACGGCCACTTCGACGACGGCGAAAGGTTTGCGTTTTTCAGCAAAGCGGTGCTGGAAGCGTGCTCGGTGACGGGGTTCTATCCCGACATCATTCACGCCAACGACTGGCACACCGCGCTCGTTCCCGTGTTTTTGGATATTTTCTATCGCAACGTGGACGGGCTTCGCAACACCAAAACCGTATTCACGATTCACAATATCGAGTTTCAGGGAAAATATGACAAGTTCCTGGCGGGCGATATTTTGGGAATTCCCGAAAACTGGCGTAGCATAGTCGAGTGCGACGACGACGTCAACTATATGAAGGCGGGCATCGAGCGGGCAAATATCGTCACGACGGTGTCCAAAACCTATGCCGAAGAAATCAAAAATCCGTACTTCGCCTATGGGCTGGACGGCATTCTCAACGCGCGCGACTATAAAATCCGCGGTGTGGTGAACGGCATCGACGTTGACGTTTTCAACCCCGCAACCGACAAAAACCTTGTCGCAAATTACACCCTGAAAACCGTCGCAAAGCGCGCCGAAAACAAGAAAGCGTTGTGCGAACTGTTGGGGTTCAATTATTCCCCCGACCGTCCCGTTATCGCGCTTATTTCTCGCTTGACCGAACAAAAGGGCATTGACCTTGTTGCCACCGTTTTGGACGAATTGTTGCAAGCCGACATTCAACTTGTCGTGCTCGGCAAAGGCGACTGGAAGTATGAGACGCTTTTGAAAAACGCCGAAAAGACGTACAATTCAAAAATGCGCGCCGTCATCAATTTCTCGCAGGAGCTTGCGTCCAAAATGTACGGGGCGGCGGATATGTTCCTGATGCCCAGCAAGTTCGAGCCGTGCGGGCTCGGACAAATGATTGCCATGCGTTACGGCGCGGTGCCTATCGTGCGCGAAACGGGCGGACTTAAGGACACTGTCGAAGCGTTCAATCCCGTCACGCAAAAGGGCAACGGCTTTACCTTCAAGGCGTATCAAGCATACGATATGTTGGACGCAATCTGGCGCACTCTCGGCACCTATTTTGACAAAAACCTGTGGAAGAAGGTGCAAAGTAACGCGATGAAGTGCGATTTCAGTTGGAAACGCTCGGCGAAGGAATATCTTGAGATTTATCAAGAACTTACAAAATAATAAATATTTTTTGACATAAGTGCCGGTCGGAAGCGACCAAACTTCCTGTCGGCAAAAAGGAGAGCAACACTTTATGGACTATTCTAAAATTACCTCCTCGGACTTGAAAAATCGCATTGCGGACACCGTCCAACGGTTTTTCGGCGTAAAGCCTGAGGAGGCAAGCAACACCCAAATGTACAAGGCGGTGTGCATTGTCGTGCGCGATATGCTGACGAGTACGAGGGTGGAATTCAAGCGCACTGCGCGCGAAATCAACGCAAAATACGTTTACTACATGTCGATGGAGTTTCTTCTCGGACGCTCGTTGAGAAACCACCTTTTCAATATGGGCATCGACAAAAAGATGACGAAAGCCGTCAAAGAAATGGGCTTCGACATCGACACTCTTTATTCAATCGAACCCGACGCAGGTCTTGGCAACGGCGGTCTTGGCAGGCTTGCCGCGGCGTATCTGGACAGTTTGACTTCGCTCGGATATATCGCGACGGGTTTTTCGATAATGTACGACTATGGCATTTTCAAACAGCGCATCGTTGACGGCGAGCAAATCGAGCTTCCCGACGAGTGGCTGACAAACGGCTCGGTATGGCTTCAACCCCGCGTTGAGGACACGTTCGAGGTGCATTTCGGCGGTGTCGTCGATCAGGAGTGGCAGGACGGCAAACTCAAAATCAATCATCGCGATTACAACACCGTTTTGGCGGTGCCGTACGATATGAATATCAGCGGTATCCAAAACGACACGGTCAACCGCCTGAGGCTTTGGTCGGCAAAGGCGTCCACCGATTTCGATATGGCGTCGTTCAGCAACGGCGAGTACGTCAAGGCTATGGAAAGCCGTATGATGGCGGAAAGTATCTCCAAGGTTTTGTACCCCGCGGACGACCATATCGAGGGCAAATCGCTGAGGCTTAAACAGCAATATTTCTTTGTGTCGGCGTCGATACAGTCGATTATCAAGCGTCACCTTATGACCAACCCGTCGCTTGACAACCTCGCCGAGCACGTCGCAATCCACATCAACGACACTCACCCCACCCTTTGCATACCCGAACTTATGCGTATCCTTTTGGACGAGTACGGCTATTCGTGGGAAAAAGCGTGGCAAATCACCACCGATACGATAAGTTACACCAACCATACCGTTATGGCGGAAGCCCTTGAAAAGTGGCCTCAACCGCTGTTCCAGGCGTTGTTACCGCGTATTTTCCAGATAGTGTGTGAAATCAATCGTCGCTACTGCGAGGAACTTTGGGCGGAGTATCCCGGCGATAATAATAAGGTTGCCGCCAACGCGATTTTGGAGCACGGTCAAATCAAAATGGCGACGTTGTGTCTTGTCGCGGCGCACACGATAAACGGCGTTTCGGCTTTGCACAGCGACATTTTGAAGCACGATATTTTCAAAGATTATTACGAGCAACACCCGTCGGAATTTACCAACGTCACCAACGGCATTACTCACCGCAGGTGGGTGCAACAGGCGAACCCCGGCTTGTCCAAACTTTTGTGCGACACTATCGGCACAAGTTGGATAAAAGACGCGTCCAACCTCAAAAAGTTTGAAAAATTCAAATCGGACACGGCGGTTTTGGAAAAATTGCAAAAGGTCAAGCGCGAAAACAAGGAAAGACTTGCCGAATATATTAAGGCGAATAACGGCGTCGTCGTCAATCCCGACTCTATTTTCGACATTCAGTCCAAACGCTTGCACGAGTACAAACGCCAACTTCTGAACGCCATCAATATCCTGAACACCTATTACGACCTTAAGGACAATCCCGATATGAATATTTGCCCGCGCACCTACGTTTTCGGCGCGAAGGCGGCAAGTAGCTATTATATGGCGAAACAAATCATCAGATTTATTTGGCAACTCGGCGAGGTCATCAACAACGACAAGTCGATAAACGATAAACTGAAAGTCGTGTTTTTGGAAAACTATCGCGTGTCGCTTGCCGAGATTATGATGCCCGCGGCGGAAATTTCCGAGCAAATCAGCATTGCGGGAAAAGAGGCGTCGGGCACAGGCAATATGAAGTTTATGATTAACGGTGCGGTCACAATCGGTACGATGGACGGTGCAAACGTCGAAATCCACGAGGCGGTCGGCGACGGGAATATGTTCATTTTCGGCATGTCGTCCGACGAGGTCAAGGAACTTTACGACAGAGGCTACGACAGCACGGCTTATTATACGAACGACGCGCGTATCAAGCGTGTCATCGACGGCATGCGTCACGGCATAGGCGACGTCAGGTTCAACGCAATCGCCGACAACCTGGTTTTGGGCAACGGCAGTATCGCCGATCCGTATATGTGTCTTGCCGACTTCGACAGCTATGCAAAGGCGCAAAAGAAGGTCAACGACACCTACCTCGACAAAAAACTGTTCACGCAGATGTCGCTTGTCAATATCGCCAACGCCGGCTTCTTCTCGGCAGACCGCGCGGTCAAAGAATACGCCGACAGAATTTGGACGGTCAAACCCATTCATAAGTTGTAAGATGAATTTCAATTCGCGAAAAACCGAATACAAATCGCCGTACGGCGCGGTCAAATGCGGGGAAACACTTTCCCTGCATTTTCCGATTGCGTCGTGGGTGAGCGTCGATAAAGTGCTGGTATATTTCAGGCTGGGCGACGTATCGACGCCCGTCGAGATGGCTTTTGAAAAATGCGAAAACGGTTTTTCGGTGTACTCCGTCAGCCACGTTTTTGACACCGCGGGGATATATTATTACCGCTTTGAAATGAGAAACCGCGACGGCGTTTGGTACTACGGACGCGGTGAAAACGGCGAAAGCGTATGTGGCGAGAACTTGCAAGAATGGCAGTTGACGGTCTATAAATCGACATATAAAACCCCCGATTTTGCAAGAGGTAATATTATTTATCATATTTTCGCGGATAGATTTTGTCGTGCGGACGGCGTCAAAACAAAGCGTCAATACCGCTTGCACGAAAGTTTTTTTGAAGAGCCCGAGGTTCAGAGTGCGGACGGGAAATATTACGCCGACGACTTTTTTGGCGGAAACTTCAACGGGATAAAAGAAAAGCTCGATTACCTTCAAAGCCTTGGCGTCGGCATAATTTATTTGTCGCCGATTTTTCAGGCGTTTTCAAATCACCGCTACGACACCGGGGATTATCTGAAAGTCGATGAACTGTTGGGGACGAAAAAGGACTTCAAACGCCTTTTGGACACCGCGCACGAAAAAGGCATGAAAATTATCTTGGACGGCGTTTTCAACCACAGCGGGGCGGACAGCGTATACTTCAACAAATTCGGCACTTACGACTCTTTGGGCGCGTACCAAAGCAAATCTTCGCCGTATTTCGACTGGTACTTTTTCAAAAAATTCCCCGACGAATACGCCTGTTGGTGGGGGTGCGATAACGTGCCCGAGGTCAACAAAAGCAACGAGGATTACAGAAACCTTATTTTCGGAAAAAACGGCGTTGTCGAAACGTGGCAAAAACTCGGCGTGGATGGCTGGCGACTGGACGTCGTGGACGAACTCCCCATTGATTTTACGACGCTACTCATCAAAAAAATCAAGTCGATAAACAAAGACGCGCTCGTCATCGGCGAGGTGTGGGAGGACGCCTCCACAAAAGTCAGTTACGGGCAACTTCGTCCTTATCTTTTGGGCGACCAGTTGGACGGCACGATGAATTATCCGTTTATGAACGCAATCATCGCCTACGTCCGCGACGGCGACGAAAAATACTTCAAAGATACGGTGCAGTCGATACTTGAAAACTATCCGAAAGAAACGATATATTGTCTGATGAACAGCCTCGGCACGCACGACACGGCGAGGATTATCAACGCATTGTCGAACGAGCGCGCGCACGGCTGGACGAAAACGCACAAACTTCAATACCGCTTGCCCGACAGCGAATACGAATTTGCAAAGAAAAAACTGTTTTTGGCGTCGGTGTTGCAGTTCACGCTCCCCGGGATCCCGTCGATTTTTTACGGCGACGAAGCGGGGCTTCAGGGTTTTGACGATCCGATAAACCGCCGTCCCTATCCGTGGGGCAGGGAGGACGCCGAGATTTTGGCGCATTACAAAAAATTGGGGAGTATCCGCACGGGACACCGCGACGCTTTTTCGGGCGACTTCCGACTTTTGGACGAAGACGGCTTAATCGCATTTGAAAGAAAGGGCGAAAACGAGGGTATCATTATTGCCGTCAACGCAGGTCGCTTTGACAAAACGCTGAAAATAAATAACGATTATATCGACTTATATAATAATAAGGAATATAAAGGCGAAGCGACGGTAAAGGCGGGCGAATTTTTAATACTCGAAAAACAAAAATAAAAATTTTTCAAAAAAATTGATAATCACTATCATTTTTTGTTGACATATCCGAAAAATGTGTTACAATAATGATAGTGATTATCGTTTTGAGGCAAATATGAACTATTCGAAGCAACGCGAAACCATACTGAAAGTTTTGAGGAGTACACGCTCGCATCCGTCGGTAAACTGGATTTACGAAAACGTGAAAAAGGAAATCCCCGACGTATCCCTCGCGACCGTTTACAGAAACTTGAAACAGCTCGAATCCGCGGGCGAGATAATGCGGATACAGTGCGATTTTTCGGAGGATCGCTATGATGGTTTTGCCCACAATCACGCGCACTTCGTATGCAAAGAGTGCAAAAAAATTCTCGATACCGACATTGACGGAAACTTAAAACTCAAAGTACTTTCGGCGTGTCCCGTGAAAGCCGACGACTTTTACGTCGTATTCACCGGCGTATGCGACGATTGTAAAAATAAAAAAACAAACTAAAAACAAAAACAATTCGGAGGAAGTAAAAATGAAAAGATTTGTATGTCCCGTTTGCGGATACTCGGTGGAAGCAGAAGTCGCGCCCGAAAAATGCCCCGTATGTGGCGTTCCCGGCTCGCAATTCAAAGTCGAAGAAGTCGGCGCTGAACTCACTTGGGCGGCGGAGCACGTCGTAGGCATCGCAAAAGACGTCGATCCCGAAATCAAAAAAGGTCTTATCGACAACTTCAACGGCGAGTGCTGTGAAGTGGGTATGTATCTGGCAATGGCACGCGTAGCGCACCGCGAAGGCTATCCCGAGGTTGGCTTGTACTATGAAAAAGCCGCGTGGGAAGAGGCCGAACACGCCGCCAAATTTGCCGAACTTTTGGGCGAAGTCGTCACCGACAGCACCAAAAAGAACTTGGAACTTCGTATCGCCGCCGAAAACGGCGCAACCGCAGGCAAAACCGAACTTGCGGGTATGGCGAAAAAGCAAAACCTTGACGCAATCCACGACACCGTCCACGAGATGGCTCGCGACGAGGCACGTCACGGCAAAGCGTTTGCAGGACTGTACAACAGATATTTCAAGAAATAACACCGTGAAAGCGGAATAAATACCTAACACCCTATAAAAGAAGTCGGACAAGTTCCGACTTTCTTTTTGCCATTTTGCGCTTTTTGAAAGGATTGGCTTAAATTATTTTATTTCTATTTACATATTTTGTATGTGTATGGTATAATAAATATATATTTTCGTTTAGGGAGAAGTTATGAGAAAGAAAAAATCACCCGAAGCGGTTGAAGCCGACGGGCAAAAAACTCTGAAACTCAATTATCCGCAAACTTTCAAAGTAGGGTTTGCATTTGCAATCATTATGCTGTTCTGGACGGCTTACGACTTTGTCGTACCACTGCTTCTCGAGCATGCATACGGTCTGTCCAACGCGATGCGCGGTTTCATAATGGGACTTGACAACCTCTTGTCATTGTTTATGTTACCGCTTTTTGGCAAACTTTCGGACAAAGCCAACGGAAAACTTGTCAAAAAATGGGGACGTCGCACGCCGTTTATCGTCATCGGCACGATTGCGTCCGTCGTTTTGATGGTGTTCGTACCCATCACCACGATGAAACAGCAAGAAAGAGGCATGGCGGTCAAGGCGGAAATCGAGGCACAGCGCAACGACGACGCTTTTATGGGCGACCTTCTCGGAAAGTGGTATGCGGACGCCGTCGCAGGTAAAAAAGGCGCGGGCAACTTCTGCGACCTCGAATACCTTAAGCAAAACAAGATTGACGAAGCCACTTTTGTAAATATCCGTTACGACGAAAAACTCAAAGCCAAATCGGGCTTCTTGGGGCTTGGCGGTACGACGTATACTTATGACGGAAACAAAATCGAGACCGAAAAAGTTAATGACAAAGTCGTGCTGAAAGGCAATGCTCCGAACGGTAAATCCTTCCAAAGCATAAAAGAAAACAACGACAGATACAGCAAATTTGTGGCGGCGGGCATGAATAACCACATATCCGACCAAATCCACGCGCGCGTGACCGTAACGTCTGCGGGCAAGACCAGCCTGACGATTTATATGATTATTTTGTTGCTGGTTCTTATCGCGATGGCGACGTTCAGAAGTCCCGCTGTTGCGCTTATGCCCGACGTAACGCCCAAACCGTTGCGCTCGCAGGCAAACGCGATTATCAACCTTTGCGGTGGCGTAGGCGGTGCGATTGCTTTCATAATCTATACGGTTGCGCTTATGTTCCCGCTGACCGTCAATACTTATACCATTATCTTTGCGTCGGTGGCAGGTGGCATGCTGTTGCTCCTTGGCGGGTTTATGACGCTTGTCAAGGAAAAGAAACTTGTTGCGCAGTGCCAAGAAATCTGCAAAGAGTACGGCATCGACGACTTTGACGAGGGCGAAGACGGCGCAAAAGCGACTTTTGCCGAGGAACTCATCGCCGCGGGCGAAGACAACGAGGAAGAAGTCAAAGAGTTGGAAGCAAAACGCGTCAAAAAACAACACAGGACTCCGAAAGATTGGTGGAATGAAAAAACCGACGAGGAAAGAGCCAAACTCAAATCTTTCTGGCTTATTTTGGCGTCGATATTTATGTGGTTTATGGGATACAACGCAATTTCTTCCAACCTTTCGGTCTATACCACAAAGGCGTTGAACTTGTCCCCGGGCGTCGCGGGTATTATCTCGGGCGTAAGCATGGGCATTTCGGCGATAGCGTTTATTCCCGTCGGCGCGCTGGCGGCGAAAATCGGCAGAAGAAAATCGATAATGCTCGGCTTTGCGTTGGCGGTCGTTTCGTTCTTCCTTATTTTCTTCTTCGTGCGTCCTCGCGAAAAGGCGATTATCCCTGCCGTTCTGTTCGCGCTGTTTTATCTTATCGCTGGCTTCGGTCTTATCATCGCCAACGTCAACACGTTCCCGATGGTTACCGAACTGTCCACGGCGGAAACCGTCGGACAATACACCGGATACTATTACACCGCAACGATGTCCGCGCAGGCAATCACCCCCGCAATCGCAGGTCTTATCATGGACAAGAGCAAAAACGAAATGCTGTTCTTGTACAGCGCGATTTGCATCATTATCGCCATCGGACTGATGATGCTTGTAAAACACGGCGACAGCAAACCTATCCCCAAAAAGAACAAGTTGGAGCAATACGGTGACCTTGTCGATTCGGACTAAAAAGTAATATCACAAAAGCCACCGCGGTTGCGGTGGTTTTTAGTTGTAAAAACGAGGAAAAACAAAAACAAAAATATTGTCGAATACTGACGAAATATGGCGAACAATAAATCAAAGAACTCAAAAAACACAAAAAATACGAAGTCGAAAACCGCAAAAAAATCGAATGAGCAAATCGCTGTCGAAAGCGCGGTGAACGTTGCGAAAAAACTGCACAAGAAAAATCCGAAACTGCTTATCGCAATCGTCGCGATTGTGGTGACCGCCTGCATTATCGTCGGCACGCTTTACATTGTCAAACCCGAGTGGTTCAGAGGACCGATGCCGGGAAGCGGGCAACTCGTCGTGCATTATATCGACGTCGGACAGGGCGATTGCATTTATATTTCGTTCCCCGACGGCACCGATATGCTTATCGACTGCGGGAGCGATGGCGGAAGTAACGAAAAACAAGTGTCCGCGATAAACAAGTTGAAAGAACTCAACCCCGACGGCAAAATCGACCGCGTTATGGCGACGCACAGCGATGAAGATCACGTTTCTTATCTCGACGAAGTGTTTTTGGAGTTCCAAATCAACAACGTTTATATGCCCAACATCAGGTCGAACAACCTTGACAAAAGCGTGAAAATCGACGGGCGCGACGTGAAAGTCAAAGACCTCGACGCAAGCAAGGTCACAATCACCGACGAAGACACAATCGATACGGGGCGATACACTGAGTTTTTCATCACGGCGTTGTCGGAGCCGAATTGCAATATCACGCTCAATATCGGAAAATATGAAATAAAAGGGCAGGATTATAAATTCACCTTTTATTGTTTGTCACAGGAAGAGTGGGCGAAAAGGCATTTGAGTACTCCCGAACAAAAAAACGCCGTGTCGCCGATTGGTATCCTCGAATACGCGGGAAGACGGCTTGTGTTTACGGGCGACAGCAACAAGAGCAACGAAGATTATTATTGCGAAACTTACCCGCGCGTTGACTGCGACGTATTGAAAGTCGCGCATCACGGAAGCAAAGGTTCGTCGTCCGAAGAGTTTTTGCAACACGTCAAGTGCGAATACGCCGTGATTTCGGTGGGAGCGGGAAATAAACATAAGCACCCCGAACAAGAAACGCTTAAACGCCTTAAAGAAAACGGCATACAAGAAATCCACCGCACCGACCAGTGCGGAAACGTCGTTCTTACCGTGTCGAACACGGGCAAAATGACCTTTTCGTGCGCAAAAAAGCACGTCGCTTGATTTAGTTGCGAAAAGTAAAAAATGCGTTTATAATATCATAAAGGTATGAAAAGGAATATTTTAATCACCGGATTTGACAATAAACTGACCGAAAGCGTCGCAAGGGAACTTGCCGACTGTCTTTCGCTGTATTATTTATCCATTCCCGATCTTACCTTATATTACGCAAACCGCGCGTCGAAGGCGGTTGTGTTGAAGGAAGGCGGAAACAAACTGTACGAAAAGTACGTCAATATCGCCGTGAAAGACGCCGTGGAGTTTGAAAGCATGGTGGCGGCGGCGGACTTCACCGACCTTAAACTCACGCATATAAAGGCGCTGGCAGATACCGCGCTGATTATATTTTTGGGCGAAAGCTATTCCACCCTCCAAAAACACGGGGTGAAGATTTCAAAAGATATCGCCAACCACAGCAGGTATAAGTATAAATACGGCTACGACGTCTTCGTGAATGCCGACGCCGTCAGAAAGAAAGATTTGACCGAGTTTATTTTGAAGGAAATAACCTCGTATTACGGAGGATAAAATGACAAAATTCGACATTGACCTTGTCGGAAAAGTGGGCAGTGTTGCGCTCATCGACAAGGCGTACGGCGACATAAATTACTCGACCATCGCGCGTATCTCGCGTGAACTTCGCCCCGGTATGATATGGGTGACGTCGGGCGCGACCGAAATCGGCAGGCTCGACTTCATCAAGCGCACCGGGCGGGAACTTTCGGGCAGTGACGAGGACAACAAAACCGACTACTCGGCACAAGGACAATCGGTGCTTATGGGGTGGTATCGTCAGTTTGTGGACAGCCGTTTCAGCCTGCGCCAAATTCTTGTGGAACACCAACACTTCAACGACGCTCAAAAACGCGAATATCTGAAAAAGGTGTTGTTGCGCTGTCCCGAAGAGGGCGCAATCCCCATCATCAACTACAACGACGCCGTGTGCTATGAGGAAAACCGCAAGATGGAAATCCGCGCGTTGATGAACCAAAATAAAAACGCGGTGGAGTGCGTCGATAACGACGAAACGGCAAGCCAAATCGCGTGCTTAGTCAATGCCAAAAGACTGCTGATTATGACAAGCGTAGACGGCATTTACACCGATATAAAAGACAAAAATTCGTTGGTCAAGGAAATCAACGGAAAGAATACCGAGGAACTTTTGAAAAACATTGCCGAGTATCAAAAGTGCTGTCACGGCGCGTCCAGAAAGGGCGCAAACGGCGCGGGTGCAAAGCTTGAATATATCAAAGCCCCCGTCGAAAAGGGAGCCGAAGTCATCATTGCCAACAGCAAGTATTCGATACGCGATATTCTGGACGAAAAAGTCCCCGCAACTCACATAAGAGTCAGATAAAACGACAAAAACGCCACGATAAAGTGGCGTTTCTCATATATAAGCAAGTTTTCAAGCATATAAAAAGCCCTCGCGACTGCGAGGGCTTTTTGTCGGTTCAAACGAATATTATTCGTGTTTGTTTGCCATTGCGTTGTATTCTTCGTAGCGGATGCGGGCTTCTTTCTCGTTCCTTGCGAAGAGTTCCTTTGCGATTTCGGGTTTTGCTTTTGCAAGTTGTGCATAGCGGTTTTCACCCATAAGGAACGCTTGGTAATCGCCGGTGGGTTTTTTGCTGTCGAGAATGAACGGGTTTTGTCCTTTTTCGGTGAGCGAGGGGTTGTAGCGATAGAGTTGCCAATATCCGCTTTCAACCGCAAGTTTTTCCTCGTTTTGCGACTTGCTCATATTGATGCCGTGGTTGATGCACGGAGCGTAGCAAATGATGAGAGAAGGACCGTGGTAAGCTTCCGCCTCGGAGATTGCCTTGACGAATTGCGCCTTGTCCGCGCCCATCGAGCATTCTGCGACGTAAACGTATTCATAAGACATAGCGATTTTGCCCAAGTCTTTTTTCTTTGTGAGTTTTCCGCCCGCGGCGAATTTTGCGACCGAACCCGTGGGGGTTGCTTTACTTGCTTGTCCGCCGGTGTTGCTGTAAACCTCGGTGTCGAGGACGAGGATATTGACGTCTTCGCCCGAAGCGATAACGTGGTCGAGTCCGCCGTAACCGATATCGTACGCCCAGCCGTCACCGCCGAAAATCCACACGGATTTCTTGACGAGGCAATCTTCGCGTTTCAAAATTTCGTCGATGAGAACGTCCGCTTCGGCGTTTTCGCCTTTTGCCGATTTGATGGCTCTTAAGAGTTCCTGAGCGGTGCGCTTGCTTCCTTCGGCGTCGTTGACGTTGTTAATCCAGTTGTCGCAAGCCTCTTTGCAGTCGGAGTTTTCGCCCATGACGTTTGCAAGTTTCGAGACGATGTCTTTCAACTCGATACGTCTGTATCTATAAGCGAGGTTGATGCCGTAGCCGAATTCCGCGTTGTCTTCAAACAAGCTGTTCGACCAAGCGGGACCGTGACCTTTCTTGTTTTTGGAGTACGGGCAGGTAGGTGCGCTTCCGCCGTAGATTGACGAGCAACCCGTTGCGTTTGCGATGATCATTCTGTCGCCGAAAAGTTGGGTGATGACCTTGATATAAGGAGTCTCGCCACAGCCTGCGCATGCGCCCGAGAACTCGAACAAAGGCTGTTTGAACTGACTGCCTTTGACGGTGTTGACGTTGAAGTCGGCGGTGGTGTCGGGGAGGTCGACAAAGTAATTCCAGTTTTGTTCCTCGCCGTTTTTCAAGGAATCCTCGAGGGGGATCATCTTGAGTGCTTTTACCTTTGCGGGGCAAACGTTTGCACAGCTTCCGCAACCCGTGCAGTCGAGAGCGGACACTTGCATTCTATACTTGAAGCCGTTGAAGCCCGTTGCGTCTTTCGTGGTGAAAGTGTCGGGAGCGTCTTTGAGGACGTCGGCGGGTTGCAAGACGGGACGGATTGCCGCGTGCGGGCATACGAACGCGCACTGGTTGCACTGTATGCAGTTTTCGCTGATCCAAGCGGGGACGTTGACTGCGACACCGCGTTTTTCAAAGCGAGTCGTTGCGGTGGGAACGTGACCGTCCGCTTCGATTTCGGAAACGGGGAGGCTGTCGCCCTTTTGCGCGAGCATCGGCTCGACAAACGCTTTGTAGTATGCGTCGTCGGTGACGGGTTTGACCTCGGCGCCGGTGGTTGCGTCTTTCCAGCTGTCGGGATATTTGACCTCGACAAGTCCCGAAATCGCGTCGTCGATTGCCGCAAAGTTCATGTTGACGACCGCTTCGCCTTTCTTGCTGAACGACTTGATGACGAATTCTTTCATGTGCTTGTTGGCTTCTTCATAGGGCATAACGCCTGCGAGATAGAAGAACGCCGATTGCATCGTGGTGCTGATGCGGTTGCCAAGACCGATTTTGGTGACGATATCGATTGCGTCGATCGTATAGAATTTGATGTGTTTTCTTGCGATCATACGTTTCATTTCGGCGGGGAGCATAGCGTCCATTTCTTCGGGCTTCCAAATGCTGTTCAAAAGGAAAGTTCCGCCGTCTTTGAGGTCGCTGAGCATATCGTACTTCGTGACGTAGGAGGGGTTGTGGCAAGCCACGAAATCCGCCGTGTCGATGAGGTAGGACGATTTGATGGGGGTGTCGCCGAAACGCAGGTGCGATACCGTAAGACCGCCCGACTTTTTGCTGTCGTATGCAAAGTAAGCCTGAGCATATTTTTCGGTGTAGTTACCGATGATTTTGATGCTGTTTTTGTTGCTTCCGACGGTGCCGTCTGAGCCTAAGCCATAGAACTTGCAACGGATTGCGTCCTTCGGAGAAGCGTCGATTTTTTCCACAACTTTCAGTGACGAGTGCGTCACGTCGTCGTTGATGCCGACTGTGAAGTGGTTTTTATTTTCTCCGCCCATGTTTTCGTAAATGGCGTTGATCATCGAGGGGTTGAATTCCTTGCTACCCAAGCCGTAGCGACCGCCCAAAACTTTTACGCCGGTGACGCCTTGTTCGGCAAGTGCCGCGACAACGTCAAGGTATAAAGGCTCGCCAAGGCTTCCGCTTTCTTTGGTTCTGTCCATGACGGAGACGAATTTGCAGGTTTTGGGGAGTACGGCGACAAGTTTGTCGGCGCGGAACGGACGGTAAAGACGAACTTTGATAAGACCGACTTTTTGTCCTTTTGCGTTGAGGTAATCAACGGTTTCCTCGGCGGCTTCTGCGCCACTGCCCATAATGACGATGACCTTTTCGGCGTCTTTTGCGCCGTAGTAATCGAACAGGTTGTATTTTCTGCCGGTGATGCCTTCCACCTTTTTCATCATTTCTTCAACGATTTCGGGGACGGCGTCGTAGTATTTGTTGCCGGCTTCGCGACCTTGGAAGTAAATGTCGGGGTTTTGCGCGGTGCCGTTAAGTTGCGGATGCTCGGGGTTCAGAGCGCGTTTTTTGAAGTTTTCGATATCTTGCATATCGACGACTTTCTTGATGTCCTCATAGTCGATGACGTCGATTTTCGACACCTCGTGCGAAGTGCGGAATCCGTCAAAGAAGTGCAGGAAAGGTACGCTTGCGCGAAGAGTTGCAAGGTGTGCGACAAGGGACAAGTCCATGACCTCTTGTACACTACAGCTGGCGAGCATTGCAAAGCCCGTCTGACGGCACGCCATAACGTCGCTGTGGTCGCCGAAAATGTTGAGCGCGTGATATGCAAGTGCGCGCGCGCTTACGTGGAAAACCGAGGGCAATAATTCGCCGGCGATTTTGTACATGTTGGGAATCATCAACAGTAAGCCTTGGCTTGCCGTGAAGGTGGTGGTCAGCGCGCCTGCCGAAAGACTGCCGTGCACTGCGCCCGCTGCGCCTGCCTCGGATTGCATCTCGGCGATGCGAAGTTTTTGACCGAAAATGTTTCTTCTGTCCGCAGTTGCCCACTCGTCGGCGTTTTCAGCCATAGGCGAGGACGGCGTGATGGGATAGATTGCGGCAACTTCGCTTAATGCGTAAGCGACGTGAGCGGCCGCGGTGTTACCGTCAATGGTCATTTTTGTACTCATTTGAACCTCCGTTTGTATATCGTATAAATTTTATCAATTATAATAAATAAACATTATGCAAGCGTAATTATAAGTTTTAGAATTGAGATTGTCAACCGTATTTAAGTTGTGTCGAGACAAAAACAATGTGAATTTTTCCAAAACACCGGTCTTTACGCGCTTTTTGACAAATGCTCGCTTGTTGTACAAAAAGTACAACTGCACTCGCCTTTGTCAAAAATCATCGAAAATCTCGGCATTTTGGCTTTATCCGCACTATTCTTGCCTTGGCAGTCGAGACAAAAACAATGCAAGATTTACGAAACGACTTGTTGCAGTGGTTTCGGTTGGAACAAGTATCGAAAGCGAGCATTTTGCAAAAAGCGAGAAAGCACGGCTGTTTGGCAAGGTTTGCGGTGTTTTCGATTGGTGCGGGGGCAATATTTATTTTGTATGGATTTACCCTCTCAATACCTTTGCCAAAATCTTTTGATTATGCTACAATATTTCCGATTGAGGTTTTATGGAAATCATTAAAGTCGAAAACGTAAGTTATCAATATAAATCGTACGACGCCAAACCCGTCCACGCGCTGAAAAACGTCTCCTTTTCGGTCAACGAAGGGGAGTTTTTGGCTTTGGTCGGCGCAAACGGCAGTGGAAAATCCACACTTGCAAAGCACCTGAACGGGTTGCTTTTACCGCGCTCGGGCGACGTTTTCGTGTACGGTCACAATACAAAAGACGACAAAAGCATTTACGAAATCAGGAAAAACGTCGGCGTGGTTTTCCAAAATCCCGACAACCAAATGGTCGCAAGTATCGTCGAGGACGACGTCGCTTTCGGTCCTGAAAACTTGGGCGTCCCGCGTGAAGAAATCGGGCGTCGTATCACCGACGCACTGACCGCCGTAAATATGCTGGAATATCGCCACGCCACTCCGCACAATATGAGCGGTGGGCAAAAACAGCGCATCGCGATTGCGGGAATTTTGGCGATGAAACCGCGCGTTATCGTGTTGGACGAGTCCACCTCGATGCTCGATCCCGTCGGTCGTCGCGACGTTATGAGCGTCGTCAAAAAACTGAACAAGGAAGAAGGAATTACCGTCGTGCACATCACCCACCACATGGACGAAATCGTCGATTGTGACCGCGTCATCGTGATGAAAGACGGGCTGAAAGTTTTTGAAGATACGCCCAAAGAACTGTTTAAGCGTGACGTTTCGGAATATAAACTCACTCTTCCGCTCATAAACCAAATTTACGCTAAACTGAAAGAAAGGGGGGCGATAGGCGAAACCGACGTCTTGCACGCGGTTGACCTTATCGATGCGATATGTCGATAATCATTGAAAATCTGTCATACGTCTATTCGCCGAAAACCCCGTTTGAACACAAGGCTTTGGACGATATTTCTTTCACCGTCGAGGACGGCGACTTCTTGGGCGTCATCGGCGCGACGGGAAGCGGAAAATCGACTTTCATACAGCACCTGAACGGGCTTATCAAAATCACGTCGGGCAAAATCACCGTTGACGGAATCGAACTTCATCACAAGCCCGATTTGAAGCAACTTCGTGCCAAAGTCGGCATGGTTTTTCAATATCCCGAATATCAGCTTTTCGACGAAACGGTCGAAAAAGACGTGTCGTTCGGTCCCAAAAATCTGGGGCTGAAAAAGGACGAAATCGCCGAGCGAGTCAAAGAGGCAATCGAAACGGTCGGTCTTGACTATGACGAGGTCAAGGAACGCTCCCCGTTCGAGCTTTCGGGCGGACAAAAACGCCGTGTCGCCATAGCGGGCGTCATTGCAATGCGTCCGAGCATCCTCGTTTTGGACGAGCCGACGGCGGGGCTTGATCCCGTCGGGCGCATCGAAATGTTCGATCTTATCGCGCGCCTCAAAGAAACCACGGTCAAAACCATAATTATGGTGTCGCACAACATGGATGAGGTCAGCGCGGTTGCCAACAAAATCGCCGTGTTGGAGCACGGAAAACTGCGCTTTTTCGGCACCCCCAAGGAACTTTTCAAAAAACCCGACGAGTTGGTGGAAATCGGACTGGACGTCCCCACCGCCGTAAAACTTAACAACGCCTTAAAAGAACGCGGGGTAAATCTCGGCGACGATATCGTCACCGCGGACGACTTTATCGAAGCCGTCGTCAGGGCAAAGGAGGGCAAATGAAAGACTTGACTTTCGGACAATATTATCCCTCCGACTCCGTCGTGCACCGCATGGACGCCCGTGTGAAAATCTTGCTGATGATAATGTATATCGTTACGATATTTTTCATCACAAGTTACTTCGGATACGCCGTCACGCTCATAGTTATTTTGGCGTTTTCGCTTGTTTCCAAGGTGCCCATCACAAAGATTTTGAAGTCGGTGCGACGCATAACGATGATACTTGTCATCACCGCACTGCTCAACTTATTTTTCGTCAAAGAAGGACAAATCATTGCGTCCTGGTGGATATTCAAAATTACCGATTACGGACTTAACTATGCCATAATGATGGCTTTAAGGCTCACTTTTTTAGTTGTCGGCACAACTTTCTTGACTTTGACCACCACGCCCACCGAACTTACGGACGGGCTGGAAAGTCTTATGTCACCGCTGAAATACATCAAAGTTCCCGTGCACGATATCGCGGTTATCATGTCGATTGCGTTGAGGTTTATCCCAACCCTTATGGAAGAAACGCAAAAGATTATGAACGCGCAAAAGGCAAGGGGCGCGACTTTCGATACGGGGCATTTGCATCAACGCGCAAAGGCGTTGCTCCCCGTCCTTATTCCGCTGTTTGTCAATGCGTTCAGACGCGCGGACGAGTTGGCTTTCGCACTGGACGCAAGGTGCTATAACGCCACCGAAAACCGCACGAAATACAAGGTTCAAAAAATCAAACTTTCGGATATCGTCGGCATAATTGTTGTCGGCGGATATTTGGCACTCATCATCGTAGACAAGTACGTTTTCGGGGGACTGTTCTGATGAAGCGGTACAAAATCACCGTGTCGTATCTCGGGACAAACTACTGCGGTTGGCAGACGCAAAAAAACGGCGTGAGCGTACAAAGCGTGTTGGAAGACGCGTTTTCAAAGTTGTTCGGGCACAAAACCGCCGTCACGGGCAGTGGCAGGACGGACGCCGGCGTGCATGCTTTGGGACAAGTCGCCCACTTCGACGCCGACACTTCTATCCCCGCCGAGAAAATTCCGTTTGCAATAAACACGATGCTCCCCGAGGACGTCAGGGTTTTGAGTTGCGAGGAAGCGGAAAGCGACTTCCACGCTAGATTTATGGCAAAGGAAAAGACCTATGTTTACAGGCTTTATCTTTCACCGCATCTCAATCCTTTGAAGAACGCCACGGCGGAAAACGTGTGTGTACCCCTTGATTTTGCCGAAATGGAAAGGGCGTCGCGCCATATCGAGGGCACTCACGATTTTCGGTGTTTCGAGGCGTCGGGAAGCAGTGTCAAGGACACCGTCAGGACGGTCGAAAAGGTCGAAATAATAAAAAACGGCGAGGACGTCGAGATAAAAGTGACGGGCAACGGCTTTTTGTACAATATGGTGCGGATAATCGCGGGCACGCTCGTTGACGTCGGCAAAGGCAAAATTCGGGCGGACGAGGTCGCGGACATCATAAAGTCGGGCGACAGGACGCGCGCCGGGAAAACGCTCCCCGCCAAAGGTCTGACACTTTTTTCGGTAAAATATCGATAAAAAACAAGAAAAAAACGAAATTTCGCCCGATATTCAATCTTTCGGCGTGAAAAACGGCGTTTTATGCTTGACAACGTTTTTTTTCTTGGATATTATATATAAGTCAAATTTAGGATTGTACATTGGTTATAAAGTTAGCCCCTTGTAATTTTTTGTACGCCCAAACGCTTACATTTTAATTGTTAGGAGGTCTTTACCATTATGAAAACTTATATGGCAAAGCCCGCGGAAGTCGAAA
>CAKQMI010000007.1 GCA_934254835.1 uncultured Clostridia bacterium | reverse complement strand
ATTCGTCAAGACCGTTTATGGGGCAAGTGCGCCCGAGATTTACCGTGATTTCCTTTGTTTCGCCGGGGACAAGGTCGAAAAAGTTGTCCGAAAACCTTGCACCGTTGACGAGGTTTTGCAGTTTTACGCCGTGCGCAAAGATGTCGGACGACAGCGTGATTTTGAGGATACCGTCCTCGACAAAGTCGTATTCTCTTGTGATGACGGGCTTGGGCAGGCGCGCCGATTTTTCACGTCTGATAAGACGCACGTCCGAAAACACGTCGGTGTCGGTGGTGAGCGTGGCGACCGCAAAACACCTGAGACGCTTGTTTTGATTTCTTATTATTGCCATACCTTTTGCAAACTGCATTTTGCTTTCGCCTGCAGAAAGGGTAACGTCTTCAGTTCGCTCAACAAGCACTTTACCGTCGTAATTGCACACCTTAAAGTCGAGTTTTGCCGAAATATCGTTGGTAGTGTCGTTGAAGGTATGGATATAAAACCCGCCGTCCACAACGTCGATATTGACTGCAACGGGGGCGAAATAACGTCTGAGGTAATACGCCGACGCCTTTAAGGATTCGTCAAAATCGACGACCGACCAACTGAGCCCCTCGAACACGTCGTTGAGTTGCCACACGAGCGCGCCCGACGTCGTATCGCGGTTTCGTCTGAAATGCGACACTGCCTCGCGAAGACCTTCCGCCTGTGCGATTTGCGAGGCGTAAATCCAACCCGCGGTGTCTTTTGGCGCGTTAAATCTTTCGAGGGCGTAGTACTTTATTTTGCCTATTCCGCCACGGGAAAAGTCGCGGGGTTTCAGTTTTTTGAAGTCTAATTTTTGTTCGTCGCCAAGGATATTTTGCATGCTGTTTTCGTTCGGCAGGCTCATCAATCCGAACTCGCTTGCAAACCTCGGAAAACGCTTTTTGTAATAGGACGCGGGTTTCAGCCCGTGCCACACCGCCCAAATATGGTTGTCGCCGACGTTGTCCGAGTTGAAGCCGAAAAGGTAGGACACCCCCGACGGACTGCCCGCAATATAGGGGACGTCGGAGTTGTCGCGCACGATTTTTTTCAGCGTTTCATAGAAGAACGGCTCGGCGGAGTCGATATATTTCGGGAAGGCGAACCAGTTGATCGACATCGCCTCGATTTCGTTATTTCCGCAAAACATGGCAAGCGACGGGTGATTGCGCAGACGTTCCACCTGATAAGTCGCTTCCTTTTCGACGTTTTCGAGGAAGGCGGGCAAAAACAGCGGATATCCCTGACACGCAAACGGGAAGTCCTGCCACACGAGGATACCGAGCCTGTCGCACTCGTCGTAGAAGAAGTCGTTTTCGTACCCGCTTCCGCCGAAAATGCGGAGCATATTCATATTCATAAATTCGACGCTTGAAAGGAGGCGACGGCATTTTTTCTTGTCGAAGACGTCCACGATATCTTGCGGGAGGTAGTTTGCGCCCTTGATAAAGAGGGGCACGCCGTTCAAAACAAAGCGGAAATCCCTGCCTTTTTCGTCGATATCGTTGACGAAAACGAGGTTGCGCAGTCCGATTTTGACGATTTTGCCGTCCACGACGTCGCCCGCGCAGTTCAGGCTGACGACGACCTCATACAAAGGCTGTTCGGGCTTGTCCGACAAATCGCGCGTCCACCAAAGAGCGGGATTTTTTATTTCGATATCCGCCTTGAAGACGTCCTTTTCGATTTCGATGCCTTTGGCGTTGAACTCAGTATTGTCGGGCGCGAGCACCGAAAAAACCGTCTCGAAGTCGGAAAGGGAGTACCTTTCGATTTTTGCCGAAAGCGACAGCGTGACCGAGCCGTCCGAATTGTGCTTTTGCGAGGAGCGGAACGAGGATATTTCACCGCCGTTCACCGTTTCGAGGAACACGTCCTCGCGGATACCCGACGCGGGCATTAACGGCGCAAAGTCCCAGCCGAAGTGGAGGGCGGGTTTTCTGATATGGACGTCGCCCGTAAGACCGTTGGGATTTTTGGGAGTTTTGACGACCTTGCTTGCGCCATAGACGAAGGTCACGGGACTGCAAATTCTGACTTCCAGCACGTTCTCGCCGACCGTCAAAAACGACTTGACGTCAACGCGGAAGGGTACAAACGAATTTTCGGAGTGTCCGACCTGCTGATCGTTCAGGAAAACGAGGGCAAGAGTGTCGATTTTGTTTATCGTCAAAAACACCTTGTCCGAACGGAGAACGTCGTCGGAAACCACAAAAGTTTTTTGATAAATCCAGTCGTCACCGCATGCACGAAGAAACCACTCGTTGTGGTTGGTGTTAACGGCGGACAAATCCGACAGCGGATTTTTCATACGGTCCAGTCGAATGAGGTCCGCAAAGTTCGTGCCGGGGACAACCGCGTCCAAAAAGTCGGCGTCCAAAGACGACTTGAATTTCCATTTTCCAGTCAAATCGATTTTCATAAAGTAATGTTGCCTTTTTTTCGTAGGTGATAAACAGATTATACGACGATTTTCGGGGCGTTGTCAATGCGTGCCGAACAAGGTTTGTATTATTTTTTCCCGGTAGCCGATATTGCGAAAGGGGAAATGCTGTTTTTATTAATCCTCATAGAACTTTGTTTCAAAGCGTTTATCGTAGCGGCAATGTCTTCCGAAAAACACAACGACCGATCTTTTATTTCGTCAGGTGCGTATGCCATATCCATATTTATGCAAACGTAACGAGCATTTTTGTTGTGAGCAGTCAATCGCCAGAACGGATATTTGATTATGACAGGGGTGTTCATTCCGACACCGAGTTCGAGATATAAAATATTTTTGTTTTTATTCTCTTTGATAAACTGCTCATAGCGTTCGCAGGCGAGATGCCAACCGTCGTCCTCGACAAATTTGTCGTCGGAACGCAAGTTCATCGTCATAGGCTTTCCGCAAACGGGGCATTTCGGCAAGAGATCGGACGGAATTTTCATATCGCGTTGATTTTCTACCATTTTACGAACGATTTCCTCGTTATCGTAGGTTTTGTTGTGGCAGGGGACTGAACACTGAAAAAGTCCGTAATCCCCCTGGGTGTAAAACAACCTTTGTTTATCGAGTCCTGCTTTCTGAAAACAGTGGTCAACGTTTGTCGTTATGACAAAGTAATTTTTATCTTTGACGAGTTCAAAAAGTTCGTTATAAACGGGTTTCGGCGGATCCGAATAACGATTTATCAAAATATATCTCGACCAGTACGCCCAAAATTCTTCGGGAGTGTCGAAAGGATAAAACCCGCCCGAATACATGTCGTGAAAATTGTATTTTGCCTCAAAATCGTGAAAATTCTCGTGAAAACGCTGTCCCGAATAAGTAAAACCCGCGGCGGTAGAAAGCCCTGCGCCCGCGCCTATCACGATTGCTTCCGCATTTTCGATAAGTGCCTTCAAGTCATCAATTTTTTCCGAGTATTCGTCTGTATAATTCATAGTCCTCCTCCTCAAACACGTCGAATATAACTTTAATATCGCTTGCGGTTTGCGCCATGTATTCTCGCACTACTTTTACTGCAAGCAGGGCTGCTTCTTCCTTCGGATAACCGAAAACGCCTGTCGAAATACAACAAAACGCAATGCTTCTGAGTTTCATCTCGTCGGCTCTTGCAAGGCAGTTTCGGTAACATTTTGCCAAATCCGATTCGTTTTCTTTCGTTACGCGCCCGTAAACGACAGGACCGACGGTATGGAATATAAATCGGCTTGGCAAATTATAGGCTTTTGTAACGATAACTTCGCCGTTTTCGGCTTCTCTGCCTTTCATAATATCGTTGCAATCGAGCCTAACTTGCACGCCCGCAAAAGTGTGGATTGCGTTGTCGATACAGTTGTGCAACGGACGAAAACAACCGAGCATGGCGGAGTTTGCGGCATTGACAATCACGTCCGCGTTCAGCGTCGTAATATCTCCCTTGAACAGCGAAAAACCGTCGATATATGCTAAATTTTTAACGTCAACTACGCCGCGCTCGTTTTTTCTTTCGGTCAGATATTCGTCCTGCAAAGATAAAAATTCCGCGGAAACGGGCATCGGCGGTCGAACGTTTAATAAAGCGCGCAACAGTCTTTTTTGCGAATCTTCATCGCTCGGAATGGTTATCGTTTCGTTTCTTTCTTCAAGTAAATATTTAATTAGTCGTGTTCTTCTTTCCGTTTGCTCCATACTTAATTCCTTTTTATCGCGTCGATATATATTTGCACTTTTAAAAATCGTAAAATCTCGTTTATATCCATAGTAATTAAAAAAACACACAGGCGCAACCGAAACCCCGATTGCGCCCGACTTAAAAACTATCAGAATTTACCGTTGTCGTTTTGCCAATCGGATTTATCGGCAATCGTTTCCATAACGTCCCAATGCTCCGCTATTTTACCGTTTTCGACACGCCACAAATCATAATATGAAGTGGGTTTACCGCCGAACGTGCCTTCCGAAACAGCCAATACCATATCGCCCTCGGCAAGAACCTGATAAACTTTATCGTAAATCATAGCGATTCCGGCTTTTGCGAGTTGTTCAAGGGCAGCGCCAAGTCCCGAAAGACCGTCTGCTATTCCCGTATTGTGTTGCAAATATTTGTCGCCGTCGAAATAATCGGGGGTTTTCTGCGGATTATTGCCTTGCATTACGTCATAAAGGAAATTTTTTACAAGAGCGCGGTTTGCTTCGGTTTTATCTAAGTCTTTCGCTTCGGTCTGACCGTCAATCTGCGTTCTGCCGGAAGGATTCGGTTGCGCTTTTGTCGCGAGGTTATCCCAATGCTCCGCAATAAGTCCGTCCTCAAAACGGAAAATATCAAAAGCCACCTGTTCGCCTGCACCGGCAAAGTTGTATACGGTTTGCATAAAAACTTTATCGCCGTCCTCAAATGCGCGAATCGTGTTTACGGTGGTCTTTACGGGCGCGCTTCCGAGATATGCAACAGAACCGCAAAACGCTTCCGCGCCGGTAGCATACGCAAGATTATGCTGAATGTAATTGTCTTTCAACAGTGATTTTGCCTTCTCGGTATCTCCCGTCACAAAACAGCCGATAAGTTCCTTTGCTTTTTGAATGTTATTGTTTGTCATATTTTGTTCCTCCAAAGATTTGTTTTTGCAATCTCATCGATTACGACAGAAGTGTAACACGTTAAAAAAAATTTTTCACAAACGTTACTTTTCTATTACCCGACAATAGATTTGTTACTTGGTTTCCTTTTTGAACCATTGACTTTTTAAGGGCGTTTTGATATAATTCAAACAAAAAAGATAAGGAGTTTTTATGCTGACAAAAGAAGAATTGCCGGAATGCCCCGTTGCAACCACCGTTCAACTTATAGGAAACAAATGGAAATTACTTATATTACGAAACTTAATTTATAACGGCACGCAACGATTTTCAGACTTTGTTAAAACCATACCCGGAATCAGCAAAAAAGTGCTGACGGATAATTTGCGCGCGCTCGAAGACGACGGGCTTATCGAACGCGAAGTCTTTGCCGAAGTTCCGCCGAGAGTGGAATATTCATTGTCCGCATTAGGGAAAACGTTAAAACCTATTCTTGACGCGATGTTTGACTGGGGAACGGATTATAAAGCAAACTTATAATAATTTAACACATTGAAAAAGGCTCACGGAAAATCCTCGTGAGCCTTTTGTTACATAGCGCGGACGAGTTCGTCGAGGTTTATTCACTTTTCTCTTTAATACCAACAGAGTTCATAAATTTAAGTGTCAACTTAAAATTATTGACAAATCGTTTTGATACATAATAAAATAATTATATCAAAATAAGGGAGACTGCAAATGAAAAAGAAAATTCTTTTATCACTTACGGCGATTGCGATTGTGTTCACGTCGCTGTTTTCTTTTACCGCGTGCAAAAAGGGCGAGGTAAAAATCAAAAAGGATATGAAACCTGAAAAGGTTTATGAGGCAATCGTAAAAGGCGACGTCAAGTCGTATACGATTGAGGTGAAAAACAATGAAAATACGGAGTGTTATCGCGTTACGACCGAAGGGTATTCGTTGACTGAAATCGCAGGCGATAAGACAAACTTCATCGCATATATCTATGATGGCAAACGATTCTATTCAATGGAAAAAGAGGGTGATAACGTCGGCATCGAAATTATGGATATGGTGGGGGCAAAACCGTCCGAAGTCACGCAAGCTAGATATGATGTGATGAACAGATATATTTTAAAGCCTCTTGCGAGTTACATTTACAAAGAAAAAAAAGGCTATAAAAACGATTATTCTGTAAAAGTCGAAAAAGGCAAACTTATTATTAACGTTAATGATGAGAACGTCCAAGTCACTCTTTCCAAAATCAACGACACCACGATTGGAGTGCCACAAGAACTAAGCGATTATGCCACCCGCGCGACTACATTGTATGCCGCGAACTTTGAAGAAATCGACGGAAAGCTTGCGTTTACCGGGTTCAATTGGTCGTTTACAAGGTTTACTATTCCGGAAACGTTCAACGGGAAAGCGGTCACTGCGATAATAGGTAAAGACAGCAGTAGTAGGTGCGACATATTAACGATTCCCGCAAGCGTGACTTACATTGAGAATTTACAGAAAGTGGTTTATTCTTCAGGCGATATTTATTACTTGGGAACAAAAGCGCAGTGGGGAGCTGTCGAAATCAAAAAAGACGGCTTGTCACAGACGTTTACCGTACATTGCACCGACGGCGACGTCGAAATCACAAAGGACTAAGGAGGCGAAATTATGAAAAAGAAATTTGTATTTATAATGATGGCGATAATCCTCGTCCTTTCGGTGGCGATAGGATGCTCCGCCTGCAATAAGAAAGGCGAACTGAAGCTCAACAATAAAATGGACGTCGGCGAGATTATGGCGTCGCTTGTAAACGCCGATATCAAAAGCATGACCGTGGTCGCGACGGAAAAAGGTGAAAACGGAGAAGACAAAATCAATTACGTCACCCAAAACGGTTTTTGCAAAATAACCGAAAAAGACGGCGTGAAAACCCAAATAGACATGGTATTTTACGAGGACGGCAGATATTACAATCTGTCCAAAGACGGTGGAATAACAAAGAAAAAGGTTTATTCGTTGGACGGCAACGCAATCGATAAGAGCTGGATTGACGCGGTCACGGAAGAACTCGATGACCTCAACGATTTGTTGTTTGCATACAAAATATACAAAAATAGCGAAGAGGAATTCGACGATATCAAAGTGCGCGTCGAAAACAACAACAGCATCGTCGCCGAGATCTATGATTCAAAGGTTGTTTATAAGGACTTTAACAAGACGAGCTTTGTCGTGCCCGAGGAGTTTAAGGATTACAAATCGTATGGGTCCCAACCTGTCGGCATTTACGAAAGGACTTTTATCGACGGACAGGAAGGTCGTGAGTTTTCAGGACGAAAGGAAGGCATTCGCTTCCAAGAATTTACGATTGCCTCAAAATATACGATTGACGACGTGGAATTGCCCGTAATAAGTGCGAATATTAGCAACTACTACGCGCAAATAATGAATATCCCGACAAGCGTCGTTGAAATTAGATTCCAAAACACTTCCTACAAAACCGAGTTCCGCTATATGGGGACGAAAGCCGAGTGGGCAAAAGTGAAAATTGCGGATAAACCGCAAAAAGAAATCGTCGTAAAATGCACCGACGGCGAAGTCACGGTCGAGAAGAGAGCAACCGCCTGACAAAGAACGTTTGTTAAGCGGTGTCCCTTCCGGGAGATTCCCGCGCTACGCTCGGAATGACGTATAAATTGCCATTTTGAGGAGTGTCAACAAGGCGCACGTTGTGCAAAAAACACGTTGCTTTCGCAACAGCAAAACAAAGCCCCGAAGTGCTTCGGGGCTTTTCGTTGTTTTTGGATTATTCCTTGTCGGCGCGTTGCGCTTTGAGTTCGTCAAGAATTGCCGAGAGCAGTTCCTGCGTTTTGTCGGGAGCGGGTTCAACGGGAGCGGGTGCGGGTTCTTCCGCGACTTCTGCGACTTCTTCCGTGGCTTCCTCGGCGGTGTCTTCGCCGTTTTTGCCGATCATTTTATTGGCGAGTTTTTCAAATCTTTCTTTTTCTTTGTCGCCGATTTCGCGCGCCTTATTGATGGCTTTGATGACGAGGAACAAAACGAGGGCGGTCAGCAGGAAAGTGATGATTGCCGATATAACCGCGCCGAAGTCCATAATGACGGCTTCTTTGATGACGGTGCCTGCCGAATCGACGACGGGATCCCTCAAAACCACTTGCAAACTTTTGCCGTCCTGTCCCAAAGGAATCATATTGATGAGCGGTTGGAGTATGCCTTTGACAAGAGAGTTCACGATTGCGGTGAACGCACTGCCGATAATCATGCCTACTGCCAAATCAAGGACGCTACCGCGATTGATAAACGCCTTGAATTCATTCCACAGTTTGAATTCGTGTTTCTTTTTCATAAGTATTCTCCTATCGAAATTTTCCGAGACATAATATAGCACAACACGCATAAGTTTGCAAGTATATGATTAAAAATAGTTGTATAAAGCGTTCGTTTTGCACGGTTAAGTCGTACGACCGACTGCAAACCCGATTTTTGATCAAATCTTGACAGCGTGAATTTGCGGTGATAATATAGAAGTAATAAAACTTGGGAGAAGATTATGTATCATATTATAATAAATCCGGTCGGCGGAAAGGGCGAAAGCCAAAAAGCCCTGCAAACCGTCAAAAGAATCTTGGATTCCAAAAAGGCGCCGTATATCGTGCACGAAACTCAGCACGCTCGCCACGCCACCGAAATCGCAAGGGAACTTTCGCGTGAGCCCGATACGAAAATCATCGCCATGGGCGGGGACGGCTCTTTCCACGAGGTGCTTTGTGGCATCGAAAACTTTGACAACGTCACACTGGGGCTTATCGCCTGCGGAAGCGGAAACGACTTCATCAAAAAATCAGGTCACCCGAAAGACGTCGAAAAGGCAATGGAAGTCATCTTAAAGGGCAACGTCGGCTACGTCGATTATATGGACCTCGGCGTGACAAGATGCTTGAACGTGGCAGGCGGAGGTATGGACGTCGACGTCCTTGTCAAATACGCCAAAGTCAAAAAACTGAAGGGGAGCGCGGCTTATAACTATGCTTTGATTTACACCCTCCTGCACACCCGCTTCCACAAACTTCGCCTTATTATCGACGGGAAAACGATGGATAAAAGCGTGTTTATGATTGGAATCGGCAACGGCGGATTTATCGGCGGAGGATTGCCCATTTGCCCGAACGCCGTGGTCAACGACGGATTGTTGGACGTCGTCATCGTCAACGAAATGAAAAAAAGAAGAATCGTGCCCATGCTTCTCAAATTTTTGAAAGGCAGGCACGTCGAGGACAAAACCGTCGAGGAACTTCGCACCGACCACGTCATCATCGAGGCGTTGGACGACAGCAGGTTCGAGCTGGATGGCGAGATTATCGAAGACAGATATTTGGATATCCGCGTCGTTCCCAACAAACTCAAAATGTTCATATAAAATTCGGCAACAGAAAAAGCACTCCGCACGGAGTGCTTTTTGTTTGTCAAAAACTTGCGGTTTATTAAATGCGGGTGGTTTTGTCCTCGCCGATGCCGACCATTCCGTCAACGGTATACTTCTTGCCGTTGGTGTCGGTGACGTAGCCGTAAATCTTGCCGTAAGGCAGGGCGTAATAGACCGCAACGGGTATGGGCATATAGAAAATATTGTCGATTTTGAAAGTGATGTCGACAAGTCCTTTTCCCGCTTCGTCGCGGATATACCACTCGTTGGTTTTCTTTTTGCCGTCCTTGTGGGTGAAAACGACGGGAGGCATCGGGAAAGACTCGCCTTCCAGCCAAATCACGTTTTCGTTGTAGTTGACCTGATCCACCGACTGGTTGCGGGTGAGGTTGAAAGCGAAGTATTTTTGTTCGCCGTCGATTTCGGTCATGCCCATCGTGGTGAGCCAGTCGTAGTGCGCGAAGAACGGATAGTATCCTTTGTGGTCGTCGATGATGCCCACCGAGCGTTCGTTCGTCTTATAGGTTTTGCCGTTCAACGTGATGGTGCCGGTGGCTTTGAAGAAGTCCTTTTCGCTGTACAGCGGATTTCTGAACGAGCCGTCCTTATTTTTCATAAGGGGCATAACGCCGTTTGCCAAGGGGGAAAGACGCTCGAACGAGATGTCGATTGCAAATTCGCCCGCTTTGCCTTTGGTGTGTCCCACGCATTGAGCCTTGCCGTTTGCAAAGTCGTTGATGATTTTGTATTCGCTCTTTTTGGTTTTGCAATAGCAGTTGTCGTTCAGAAGTTGCGTGGCGACTTTTGCGCGTTTGACGGGCACGAGATTGCGCCAGGCGTAAATTTTCTTTTCCGCGTTATCGTGCCATACGAAAATGGAAAAACCGACGGGCCCCATGTTGTAGCATGCGCTGATGAGCGAGCCTTCGTCCATATTGACCTCGAATGCTTCCCACTCGGTAAGACGCGCGCGTTTGATAAACTTGGGAGCCTTCATAAAGAAGGGTTTTTTGCAATCCATAAGGTTTAAGTCCTTGAATGGCTCACTAAAAGTGCCGTAATGCGCAACGCCGTTTTCTACAATGTGCTCGGGAGTCGGGACGGGCGTACGTTTTTCACCGATAATTTTTTCCGAATTACTCATAACAAACTCCTTGAAACTTTAATTTATTCCTTTTTATTTAATTGCGTTAAATTGTATAAAGATATTATCACACGCGCACGAAAAAAGCAAGGTTTTAACGCCCATTGTCTTCAGGATGTTTGGTTTTTTCGTACAGTATGACGGCGCGATTTGACGCTTTCGTGATTTCCTCGGGAGGGACGCCTTTTGCGTCGGCAAGGATTTTCACGACGTTGGGACTGCAAAATCCGCCTTGGCATCTGCCCATTCCGGGACGGCACCGTCTTTTGATTGCGTCCAGAGTATAAACGGGCAGGGGACTGTCCAGCGCGTCCAGGATTTCGCCTTTCGACACCTCCTCGCAACGGCACACAATTTCGCCGTAAGCGGGGTTTTGCTTTATGAGGGCGTCGCGCTCTTTTTCGGACATGTCCTTGGGGTGCGGGTGCTTTTTTCTGACGGGGTTGAAAGAGTCGTTCTTTTCCACCGCCTTAAACTTTTCTATATATTCCACCGCCCATTTTGCAAGGTCAACGGCGATTGCGGGGGCGGCGGTCGCGCCGGGAGACTGAACGCCCGCCGCTTCCAAAATATTTTCGGTGAAAATGCCTTTGCGCACCTGAAAATCTTCTTCGTAGGTCGGCGCACGCACGCCCGAAAAATAGGCGATGACGTCCGACGGGTTGACTTTTTCCGCGACTTTCATTTGCTCCGCCATGATAAAATCCATTGTTTTTTTGTCGGTGGTGACGTCCTCGCGGTCGGGGGTTTCCAGCACGTTTGGCCCGAGAATCATATTTTTGTCGACGGTGTGAATGACGGCGATACCCTTGCTGGTGTTCTCGTGCGACAGGGCGAATTTTATCATTTTGACGCGCTTTTTCAAAGAAGTTTTTTCGTCGGTCAAAACCGTTATCGGGGATTTCACCTCGGTCGTATTGATGTATTTTCCGACCTTTTTGTCAAGGATTATGTCGGTGCCTTTTCGCGGGTGGATGGTAAAGGTGCGGTCGCCCGCCATATCGGCGATTACGTCGGTATAGACGCCGGCGCAGTTGATGACGATTGTCGGGTGCAACGTACCGCGGTTGGTTTTCACGGCGGTTATCTTGCCGTTTTCGACGTCCATTCCCGTGACCATGGTGTTTAGGGCGATTTTCGCTCCGTTCTCAAGGGCGTTTTCGGCAAGCGCGACGCACATTTTATAAGGCGAGGTAAACCCGCCCGTCGGCATATACAGCGCGCCCATCGCCCATGACGGCGCGTAAGGTTCGATTTTCAAAAGTTCCTTGCGGTCAACGTAGCGCGCTCCGGGGATTTTCAGCCTTTTCGAGTTCAGCACCAAAAGACGCGGTAAAATCTGCTCCCACTTTCTTGCGACAAGCAAAAGATGCCCAACTCTTTCAAACGGGACGTCGAGGTCGCGCGCGAGGTCGGTGTACATTTGGTTGCCGACGTAATTATATTTGTGTTTTTGCGACGAGGGCGAATAGTTGATGCCGACGTGCACCGCACCACCGTTTCTGGACGACTGTCCGCCCGCGACGTCCGCGCCTTTTTCGACGATTAGGACGTCCAGTTTATACTTTGAGAGTTCCCTTGCGGTTGCCGAGCCGACAAGTCCCGCGCCGATGATAAGCACGTCGGGAGAAAGCCCCGAAAGTGCGTCGTCGTTTATCGGCGGAACGTATTGTTTTTGCACAAAGCCTTTCAGTCTGACGTCGTTGACGACGCCGATATATTTTTTGTCGGTGGCGATACGCCCCGCCTTTACGACGGTGTTCCAGTCGTCAACCTCGCCCGAAAGGTAAATGCAACCGTTTTTTTCGGTGGCGGTAATTCTGTTGTCCAACTCGTTAAGTTGTTTGACCTTTTTCTTGAAACTGCTCATTTTATGTTTTTGATTTCCGTTCTTATTTTGTTTTGCAAAAATTCGCGCTCGGACGCGATATCCCAGATGCCCAGTCTGAGAACGTACGCAACGACGTCCCACGGCTTGTGGCTGTCTTTGGCGACGCCCTTGTTCATCTTGACGTAGTTTTTGATAAATCCGTTGTAAATAAACACGCGGATCGCACTCATAAACAAGATTTTCATTTTTGAGCTTCCCGGGAAAAGTTCGGCGTCGTGGAACAAAAAGTGCATCATCGCAAGTTCCGCCTCGGGACGACCTTTGCAGGCGGTCATCCAGTCGATGACTTGGTAGTTTTCGCCGTCGCACAAAATGTTGTCGGTGTGGAAGTCCAAATGAATGATATTGTCGGCTTCGGGCAGAGCGGAAATATATTTTTTCAGTTTTTCCATTTCGTCGTCCGAAAGGAAAGCGAAAAGTCCGTTGTCGAGGGTTGAAAGCGCGACCTCTCGGACGTCGCGAAGTTTATCCGAGTGCGCCGAGTGAACTTTCGTGTGCAATGACGCAATGATTTTCCCCGCCTTGAACAAGATAAGCGGGTTTTTCATCGGCATATCCGTCAGCGAACCGCCGTACAGTTTTTTGAAAACCAAACCTTGACGCCCGCCCGCTTCGACTTTTCCGAAACATTCCATAGGCGTCGCGCCCGTTTCGAATGCGACGACGGTGTTCAGAAGTTCGATATCGACGTTGTCTTTTGAAACGTCGTCGAAGTAAAGTTTCAAAACTTTTTCGTCGCCGAGGTCGAAAACCTCCGACGAGCGCGCCCGAAACATAGGCTTCGATAAATCGCAGTTTTTCACGAGTGCCGAAATTTTGTCGTCCATAATAATCCCCTTTCCTTATGCGTATGTACGCGTGTGTGCATTATTTCATACATTAAGTTTATTTTACATCATATCCTTATTAACTTTCAAGAAAAATCGACGAGATTGTAAAAGACAGTGCAAAAAAATTTAAAAAATTTGCATAATAGGTATTGACAAAGTGAAAAACGGGTGTATAATATAATTAGCAGTCAAAGGGAACGAGTGCTAACAGTCGCGAACAGTGATTGCTAAAAATAAACAAATAAGGAAGTGCATATTATGAAAAACTATATTACCAGATGGGACAAATTTGAAAAAGGTCTTGACAACTTCGGCGTTGCGGTTGACAACTTCTTCCGCCCGATTTACGACGGCGATTTGATGCGTACCGACGTCAAAGAAAACGACAAAGAGTACGTCCTTGAGGTCGAAATTCCCGGCTATGACAAAAAGGATATTACGGTGGACATCAACGATGGCTATCTTACGGTTTCCGCAAAGAAAGAGGAGAAGTCCGAGGAAGACAAAAACGGTTATATTCGCCAAGAAAGAACGTCGTCTTGCAGTCGTAACTATTACGTCGGCGACGTGGACGAGGACAACATCAAAGCAAAGTACGACAATGGCGTATTGACGGTTAATGTGCCCAAAATGGCAGATAAACCCGAGAAACAGCGCACAATCACTATCGAATAATAAAATCTAACATAATTTCCGAAATCCCCCTAAAAACGCAAAAGCCTGCAATTTCTTGCAGGCTTTTTGCGTAATATCGTCTTAAAATTTCTTGTGTAATACACCTTCAAAAAGTTTGACGGCGGTGTCGTACAATTCCTTTTTATAGTTCCTTGACGGCAACAGCGGAGTGTGCTCGGGCGAGGTCGCCGTCGCAAGCGCAAGTCCCGATTTTTCAAGGTCGAAGCCGAGTGCGATTTGTCCGCAAATGGCAATGACGGGGACGTTGTATTTTTTGGCGTGACCGACTATACCGCTGATGGCTTTTCCGTCAAGCGTCTGGCTGTCGAGTTTTCCCTCGCCGGTGACGACCAGCGACGCGGTTTTGAGGAGAGAGTCGAAGCCTGTTCCGCTGAGCATTACGTCGATGCCCGAGGTCAGTTTTGCGTTGAAGAAAGCGACCATACCCGCGGCGATTCCGCCCGCCGCGCCACCGCCTCTGAGGTTTTCGACGTCAACGCCGACGTCGCGCTTTATAATGTTTGCAAAATGTTTCATACCGTCGTCCAACTCTTTGACCATCATATAGTCGGCGCCTTTTTGCGGGGCAAAGACGTAGGACGCGCCGTTTTCACCGCACAACGGATTTTCGACGTCGCACATACAAGTCAGGTTGAACTTTTTAGCGTTTGACGCGTCGATTCTGTCGATGTTTTTAAGAGTTCCGCCGGTGGGAATAAAAGTCTCGCCGGATTTATCGAAAAACTTTACGCCAAGGGCTGTCGCAATCCCCGCACCGCCGTCGTTTGTCGAGCTTCCGCCGAGGGCAAGCACGATATCGTCGGTGCGTTTTAATGCGTCTTCGATGATGACGCCGACGCCGTATGTCGTGGTTTTTTGGGGATTTTTGAACTCTGTCGAAGAAAGCCCGATGGCTTTTGCGCTTTCGACAATCGCGCATACCGGCGACAAAAGGTATTCCGCCGTGCAGGGACGGAAGTTGCTGTTTCTTGTGCGGACGCTGATAAGTCGCCCGCTCAGCGCGCGCTGAAAACATTCAAGAGTGCCTTCTCCGCCGTCCGCAACGGGCAAAACGTAGGTGTCGGCAGTGGGCAATACGTCCTTAATTGCTTGGTCGATGGTGAGCGCGACCTCTTCCGCCGTGAGCGTCCCCTTGAAGCTGTCGGGACAAATGATAATTTTTTTGTTTTCCATACCGTCCGCCTTTCTTTATATATTCAGTATATTGCAAACGCGCGGATTTTTCAAGGAAAACGTGCAAAAATCAAGGTTTTGACGAGAGCGTCAGGGCGATGAGGCGGTTTTTCCTGTGGGCGTTGAACACGATATCTTGCGTGACGAGCGCGCCTTTTTTGACGATGACGCGGTTGTCCTTGTCATAAACGGACGCCGTCGCCACACGCCCAATCAAAAATCCGTAGTTGGACAACGCCTTGACGGGGAGAGCGGAGGGTTTATTTGCGTCAAAAAGCGACACTTGAAAATCTTTTTCGGGTTTTTCGATGACGGGCGATTTCTTTTTTCTTATGCGTTTTTTGCCGTCGGGGAGAAGAACCACGCCTTGCGCATCGACGGTCGCAACCCTTTCGACAAGCACGGGCGTATCGTTGACGATGACGGCAACGGACTTTTTGTCGGTATCGCCGAAGTACAAATCGGAAAGCACGCCCAAGGCTTTTCCGTCCGAAGTGTAAACGGGCGCGCCCAAGGGAAATTCGACAAGGTCTTTCCCAAAAATATCGGCGTCGTTTTTTATGCATAAAAGATTAGACAAAACAACCGAATCGTCGTTAATTCGTTTCAGGCTTCTTTGTGCGACGTAATATCTTGTCGGGAAGGCGGAAAACAGGTCGGAAAAGGTGAAAAATTCCACCGTTTTCAACCGCTTATCGCACAAAACCCCCGTGATAGTGCCCAAAATTTCCTGATTACTGCCCGAAATGACGGGCAACGACAAATAAGAGGTGATTTTTCGCATAATAAACCTCGCAAAAAGTATTTCAAAAATAGCATATTTCAAAAAAGGGGCGTTTATGTTGCAAAAAATGTCGATATTCTTCCAAAAACTCGCGGTTTGGAAAAAACTGCAAAAAAATCCACCGCTAAAAACCGCAAATTTGCGAAAAATTTCAAAAAAGTCGGCGGAAATAATCAAACGCAATTCGACAAATTTTTAACGAATAATGTGGAGTTTGTCAACATAAAATAGTGCGAATGTGGATAACTTGGTGGATAACCACCCGTTTTTATACAATTTTTGAATAAAAATGTGCGGGAGCGTATTGTGGACAAGTGCGGACAAACAATTTTCAGAACGGGTATTGCGATATCGGCGATTATTTTGGTGATTTTTGCGTTTTTTGGCGTCGTTTATGCGAACGAAACGATAAATTACAAAAAAATCGACGCTTCTTACGTCGTTGTGCTGGACGCGGGGCACGGCTCGCCCGACGGCGGGGTTGTCGGCGTGAATACGGGCGCGCTTGAAAGCGATTTGAACCTGAAAATGGTCAAAATCCTGAAAAATTACCTTGAAAACGCGGGCGTCAAAGTCGTTTTGACCAGAAAAAACAAGTACGCGCTCTCAAAAAGCGTCACAGGATTCAAAAAAGACGACTTTGTCAAAAGAAAAGAGATAATCGACGGGGCGGATCCCGACCTTGTTTTGAGCGTCCACATGAACTTTTATAAGGCGCAACCGTCACGGCGTGGCGCGCAGGTTTTTTACGACAAGAAAAATCCGCTTTCCTTTTCGCTTGCCTCGGTTTTGATGCAAAAACTAAATTTTGCCATCAACAAAAAGTACGGCGGGCGAGAATACGTTGCGCTTTTTGGCGATTTTTACATAATAAACGCCGTATCCGCGCCGTCTGCAATCGTGGAGTGCGGTTTTTTGAGCAATGCGGAGGACGAAAAACTTTTGATAAGCGAGGACTATCAAAAGGAATTTTCTTATCAGTTGTTTTCGGCGATAATGCATTATCTGTACGTTTACGCAACGTAAAAAAGGGTACGCGCTCGGCGTACCCTTTTTTCGACTTATTAAAAGCACAGGCGTTTTATTGCCTCGCGGTAGATTTTGAACACCTTCATATAGGTGCTTATCGGGGTGCGTTCGTCGGGCATATGGATTGAAGAGGGAACCCCCGGGAACTCCGGTCCGAACGCTACGCCGTGGTTTAATGCGCGTGCGTAGGTGCCACCGCCGATTGCCACCGCTTCACGGTTTTCGCCCGTTACGTCATTGTACGTTGCAAGCAATGTTTTCACCAAATCATCGTCTTTATCGACAAAAAGTGGCTCTTGAAACTCCGAATGTGCGATTATAAAGTCATAAAGGCACTTGTCCAAAATATCGACAATCGTGCTTTTTTTGACGGTGACGGGATAGCGGATATTTATGGTGAACGTCAGTTTTTCGTGCGAGGAAATCATACCGAGGTTGACGGTCAGCGCACCCGATACGTCGTCGCAAAGGTCCAATCCCGCGCCTTTTCCGTCGGAGGTCTTGAACGCCGTATAAATCTTTTTGAAATCAACGTCGATCTCGCTCAAAACTTTCAGCATTTTTACGATTGCGTTGTCGCCGAGAGCGGGCGTTGCGGCGTGCGCGGATTTTCCGTGGGCGGTGACGACAATGCGTCCGTCCGCGACCTCGTATTCAAGATCGGACTTTTCGATTATTGCAAGGTTGTCGGCGGTGTCGGGGATACGCGCGGTGCAGACGTTCGGCACGACGTTGGGACGAGTTCCGCCAAAAATTTCGACGTTGCCCGAATAACTTTTTTCAAAGGTAATCGTTGCAATGCCTTTTTCGCAGTTGATGACGGGGAAGTCGGCGTCGGGCGAAAACCCCGATTCGGGCATTTTCTCGACGGTGTTGTAATACTTGATGCATTTCCAACCCGTTTCCTCGTTGCAACCGACGATAAAGCGAATGCGTTTTTTCGGGGTAAGTCCCTCGTCCAAAAGCGACTTCACGGCGTACAGACACGCAAGCATGGGACCGCGGTCGTCCACGATGCCTCTGCCGTAAATCATATCGCCGTCGATTTCGCCGTAGGGATTGTGCGTCCAGCCGTCGCCCACGGGCACGGTGTCGAGGTGACCGAGAATACCAAAAGCCTCGCCGTCGCCGACGTCGGCAACTCCGCAATATCCCTCAAGGTTTTTTGTCGAAAACCCAAAGGAATTCGCCTTATTCAAAAACCAGTCGAGGCACTGTCTGTTGCCTTCGCCAAAGGGTGCGCCGGGCGCGGGCTTGCCTTCCTCGCCGTCGAACGACAGCAATTCGAGGGTGTCTTTCAAGAGTTCGTTTTGATATTTTTCCATTATAGCCTCCGAAAAATCCGTTTAAGTTGAGAAAAACGTTTGTAATTTTTATTATATTATTATACACTATTTGTAATAAATGTGAACTAATATTACGAGGCGATTTTATGCATGAGGGACATCGTGACAGAATGCGAGAGCGTATTTTGCAGTCGGGGATAGAGGGTTTACAGCCACACGAGGCGTTGGAATATCTTTTATATCACGCAATTCCGAGGAAGGATACGAACGGTATCGCGCACGAACTCATTTCCAAATTCGGCAGTTTCAGAAACGTATTGAGTGCCGATTACGACGCGCTTCTTAGCGTCAGCGGAATGACGGCGAACGCGGCGTTGCTGTTGTCGAGTATGAAAGGCATATTCAGGCTGTACGTTTCGGACGCCGACAAAGGCAAAAAAATCATCTCGACGCGCGGAGATTTGGTCAGATATTTGTCCCCGCTTTTTTACGGTGACAAAACCGAAAACTTTTATATGCTGTGTCTTGACGCAAAAAGCGCGGTGATAAAACTCATCAAACTTGCGTCGGGTATCCCGCAGGAAGTCCGCGTTGACGTCAGGGACGTCGTGGACAATGCGTTGAAGTATAAGGCGGTTGCCGTCGTTATCGCGCACAACCACCCGTCGGGCGACGTATCGCCGAGCATTCAGGACGTCGAACTTACGCGCGCCATCGCCGCCGCGTTGCAACTCATAAAAATCCGACTGACCGACCACTACATTTTCAGCGACTTCGGCTACTGCTCGTTCGTCGAGGACGGCGTCGGCGGTAAAATACAACAAAACGTAAATAACTTTTTGAAGGACGGTATAAAATACTAATATGGAACAAATGGTAAGAACCCGTTTCGCACCCAGCCCCACGGGATTTATGCACATCGGAAATCTGAGGACGTGTCTGTACGCATTTTTGTTTGCAAGGAAAAACCACGGCACGTTCATTCTGCGCATCGAGGACACCGATCAGGAAAGGTTTGTCGAGGGCGCGGTCGATTTGATTTACAGGACGCTCAAAACCTCGGGCATCACCCACGACGAAGGTCCCGATAAGGACGGCGGTTACGGTCCTTATATCCAAAGCGAAAGAAAACCCATATATATGGAATACGCCAAAAAACTTATCGATCTCGGCGGTGCGTACTACTGCTTCTGCACGAAGGAGCGCCTCGAAACCTTGACCGACGAAAACGGCGTGAGGACTTACGACAAGCATTGCTTGTACCTTTCCAAGGAAGAAATCGAGGAAAATCTCAAAAACGGCGTGCCGTACGTTATCCGTCAAAATATCCCGAAAGAGGGCACGGGGACGTATCACGATATGGTGTATGGCGATATTTCCGTCGATTATTCGGAGCTTGAGGACAATATCCTCATAAAGTCGGACGGTATGCCCACCTATAACTTCGCAAACGTCATCGACGACCACCTGATGAAAATCTCGCACGTCATTCGCGGGGTAGAGTACCTGTCCAGCACGCCGAAATACAACCTCATTTACGACGCGTTCGGGTGGGAAAGACCGCAGTATATGCACCTTCCGCCCATTATGAAGGACGCCTCGCACAAACTGTCGAAAAGATACGGCGACGCCAACTTCGAGGACTTTATCAACAAAGGCTTTTTGCCCGAAGCGATAATAAACTATATCTCCCTTCTCGGGTGGAGCCCCAAGGACAACACCGAAAAAATGTCGATGGACGAACTTATCGAAAAGTTCGACGTGGCGGGACTTTCCAAAAGCGGAAGTATCTTTGACGAGGCAAAAATGCGCTGGCTCAATCAACTTTACGTCAAGGAATTGCCGTTTGAAGTGTTTATGGAGCACGCGCGTCCTTACTTCGATTTGAGTTGCGCAAAGGGCAAATACGACTACGAAAAACTCGGACGTATCCTTTGCTCACGCGTCGAAATCTTTTCGGAAATCCCCGAAAAAGTCGCTTTTTTGGACGAGTACGGTCGCTTCGATACCGCGCTTTTCAACCACCAAAAATCCAAAACCACGGTGGAACTTGCGCACGAAATTCTTGAAAAGATTTTGCCCGTTTACGAAAACGTTTCCGAGTGGACAAACGACAACTTATTCAAGGTGTCCGAAGAGTTTGCGGGTGCCAACGGTTACAAAAAACAGCAACTGTTTTGGGCGGTGCGCGTTGCCGTCGCAGGGCGTGACGTGACGCCGGGCGGTGCAACCGAACTTATGGACATTCTTGGCAAAAACGAGAGTTTAAGACGCATAAATTATGCGTTAACGCTATTTTAATTTAATTTGGAGGAAATTATGAACAAATTATCAATGCGCGCTAAAACGATTATTTCATTCGCTTTGTTCGCCGTGATTTTTACGGGGCTTACCCTTATCGCGTCGTACTATGACCTTGCGATATCCAAGATTCTCACGAAAAACGCACTGCCGAAAGGCGCGTATATTTCGACGAGCGTCTTCACGCTTTTCTTCGAGGCGGTGGGCAGTAGCCCCATTTATCTTATCGTGTCGATTGCGGGCGCAATACTTTTCTGGTGGGGCATAAGACACAAGAAAATTTGGTTGTCGGTCATTGCGGCTGTTCTTGTGTTCGTCGGATTTTTCCTGACGATTCAGGACGTGTTCAAATATTACACCGAGGCTGTCACCGCGTCGCTTAACAACGGTATCCCCATCGAGGCGGAAATCAAGGGCGGATTTTACACGTGGCTCATTTCCGCCGTCATCGCGATTGCGGAAGGCGTATGCTTGGTGTTTGCATGGTCGAACGTCAAACCCGAAACAAACGACGCTCTCATCAAATGGATTTTCGTCATCATCGTCGCTATGGCGGGCTACCTTATCGTACACTTTGTAAAAGGTCCCGTCGGTCGCATGAGATTCAGGACGATGAACGCCATCGGCGACAGCGAATTTGCAAACTTCACAAACTGGTGGGAGTCCAACGGAAAACGCAAACCGTACTCTACCGAAAGCGGTGTTATGCCTTTCCTTCCGTCCGACCAGTGCAAGTCGTTCCCGTCGGGGCACACTTATTCCGCGGGACTTATTTATACGCTCATCTGCCTGCCCGACCTTGTGAAAAGTATCGGTGACAAGAAGTGGACGCGTCCCGTCATCTATGCGGTGACCATCACATTCACGGGTATCGTTGCAATCAGCCGTATCGCCGCGGGCGCGCACTATATGAGTGACGTTTTGTTTGGCGGAACGCTTTCTTTCCTTTCGATGATGATTGGTCGCGAAATCTTCATTTTCAAAGGCGAGCATTTCAAAGCGTTGTTCGGAAAAGAGGCTATGCCACTTGACGACGTCGCGCTTGACGACGCCGACACCACGATAACCGAATAATTTTGGCATGCCAACCGTAAGTAATACGCACTATGCCAAACCGCCGATATTTTCGCGCTTTTTTGAAAATACTCGCTTGTAGTACAATATAAAGTACAACTGCGTTCGTCTTTTCCAAAAATCATCGAAACTCTCGACGGTCTGGTCTAAGGAGTGTTGCCCCGCATTTTTAGTCAAAAACACGGAGCAATACCACAGTTCGTATTATTCACGGTTGGCATAATAAAAAAGCGTCGGGACTTTTGCCTCGACGCTTTTTTGTTGTGAATTTTTGTTAAATTTCTGCGCTGTTTTCTGTTTCCGCCGTGTCAAACGCAATTTCGGCGTCCGTAATTTCCGCCTCACGCATGCGACGGTCGGACAAGGTCGTGCGCAGTCTGTCGCTGTCTTTTCTGACGAAGTACAGCGGGAAGTATGCAAGGACCGCAACAATCGACGCCGCCAAGAAAATCTTGAACGGGGGAGTAAAGCCTGCCACCGACGTATCGACGTCTTGAAGACCGATAATAAGAGTGATCAACGGGCCGATAATCATCGGGAGAAGTACGTTGAAGCACATTCTGACGCCTTGGAACCTGCCTTCCGTGCCCGTGGGGATATAATCCTGGAAAGACGCCATAAGTCCGGCACTGAGGCTCAAAATCGAGCCCAGCATAAAGATACCCGCCACGTACAGCACGGGAAGCCACGCGGTTTTTGGCATAAATTCCATCAAATACACGATAAGCGTGCATGCGACGATAACCGTAAGCAAGGGCAGATAAAAATGCTTTCTGCCGAGTTTGTCAAACAATACGCCCATAACTCCCGTGAATACCGCCGCGCCGATTATAACGACCGCAAGGGGCACGACGAAGTTATCGCCGAGTTCCAGCGTGTTTTGGACGAAGTTGATGAGATATGAGAAAAATGTTTGTTGAGAGATGCCCAGAATACACGAGGTAGCCAGGCAGACATACAACATACGATTGTCTTTGATGACTTGTTTGCGGAAGCCGTAAAACGTTTCTTTCACGAAATTTGGGTTTTGATTTTTAACGATATGGGTGCTGTCCTTCATCATAAAAATCGCAAGAATTCCCGCAACGATGGGGATAATGCCCAACACTATGAAAAACAGCCAGTTGCTGGAGTTGGTCGGTTTATACAGCGAGCCGAGTCCGATAAACACGATTACCGTCGCAAACACGGGCAATACCGACAAAACAGTGTTGACTTTTCCGCGGTTGGTGTCGTCGGTAACGTCGGTAGTCCAGGTGATGAAAGCGGCGTCGTATGCCACCGAACCCGCAAACGTCATAATGCAGTCGAACAGCACCAACAAAAAGCCGATAAGTCCCAAAGTTTTTGCGCTCGCTTGCATAGGAATCGTCGCAAACAGCATTATCGTAAGTCCCCAGGCGATATAACCGTAGGATACGAAAACCTTGCGTTTGCCAAGTTTGTCGCACAGTCCGCCCGCAAAAATCGTCGTGACCGTCGCGGTTATTGCCGAGAATATGACCATAAGCGTCGTGACAATGTACGCCATGTCCTTGTTGCCGGAGTTTGTGTAAATGTCCTGCGCGAAAGTCGCAAAATACATGTTTTCGACAACCCACGCGATTTGTCCGACCAGTCCGAATACGATCGCCGAAAACCAGATTTTCCCGCCAAGACGAGTTGATTTACCGTTTTCTTTCATAAAATCTCCTTATCAAAATAAATCCTTATAAAAATATAATACCACTTACAATAATAAAAGTGCAAGAAAAAAAATTCTTCTCGCAACACTTGCAAGAAGAATGCATACGAATTTTTAGAAATCGTCGAGAACCGAAAAGTTTTATTGCTTATAAGGAATTCGGAAATAGTCCAGATACTTTTTGAATTTGTCCTGCGCCGAAAGGCAGGTGTCGATAAGATAACCTGTCTCCTTTTTCCATTCGTGCAGACCGCGATAATAATACATTTTCAGCTCATCGTCGATGATAAAAGGCACGATGTCGTATTTTAAGCATTCCTTGAAAAGTATCAGCCGTCCCACGCGACCGTTGCCGTCCTGAAACGGGTGAATAGATTCAAACGCAACGTGAAAGGCAATCAAATCCTCGAGAGTCTTGTTCGGCTTATCGTTGTAAGAGGAAAGCAGCCGCTTCATTTCGGCGGATACGTTTTCCGGCGGTGTCGTTTCTCGTCCGCCGACCTCATTTGGAAGTTTTTTATATTCTCCGACGGCAAACCAGTCTTTAAGAGAGTCGCTTGTGCCGTTTTTCAGCGTGCGGTGCAAAGACTTGATGAACGGCTCGCCAAGCTGTTGTCCCGCGGAATCGATGACCATATCGATGCATCGAAAGTGGTTGGCTGTTTCAAAGATGTCGTCAACGTTTACGGCTCCGTCATTTACGCCGATGGTATTCGTTTCAAAAATGTATCGTGTTTGGTCGTGAGTCAGTCGGCTTCCTTCGATGTGGTTGGAGTTGTATGTCAATTCGATTTGTACTTTATGATAAATCCCGCCGTGTATCCCACGGGACTTTTCGGTGCGCAATATGTCCAAAAGCGTTTTCGGCGCGTCGCTTTTTTTGTTGATACGCACGGGGCGCAGGGCGTTTTCCGGAATATTCCACGTTTTTCCCGTCAAAAAAGCGTCGGGAATTTTACCGCTAGCACAATAATTGCGGACAGACCTTTCCGATATATTCCATTTTTTTGCGATTTCCGCAACCGATAAATATCTCATATTATTGCCTATCATGCTATAATTTTAGCATATTATCGGCAAAAAATCAACAATTTATACGGGTGAATTTTCAAGGTTTTTGCCGATATCGGCAAGAAACGATAAATTTACATAGACAAAATCCTTACTTTTTTGCCGATAACGGCAAAGTACGAAATGTGATTACTGGTGCAAAATAAAAAAGACCGCTTACGCAGTCTTTTTTTGGCAGGAGCAGTAGGAATCGAACCTACACCATAGGAGTCAGAGGCCTATGTGCTGCCACTACACCATGCTCCATCGGGGAAACTTTTTTTCAAGTTCGTAAAAAATATAGCACAAGACGGGCGTTTAGGCAAGTGTTTTATCGATATTTGTAAAATTGATGACGTCACAATTCTTAACGGATTGTTGCAACGGCGAAAATGCGGTGGTATAATTTGATTATGAATAACTTAAAAGATATTATCGACAACAGCAAATATGCGGTTTTCTTCGGAGGGGCGGGCGTGTCCACTGCCAGCAATATCCCCGATTTCCGCGGAAAAAACGGCATATACAATACCGAAAACGAGTGGGGACTTCCGCCCGAAATCATCATCTCGCACACCTTTTTTAAAAGACGGACAAAAGACTTTTACGACTATTACAAAAAGTATATGGTTTATCCGTCCGCCGTGCCGAACGCCGTGCATATCGCGCTTGCAAGGCTTGAAAAGGAAGGCAAAATAAAGGCGGTGCTGACGCAGAATATCGACGGATTGCACCAAATGGCGGGCAGTAAAACCGTCTATGAACTGCACGGCAACGTCCACCGAAACTATTGCGAAAAGTGCGGGAAGTTTTATGACCTTGACTTTATTTTGCGCTCAAAAGGCGTGCCGACGTGCGATTGCGGGGGCGTTGTCAAGCCCGACGTCGTTTTGTACGAGGAACCGCTCGACAACAAGGTTTTGAATGGAGCGTGTGAGGAAGTAGATCGCGCCGATACGCTTATCGTGGGCGGTAGTAGCCTTACGGTGTATCCCGTGGCGGGGCTTGTCGATATATTTTCGGGCAAAAACCTTTGCATAATAAATTCGACGCCGACGCCCTTTGACCACCGCGCCACCTATCTTTCGCACAAAAACCTCGTCACCGAGTTCGAAAACTTATATTAAAAAAGCAAATGACCGAAAACTCTCGGTCATTTTTTGTGCGTAATTTGTGGTGGTTTAACGTTATTTTTGTTTGTCTTTGCCGATATAGAAAAGGGCGAGGCATTCGGGGCCGACGTGGGTGCCGATGATGGGATTCAGTTCGTTAATATAGATATTTTTATATCCGAAATGCTCCTCGATTTTTTGTTTCAAGACGAGGGCGTCCGCCTCGCAATCTGCGTGTTCGATATAGACGAATTCCGAGTTGTCGATGCCTTCGGATTTTTCGCACATTTTGTCAAACAGGGCTTTTATCGCCATTTTTCGACCGATAACCTTTGCAATCGGCACAAGATAGCCGTCCGTATCGGTGATGAGGATAGGTTTGACTTGCATGGCGGTGCCGACGATTGCCGCTGATTTTTTCAGACGTCCACCGCGGTACAAATGCATCAAATCGTTGACGGTAAAGTCGTGGTGGCAGACGTCGCGGAAAGCCTCGGCAAACTCCTTGAGTTCCGAAAAAGTTGCGCCTTCTCTGCGTTTTTTCAGGCAGTAATAAACGAGCATACCTTCACCGCCCGACGCCGACTTGCTGTCGAGGACGCAAATTTTTCTGTCGGGGTATTTTTCAAGAAGTTCCTCTCTTGCCTCGGATACCGACTTGAACGAGCCCGAAAGTTTGGACGAGAAGCAAATGAAAAACACGTCTTGTCCCTTTTCAAGGTAAGGCGTGAAGAAGTCGACCGCGGTCGCCGTGTTGATAAGCGACGTGGTGGGCAAAATGCCGTGGCGCATTTCGTTGTAAAAATCTTTTCTGGACATCGAATCTGCGTCGTATGCCTTGCCGTCGATGATGACGTCCATCGGGATAATCGCAAAATCGTCCTCGTAAAACTCTTTGGGAAGATTGCAGGTTGTGTCGGAAATGATAACGTAATCGTGTGCCATATATACCTCGAAAAAAAATGTGGCGAGTGTTGCGCTGGAAGCCTTGCGACAAAAAAGGAATGAGTATCCCATTCCCCGTCTGTAATAATTCCTCGCAATAAATATAAACAATAATACATCGCTTGTCAAGTTTATTATTGAGTATACAAAAAAATCGCGCACGCATATACGCGCCCGCACAAACTTTCTATTGACTTTTATATATAATAAGAGTTATCATATTTTTGTATCGATTATATTGCCTTGGACGTTGCAACAAGTCTTGTTCGGCAAGGTCTACGTCCGCAATATTCGCGGTTTTATAGTTTTTTTACAAAATTTAATTTTTTTATATAATTATTATGCAAGCCAAAAGGTTGGCATAGAAAGATAAGTTGGAGGAGTTATGCAACACGAAATCACAAAACCACAAAGACTTTTGGACGAAAACGGCAATATCAAAGAGCCGGGCTTTGCCAAAAAAATGTTCTATGAGTATCACCGCAAGGATATCAAAGCCAAAAACTGGCGAATTAAGGAATGGGATTATTACTATATCGGCAATAAGCATTACGGGCTCGCATTGACAATCGGTGACAACGGATTTGCCGGCGCATTGTCCGCGTCGATTTTGGAATTTGACAAGCCGTCCGACGTCACGAAAACCGCGCTCGTTCTGTTCCCGCTTGGCAAAATGAAACTTCCCGAAACGTCCGAAAAAGGCACGGCCGAGTGGACGCAGGGCAAAAGTTCCTATCGCTTTGAAAACGACGGAAAAGTCCGCCGTCTGTCGGGCACGCACGCCAAGTTCGACGGCAAAAATCCCCTGACTTTCGACATAACTTTGAGCGATTTCCCCGAGGAATCTATGGTTATCGCAACGCCGTTTGACAAAAACGCACACTTCTATTTCAACCAAAAAATCAACTGCATGCGCGCGGAAGGCGTCGCAAGATGCGGTAAAAAGGAATGGAAATTCAACAAAAACGACAGCATGGGCACCCTCGACTGGGGACGCGGTGTCTGGACATACGACAACACTTGGTACTGGGGCAGTTTGCAAGGCTTTCTCGAAGACGGCAGTCGCTTTGGTTGGAACATCGGCTATGGCTTCGGCAACACGTCCGCCGCATCCGAAAATATGCTTTTCTACAACGGCAAGTCGCACAAGCTTGACGAGATCACCTTCAATATCCCCACGAAAAACGGCAAGGACGATTATCTTAGCCCCTGGACGTTCACCTCGAATGACGGCCGTTTTGAAATGAACTTCACACCCATTCTCGACAGACAAGCCCCTTTGAACGTCGGTTTCCTTTGCATGCTTCCGCATCAGGTATTCGGCAAGTTCAACGGCAAGGCAATCCTCGATGACGGCACCGTAATAGATGTGAAGGATATGGTGGGGTTTGCGGAGAAGGTTCACAACAAATGGTAAAAAGTCATAATTTTGCGATATTCTGCTTTTTCGGCGGAACCCGAAAAATCGTGTACGGGCAGTACACTGGATTTTTCAGAACCCGCCGAGAAAACCACAATCTCATCAAAATTCTGACTTTTTACAGAGAGTAAAACTCGGCGTTTTACAGAGAGGTTGGCTTTTTTGATAGAGGAAATTCTGACTTTTTAGAGTTTGGGGCCCCCGCGGGATACTGACTAATGGGGCCCCCAAAAGATACTTTTGTACTTTTGGGGAGAAGGAGCAAACGAGCATAAGACAAACAAGCGAATAAAATGGGTTTGTTTGGTCAAAAGCGAGATTTGCGACGCGTACGCGCCCTCGTAAGAACTTGCCAAGAAACGTCAAAATCTCATCAAAATTCTGACTTTTTACAGAGAGTAAAAACTCGCCGTTTTACAGAGAGGTTGGCTTTTTTGAGAGAGAGAAAATTCTGACTTTTTAAGAAAAAAGGGACTGACGGTTTATTGTCATTCTGAGGAGCGAAGCGACGTGAGAATCTCCTGGGAAGGTATCACATTAACACGTTCTGTCATTGAAAGGAGCAAAGCGATTGCTTCCATAGGGTACGCAACCGCAAGACGCATTACATTATTATCGGTCGTAATTATTTGTTATACATTTAGGAGGGAAGTATGAAACGAACACCTTATTGCGAAATTCTCCACGAATACGGCGGAAAGTTCGTCGATTTCGCGGGGTTCGAGATGCCCGTACAATTCGAGGGTATTCTTCACGAGCACAAAGCAGTGCGCGAAAACGTCGGATTGTTCGACGTGTCGCACATGGGCGAGGTCATTATCAAAGGTAAAGGCGCGCTAAACACCATTCAAAATCTTTTCACAAACGACTATTCGACGCTAAAAGAGGGGCGCGTCAGATATTCGCTGATGCTCAATCCCGAGGGCGGTGTCATCGACGACGTGCTTGTTTATTGCGTTGATTCCGAAAGGTACGTCGTATGCGTCAACGCCTCCAACACCGAAAAAGACTTCAGGTGGATCGAGGCAAATCTTTTGCCCGACACCATTGCCGAAAACGTATCGGCGCACACCGCGCAACTTGCAGTGCAAGGTCCCAATGCGATAAAGGTCATACAAAAGATTTTTGCGCCCGAGGAAATCCCCGAAAAGAACTATTCTTTCACCACGGTTGACGGAAAACTCAACTCGCACTTATGGTTGTCGCGCACGGGCTACACCGCCGAAGACGGCTTTGAAATCTACTGTTCGTGCAACGACGCTTTAAGACTTTTTGAAATCGTAACGGAAGCGGGCAAAGAGTTTGATATGGCACTTTGCGGGCTTGGCGCACGCGATACGCTCCGTTTGGAAGGAGCGATGCCGTTGTATGGTCACGAAATGGACGACGAGATTCTTGCAACCGAAATCGGACTTAATATGTTCATAAAGATGGATAAACCCGACTTTATCGGCAAATCCGCATTGATTGAAAGACAACCCGAAAAGCAAAGACTGGGCATCGAACTTATCGACCGTGGCATTGCGAGGGAACATTCCGAAGTTTATGCGGGCGACAAACTTGTGGGATACGTCACGTCCGGCACAATGTCGCCAACCCTCAACAAGGCAATCGCGATGATAAGAGTCGATAAAGACGCCGACTTGTCCGATTTATCAGTGGACGTTCGCGGAAGAAGACTGAAAGCCAAAGTCGTACCTCTTCCGTTTTATAAAAGACAAAAATAACAGGAGTATAGTATGGAAATCAAACAAAACTTGAAGTATCTCGCATCACACGAATGGGCAGAAATCAACGGCAACGTCGTCAAAGTCGGCATCACCGATTTCGCGCAGAACGAACTTGGCGACATCGTTTTTGTGGAGCTTCCTTCCGTCGGCGAAAAGGTCGTTGCGGACAAGGAATTTGCCAACGTCGAGTCGGTCAAGGCGGTATCTCCCGTCGTAAGCCCCGTCAGCGGAAAGGTCGTTGCGGTCAACGACGCGCTGGAAGACTCGCCCGAACTCATCAACGAGGACGCTTTCGGTGCTTGGTTTATCGAAGTCGAGGCGGAGGGTTTGTCCGACAACCTTATCGACGCCACGGCGTATGCGGATATCGCAAAATAATTTGGAGTATTTATGAGTAGTTACGTTCCTCATACCGAAAACGACCGCGCCGTTATGCTTGAAAAAATCGGCGTGCAGTCGATTGCGGATTTGTTCGACGTGCCGAAAGGGTGCGAGGCAAATCTCAATCTGCCTTGCGGGAAAGCCCCGCTCGAAGTCGAAAGAATAATCAACGCCTTGGGCGCGAAAAACAAAGTTTTCAGGACGATGTTTTTGGGCGCGGGCGCATACAATCACTATATCCCGCCCGTGGTCAGCGAACTGGCGTCGAGGGAGGAATTCGTCACGGCTTACACTCCGTATCAGGCGGAAATGAGTCAGGGCATTTTGCAGTCGATTTTTGAATACCAGACCGAGATTGCAAACCTCACCGGCATGGACGCGTCCAACGCCTCGCACTACGACGGCGCAACCGCAACCGCTGACGGCATTTTGATGTGTATGGGCGCAAAAACCAAGGTAGTTGTGTCCGACGCGCTCAACCCGGAGTATAAGGAGGTCGTCAAAACTTACCTTATCCCGCACGGCATCGAGGTCGTGTTCGCCCCGACGAAAAACGGCGTGACCGACAAAGACGCGCTTTCTCGGCTTATCGACGACGAAGTCGGCGCGGTATGCTTGCAACAGCCCAACTTTTTCGGACTTATCGAGGACGCGGAAGGCGTTGGAAACCTCGTGAAAGACAAGGGCGTAAAATTCGTGATGAGTTGTTATCCCATTGCGCTTGCGCTTTTGAAAACCCCCGCGGAATGCGGTGCGGACGTGGCGACGGGCGAAGGACAACCTTTGGGGCTTCCGCTTGCTTTCGGCGGTCCGTATCTTGGATTTTTGACTTGCCGTGAAAACCTGATGAGAAAACTTACGGGGCGTATCGTTGGCGAAACTACCGACCACGAAGGACGTCCCGCATACGTCTTGACGTTGCAGGCGCGCGAGCAACATATCCGCCGTGAAAAATCGACGTCCAGCATTTGCAGTAACGAGGCACTTTGCGCACTCACGTCGGCGATATATATGTCGGCGATGGGCAAGGAAGGATTAAAAGACGTTGCAACGCAGTGCGTGTCAAAAGCGCATTATATGAAAGACGAAATCGTGAAAATCGACGGGTTCCGCCTCAAATACGACGGCGAGTTCTTCAACGAGTTTGTGATTGAATCGGACGTTGACACGTCAAAAATCGTCGATAAACTGAAAAAACGCGGTATTTTGGCAGGTTTGCCACTTAGCGAGCACGATATGCTGTGGTGCGTCACCGAGATGAATACAAAAGAGGATATCGACGAGGTCGTTGCTATTCTTTTGGAGGTGAAGTAGTATGTTGATTTTTGAAAAATCCGTAAGCGGTCGTCGCGCCGTGACGCTCCCTGCGCTCGACGTCAACGAATATAAACTTGACGAAAAACTCCTCAGCGAGAACGAATTAAACCTCCCCGAAGTCGCCGAAATCGACCTTGTCCGCCACTACATAGGCTTGTCCTTGAAGGCGAAAGGCGTCGATAATGTGTTTTATCCTTTGGGCAGTTGCACGATGAAATACAATCCGAAACTCAACGAAGTTTTGGCAAGAAATCCCGACTTTACGTCCCTGCACCCGTTGCAACCCGAGTCCACCGTTCAGGGTGCGCTTGCGTTAATGTACGACGTGTCGCGTTCGCTTGCGGAAATCACGGGTATGGACGAAATTTCGTTGGAACCTGCGGCAGGCGCGCACGGCGAGTACACAAGCCTGCAAATAATCAGAAAATACCATTTGTCACGGGGCGACGGAAAGCGCAATAAAATCATCGTCCCCGACAGCGCGCACGGCACTAATCCCGCAAGCGCCACAATGTGCGGATTTGAAATTATCAACGTCAAAAGCGACAAGCGCGGGAACGTCGATTTGAAAGCGTTAAGAGAAGCCGTCGGCGACGACACCGCGGCGTTGATGCTGACAAACCCCAACACGCTTGGACTTTTGGACGAGCATATTTTGAAAATCACCTCAATCGTCCATAAGGCGGGCGGGCTTGTCTATTACGACGGAGCCAACCTCAACGCGGTGATGGGCGTCATTCGTCCCGGCGATTTGGGATTTGACGTCGTGCACCTGAATCTGCACAAGACTTTCTCGACTCCGCACGGTGGCGGCGGTCCCGGATCGGGCGCAATCGGGTGCAAGAAAAAACTTGCAAAATTCCTGCCCAATCCCACCGTGGGCGTCCGACGCGGAAAATACTTTTTCAAAAACAGCGACGACAGTATCGGCAAGGTCAAGGCGTTCTACGGCAACTTCTTGGTTGTTTTGCGCGCCTACGCCTATATCCTCACCCTCGGCAAAGAGGGCATAAGGGAAGCGTCCGAAAACGCCGTCCTCAACGCCAACTATCTGCGCGTTTTGATTGAGCCGTACTTCAAGACGGCGTTCGACAGGACATGTATGCACGAGTTCGTGCTGTGCCTTGAAAAATTCCACGACGAAACGGGCGTCAGTGCGATGGACGTCGCGAAAGCACTCATCGACAAGGGCATTCATCCGCCCACAATGTACTTCCCGCTTATCGTGCACGAGGCGCTTATGTTCGAGCCTACCGAGACCGAAAGTCGCGAAACTTTGGAGTTGGCGGCGGAAATGATGCGTGAGATTTATATGCAAGCAAAAGAACACGCGGACGAAGTGAAGTCGTGCCCGCTTTCGACGCCGATAGGGAGGCCAGATGAGGTGCTGGCTGCTCGCAAACCAAAAGTTAAAAAGTCATAATTTTGCGACCTTTTGAGTTTTTGGTAAAACCTTACTCGGTTACGTACGCCAAGTACGCGCCCTCGTAAGAACTTGCCAAGAAACGTCAAAATCTCATCAAAATTCTGACTTTTTAGGGTTAGGGGACCCCGCGGGATACTGTGTACCCGTGGGGAAAAGGCGCACACAAGCAAAAGAGTGAGCGTTATCGCTTGCGATAACGTGATTTCAAAAGCAAAGTGTGCGACGCAATTCGCGCCTTTTCGGCGTTTTGACGGAACCTTGCTCAGTTACGTACGCCCAAGTACGCGCCTTCGCAAGAACCCGTCAAGAACCCCGAAAATCCATCAAATTCTCGCCGTTTTAGGAGTATAATATTTATCATAATTCCAACTTTTTAGGGAAACAAGGTTTTCCTTTCTGTACGAAGTACTTAATGTCATTGCGAAGCACCGCTTTGCGGTGCTGTGGCAATCTCCCGGGAAGGGACACCGCATCTTGCCCAAAGGGCAAATATCACTGCAACGCAATATCACTGTCGAAGACAATATCACGCCGAAGGCATATCACTGCGAAGCAACATCACGCCGTCAGGCAAAAACATCATTTGCGAAGCAAACATATTGCTTTTAAGCATAAAAAAAGCACCGCTTGTTGCGGTGTCTTTTTTGTGTGACAATTGGTTATTCGATAAACGGTCCCAAGGCTTCGATAAGGTCAGCGCAGTTGTCGCTGAACACTTCAAGCACCACGGGGGTGGACAGGTCAAGGCTGAAAATACCGAGAATCGACTTTGCATCCACGACGTGTCTTCCGCTTCTCAAATCCATATCGTAATCGAACTTATTAGTGACGTTTACGAAATGTTTGACGCTTTCTGCTGTACCGAGATTTAAGGTAACTGATTTCATATTGTCTCCTATATCCAAAAATTTAATTTCAAAATTTGCGATTTCGTAAGGAATTTTAGCATTTATGTCGATTTTTGTCAAACGATTATAAGCCGTACTTTTCCTTAATCTGGGTGAAGGTATAGGGCGCGTCGAGGAATGCTTTGTGGGCGTCGTATAACGAGTAGCCTTTTTGCCTCAGTCCGTTTATAACGTCCGTGACCTGAATATAGCCGTAGTAATAGGTGGCGGCATTGGCGGGTTGCATAATGGCGTCGATGAACAAGTTTTTCGCAAGGTCACCGACAGTGCTCTTTTTCAAGACGACTTTCTTGTTGTCGGCGGGATCCTGCTTGAACGAATTCAAGAAATACGAATTTTCGTCAATGCCCATCGCCGTCAGCAACGCTTCAATATCTTCAAAGCTTGCGCCGTCGTAATTGACCTTCATATCGGCAAGCACCCTAAGATACCCTTGCGCCAAAACCCTCTTGACTCGGTAGCGCATGATAAGGTTTTCCTTGCTGTCTTTTTCACCGTAAAGTTCGGCGGAGTAGTGTTCGGCGTAGGTTGCCCAGCCTTCCTTATACGCGGTGGGGCAAAGGACTTTCACGACGTTGTGATGATTGCTGTTTTTCAGATAATTGTATTGATAAAGGTGACCGGGGATACCCTCGTGCGACAGCAAATCGTATGAAAGATAGCCGGTGCTGTCCCAGTTGTTTATGATGATGGTTTCGTCAGACGCCTTGTTGTCGAGGGGCGACACGAAGTATGCGGCGGGGGCGAAGTTGTCCTTCATGCTTTCGTCCACGACTTTGAGTTTTACTTGTCCCGCGGTTGTCGAAAAAGCGGGGAATGTCGGCGAAAGAATACCTTTAAGCGTTTCAATCGTTTGATAAAGAGCTTTTTCGTCCCATTTGTCGGCGTTGAAAGCATTTGCGACTTCTTGGTCGATGTCTTCTTCTTTAATGCCGAGGGCAACGAGTTTTTGGCGAATGTCGTCTATTTCTTTTGTCGTTTTGTTGAACTCTTGAATTATCCTTGACGCCGCCGAAGTTATCGTATCGCGCGTGCCGGTGGCTTGCTGGAAGAGGGCGGAATAGTAGTTTTTTCCCGCTTCGCCATACGACGCATATCCGCCCGAAACGCTTGCGATTTGTGCGCGAAGCGTCGTGTCCGAAAAGATATATTTCAGGTCGTTGCCGAGTTTGACGTACGCCTTTATCATCGTTCTGACACCCTCGGTTGCCTGCTTCGTATAAGCGGTTTTTTGGTCTTCATTGAGGAAGTCGGCGTTTTTGATTTTCTCGACCATATTTTTATAGACAAAGTTTTTCTTGACGTTTTCGTCGGTTGCGTATTCGTCGGGATTTACCGCCTCGCAATCCATATAGTCGTAAATTGAGATATTGTTTTCCTCAACGCCTTTTTGAAGGATTTCTTCTTTGGTATTCAGGATATGCGCGCCCGTGAAATTGCCCGTTTGCTCGACGGCGTAAAAGAGGTTCAGAGCGTGCTTTGAAAATCCGTTTCTGATGCACTCGACTTCGTAATTGACGTACTCGGGGAAGGCGGACGCCGTGTCGTTCATAAGGAAAATATAGTCCTTGACGTCCTGCTCGTTGCGGAGTTTGTATTCGGTGAGGTATACGGGGAGACTTGCCTGCATGCCCGAATATCCGCCGATGAAGCTGTCCTGCATATAGTACGAGCCTGCGAGTTTCGATTCCTGAATGAAAAAGTATTGCAAGAACGTGAACAAATCTTTGTCGGCGTCGTTCATTTTGCTGTATCGATAGGAGTACGCCATCAGGACGGCTTGCGTTTTGTACGCTGAGTAAGAGTTGTCGTAGTCCTCTTTTGACGACGGGCGCGGAAGTTTCGCCGTGGGATTGCCTCCCAAGGCGGTTTTGGCGTCCTCGAAGAAGAAGTTTGCGCTCATCGCGTCGCCCGAGAACATCGACTTGAACAGCTCGTCCGCAAAATCGTTTATATTATTGTTTCTTCTGAAAACGTTGCACGCGGAAAACGCGAAAATCGACGTCGCGCAAATCGCAATCGTCAAAACAACGGCAAGTATTTTTTTGGTATTTTTATTCATAACCGATCCTTATAAGAAGTATTTTACGATAATTTTATAAATCTATTCTATATCAATATAATTAAATTTTCAATAAAAATCCCCAAAAAATACCAGTCATAAAATTTTGCAAATAAAAAAGCGGTCAAAGAAACCGCCACAAAAAAATAATATCGCCACAAATAAAAAGCAAATCAAAAAAAGTATTCTTTTCTGCCGAAAATCACGTCAAGACTGACATCGTAAAAATCGGCAATCGCGACAAGAGTTTGAAAATCAGGGCTGGACGCGTTCGTTTCATAGCGAGTATAATTCACCCTTGAAATGCCCAATTTATCCGCCAATTGTTGTTGAGTCAGCCCCAAGGATTTGCGCAAAGACTTTAAATTTTCGCCTATTAGTACAGTCATATATTGACATTGTACATATTTTGTACTAATATTAAATTGATTGTACATATTCTGTACATATATTATATCAACATAGGAGAAGATTATGAAGTGTCCGAATTGCAAAACAGAAATGGAAGTATCGGGTGGCGTCGCCACTTGTCCGAAATGCGGTGCGCGTTACAAGGCGACGGAACAGACCAGAGAGCACATGACAGCACCGCCGACATCCACGCCGTTTGAGGCGACGACATCCCCGCCAAAGGCGAACGATCTGCAAGATATCAAGCGTCGTCTTGCCGCAGCCGACGAGGTGCAAGGGCTGAAAGAGCAAATAGTCGCAATGGAAGAGAAGCAGAGCCTACTGGAAAGAGAACTTGCGAAAGTGCGCATGGAAAATCAATCCAGCGGAGCGGTTGGCATCGGAAAGTCGGGGTTTACGGCAACCGTGTTTGAGTTGTTCACCGAAAAGCTGTTGTTAATATGGGTGTCGATGATAACTTTGGGCATTGCCTATCCGTGGCTTAAATGCCACTATGAGAGTTTTAAGGCGTCAAGAACATATATTAAAGGTCGCCGTTTAGTATTCAATGGCAGGGGTGGAGCCCTTGCGAAAAAGTATTTTTTGTGGGCGTTTTTAAGCGCAATTACCTTTGGAATATTTGGAATATTCGCCGTGGATAAAATCCACAAGTGGGTGGTCGAACACACTCATTATGATGGCAACGAAACAGCCGAGTCGTCCTATAACGGCAAACCCGGCGTAACGTTCTTGTTCAATCTCGCGGGCACAATCGTGGGCGTTTTCACTTTCGGTCTTGTTAAGACATTTGTCATTTGTAAAAAAGAAAAGTATTATTCAGAGCATACGCTCATCAACGGCTCACCCGTTTACTTCGAGGGCACCGGGTTTGGCTTGTTGAAAAAGCAAGTGTTGTGGGGTGCGTTGACGGTTGCGACGTTCGGTGTTTTCGGCTTGTGGAAAGATTTGCAAAGGCGTCAATGGATTTGCTCGAACCTTTCAAACGATTACGCGGACGACGTTTCGGCAGATAGCGAAACGCCCGAAGAAGAACGCGCGCGTATCGAAGAAGAAAAACGCAAAAAGGAAGAGCTCGCTCTACAGAAAGAACTCAAAAAAATGGAGCGACAGGAAGCAAAGAAAAAACCAGTCTGGAAAGCGAATAACGCATTATTCACAATCGGTACAATATTGATAATCCCGTTGATTATTTTCTTGGTATTGTCATTTGTATGGGGGTGGATTTATCCCGAAACGAAAATTTTTGTTATTTGCCTTGTGCTTTGTTCATTTGTGATAACTGCGCTTATGGTGGGAAGTATCGCGTGTTCCAAAAAAACCAAAAGAAAGGTAATCATGGGCTTTTCCATTGCAATCTTGATTATATCAACCGCTTCGATGTGTGGCGGTTTTTACGGAGCGTCGAGAATATCGGCGTATAATACTGATCCGTATTTCTATATCATGCAGGAAGACGGCACGTACGCGATAAGCCTTAAATATTACGAAGAATCAGGGATAGAAAAAAACGGCGATATGTACTATGCAAAAAAATATAAACAGGATTCGCTGGGCGAAAATATCGTGATTCCGTCAAGTTATAAGGGCGTGCCCGTAACCGCAATTGCAGATAATGGGTTCAACGTTGACACTTTTATATCGTCAAAAATTAAAAGTATTACTATCCCTAACAGCGTGACGAGCATCGGCGATTCTGCCTTCTCTGGTTGCACCGGGCTTTCGAGCATCACAATCCCCGACAGTGTGACGAGCATCGGCAAGAGTGCCTTCTATGGTTGCTATAGACTTACGAGCGTGACAATCGGGGGCAGTGTGACGAGCATCGGCTCTTCTGCCTTCTCTGGTTGCACCGGACTTACGAGCGTAACAATACCCGACAGCGTGACGAGCATAGGCTATGAAGCCTTCTATGGTTGCACCGGACTTACGAGCATAACAATCCCCGACAGTGTGACAAGCATCGGTGATTATGCCTTCTCTGGTTGCACCGGATTGACCAAAATAATAGGACCTTCCACTGTAGCTTCAACTGTTGCAAAACAATGCGGAAGTAAATCATTTGAGATCGTAATAACAAGTGGGACGAGCATCGGCGATTCTGCCTTCTATGAGTGCACCGGGCTTACGAGCATAACAATCCCCGACAGCGTGACGAGCATCGGCGAGGGTGCTTTCTATAATTGTACCGGACTTACAAGCGTGACAATAGGCGATGGCGTGACGAGCATCGGCAATCGGGCCTTCTATGATTGCTCCGGGCTTACGAGCATAACCATTCCTGACAGCGTAACGAGCATCGGCGTCCAGGCCTTCTTGTTGTGCACCGGACTTACGAATGCGACAATCGGCAACGGCGTGACGAGCATCGGCAATTATGCCTTTGATGGTTGCTATAGATTAGTAGAAGTGTATAACAAATCCACTTTGTCAATCACGGCAGGCAGTTCTGACAATGGAAAAGTTGCCTATTATGCAAAGAACGTTTACACAAACGAAGGCGGAAGCAAACTTACGACGGATGAAAACGGATACGTTATATATACGGACGGAGACGAAAAGATTTTGGTTGCTTATCACGGCACTAATACCGAATTGATTTTACCATTGGATATAACTAAAATCTATCAATATGCCTTCTATAACTGCAAGGGACTGACGAGCGTGACAATCCCGGACAGCGTAACAAGCATAGGCAAAGAGGCCTTCTCTGGTTGCACGGGGCTTACGACAGTCAATTGGAATGCAACCAAATGCACAAGTGCGGGTTCGTATAATTATCCTATATTCAATGGTTGTTCAAATCTTGCAACAGTAAATATAGGAGACAATGTAAAAATCATTCCGTCGTATGCCTTCCTTGGTTGCACCGGGCTTACGAGCGTGACAATCCCTGACAGCGTGACGAGCATAGGCTATGAAGCCTTCTATGGTTGCAGCGGACTTACGAGCGTGACAATAGGCAGTGGCGTGACGAGCATCGGCAATTCTGCCTTCTATGGTTGCTATAGACTTACGAGCGTGACAATAGGCAGTGGCGTGACGAGCATCGGCAATTATGCCTTCGATGATTGCTATAGACTCATAGAAGTGTATAACAAATCCACTTTGTCAATCACGGCAGGCAGTTCTGACAATGGAAAAGTTGCCTATTATGCAAAGAACGTTTACACAAACGAAGGCGGAAGCAAACTTACGACGGATGAAAACGGATACGTTATATATACGGACGGAGACGAAAAGATTTTGGTTGCTTATCACGGCACTAATACCGAATTGATTTTACCATTGGATATAACTAAAATCTATCAATATGCCTTCTATAACTGCAAGGGACTGACGAGCGTGACAATCCCCGACAGTGTGACGAGCATCGGCGATTATGCCTTCCGTAATTGCACCGGACTTAAGAGCGTGACAATCGGTAACAGCGTGACGAGCATCGGCTATTCTGCCTTCTATGAATGTTACAACCTTCAAGACATATATATCACGGATATAGCGGCATGGTGCAATATTTCAGGATTGGGCAATTTGATGAGATATGACTCAAGCAACAAGAACTTGTATATAAACAATGAGCTTGCCTCATCAATTACAATCCCCGACAGCGTGACGAGCATAGGCTCTAATGCCTTCCGTAGTTGCACCGGGCTTACGAGCGTGACAATCCCTGACAGCGTGACGAGCATCGGCGGTTATGCCTTCTATAATACTGCATGGTACAACAATCAGCCCGACGGTCTTGTGTATGCCGGCAAAGTTGCTTATAAGTACAAAGGAACTATGCCAAGCAATACGTCAATTGTATTAAAAGAAGGAACATTAGGCATTACCGCTTATGCCTTCTCTTGGTGCACCGGTCTTACGAGCATAACAATCCCCGACAGCGTGACGAGCATCGGCAATTTGGCCTTCCGTGATTGCACCGGACTTACGAGCGTGACAATCCCGGACAGCGTGACGAGCATCGGCGATGAAGCCTTCGCTGGTTGCACCGGGCTTACGAGCATAACAATCCCCGACAGCGTGACGAGCATCGGCGGTTGGGCTTTCTCTGGTTGCACCGGACTTACGAGTGTGGCAATCGGTAATGGCGTGACGAGCATCGGCTCATCTGCCTTCTCTTGGTGCACCGGGCTTACGAGCATAACGTTCAATGGAACGAAAGCGCAATGGAAAGCCATAAGTAAAGGAGAAGATTGGAAATACAATACAGGGAACTACGTTGTGCATTGCACGGACGGAGATATAAGCAAGGCTAATTCATAAACGTTGTTGCCACACAACAAACAAAACACATCGCAAACGCGGTGTGTTTTTGTTTGGAAAAAATTCATTCTTTCCACACGACGCCCGCGTTACGCGCCGAAGGCACACATCGCTTCATCGCTTTCATAAGGATTCGTTCCCACGAGATTCCCACGCTACGCTCGGAATGACAGAAAAGAGTGTTAAGCCACGCTACGCTCGGAATGACAACAAGTGCGTCGCACGCAAGGAATACGCTTTCATTGTTAGAGATTCTGGCGAGGTACTCTCTTCTGTCATTCTGAGGCATTTATCGGGACCTCTCACGAGATACTTTGTACTTGTGTGATGTGGTGTCGTGAGAATCTCGTGGGAACCAAACCGCAACGTGCCACTCGGAAGGGGAAAATAAAGTAATAATTGTTGCAAAATGGAGAGGGGTTTTGTATAATATTTCCAAAGAGGGAATGTTTTTTATGCTTCAACGGGACAGAAAATATCTGATAGGGCTCAAGGTCCTTGCGACGATTGCACTCGTCTGCACGGTCGTTTTGTGGTGCGGATTGTGGGGTGCGTCGGCGACGCCCAACGACAAAAGCAAGGAAAATACCCAAGACGCAACCGACAGGATAAACGAAAAATACGGCTTATCCGCAAAGTTCGCCGAAAAACTCGTCACGCAGAAAATCTATGTGTCGCGGGGCGGGACGGGGTACTTGTACGCCAACGATACCGAGAAGTTGCGCTTATGGTACGAGCCTGCCGAAACGCTCGACAAGGACGTGAGGTTTAGGTCCACCAATCCCGAAATTATCAGCGTGGACGAAAACGGCGTCATAACCTGCCACAAGAAGGGCGAGGCGAGCATTGTTGCTACGTTGAAGAGCAACGAGTCCATTCACGACTTGGTGACAATCGGTTGCTACGGGGAGTTTCCCGAAGATACCAAAAATGCGCTTGGCGATTTAAAATTGCAAGTCGGCACGTCGTCGCTTGCAATTTTGAACGATGGAAAGTTGGATACTTCCGTCGCAACATATGAGGTGGATAACGAAAACGTCGTGGTTCATCAAGACAGGTTTTTCGCGCTGAAAGAGGGCACGACAACCGTCACCGCAACGTTCAAAAAGAATAACGAACAAGCAACAGCAACAATCACGGTTGAAAAAAATGAATCCTTTCAACCGCCAACGAATATCGTCTTTAAGAATAACGGCAACCCGACGTTTACTTACGGCGTTATTTCGAGGCCAATCGACAGTATAATTGAAAAGGTTGAGCCTATGGGAAGCTTCGGCGATTTCATCGTCACGTCCGATAATCCGAGCGTCGTGCGCGTGAATTACGGATATCTTGCAATAGTTGACGTCGGCACTGCCAAGTTGACCTACACTTCGCCGTACAACGACCATTCGCAAACCGTGACGGTAAACGTCAAATATCCTCAGCCAACGGGCATCGACATAGTCGGCCCCGACGTCATTTCGCCGAATACCTCATTTAAGTATAGGGCGGTGCACTCACCGTGGGCGTTTTCAAGTCAAGCCACTTGGGAGGTCGTCGGCAAAAAAGCAACAATCACGGAAGACGGGTGGCTGAAAACAAAAAGATTTGGCAAGGTGGTCATTCGCTGTACAAGCACCATCGATCCGAGCTTCAGCCAAGAAAAGACCGTTGAAGTCAAGTTGTTTTCCGACAGCTATGAATTCGTCCGCAAGTTTTTGGGACACGGCGGATTGTCCGCGTTGCTCGGCTTTGGCATTTTCGGCACGCTGTTTTTATTATGCAAGCCAAAGTGGCTTTGCGCCGTGTTGACACCGCCGTTGGCGCTAATTTTCGCAGGCGTCAGCGAGGGTATCCAGTACTTTGCGCCGGGACGAACTTGCTCAATCGCCGATATCCTCACCGACTTTATCGGCGCGCTTGTCGGTATGGTCGTCGCGGGGTTACTGATAGCGATTGTGCTTGGAATTTGGAGGCTTGTCAACAAGGAAAGCTTTATCAGATTTGTCCGTGCCTACAATTTCTTGTCCTTCCGCACCCTGTTCAAAAGAATCCCCGTCTTGGACGAGGAAGAAGCCCCCGCACAGGAATCCGAAATCGAATAATCTAACAAAACAAAGACTTAATGGCGAGTATTTGCACAATAAACCGCAAATACTCGTTTTTTATGCTATTTATCAAAACCCGCACGTTGAATATTTTTATATAACCTCGCTGAGGAATTAGCGTTATCGCGTGAGAATGCCATATTTGCCTTTGACAAAGTATAGTCTATAATGTATAATCATATTAACCAATCAAGTCGAATTCGCTAAACAGTAATGCAGGCGATAAGACCAACGAGTATCGTTTGAAAAGGCGATGCTTTCCGTGTTTGAGAAGATGAGGGGACGAGAGATTTTTTTGACAGTGTATCCATCTCAAACGCGAGATGGATTTTTTGAAAGGGGGAAACATGAAAAAAAGAAGTATCCCGGCAATTTTGTTAGTTTTGCTTATTGCGTTGTCGCTGGTAGTTTTTGCGTCTTGCGACAAAGACGGCACAAAGCCCGACGATGAGGACGGCAATTATACGCTTGTTCTGAAAGGTTTGGTTGATTCCAACGGGACAAAACTTGGTGACATTACAATCAAGAAAAGTCAAATTCTTCAACTGTACAAAACCAAAGGGGTTGAGTATACTGCTGACAATCCTGCCACCGCCTCGGACAAAACCGACGAGGACGGAAACCCCGTCAAGCATACCTTAAAAGGCGTGTATCTTGAAGACTTGGTCAAGGAATTTTCCAACAGCATGGACATGTATGAGTACGGCAGTATTTCGCTGATGGCATCTGACGGGTACATAGCAATCACAACCGAGGACGTCTTCAATCCCGAGAAGCACGGCAGTAAAGTCATTGTTGTTTTTGAATTTGACGGGCGCGAAATGAAAGAAAAAAGCGAAACCGGCGCATTAAGAATAGTGATACCCGGTCAAATTGCGTCAACGTGGGTGAAGTATCTGAACGTAATCGAGTTTTCAGCCGAAATTTTGGCGGCGCCTACCGCGTTCTCATTTGACGTGCTGGAGGCCATAGACGTCGAAAAATACGGTGGTGGATTTACTGCCACAAAAGACGACGGCACCTACAATTACACAGGACTTTCGCTGGGCAAAATTATCGGAGAAGGCGGGCTGTTCACAAACATCCAAGAAACGGACAAAATGTGCGTGATTGCATGGGACTACCGAAGCGAAAGCAACACTTTCCAAGAATATCGCGCCTGGACAACGCACGCATACTATAAAAACGGATATATCGTCACGGGTGGGACAAAAGCAGGAGACGAAAGTTACAAAGTCACCAGATTGCCCATTGTTGACGGTCCCGATTATTCCGACGCCATGACGGTAAAAAGCGCGCTGGCAATTCTTTGTTTCAGAAACTCTATTGTATCTTTGGACACGGCAATGAAACGTTACGATCCTGACGTCAACGGCAAAACCGACGGCGTTTTCGCTCTTAAAGAACTGCTGGTTTTGCTTAATATGTACGGACAGGATAAGGTATATCAAATCACAACAAAGGACGGAAGCAAGGTGGAATTGTCCAGAGATAACGCCACAAAAGCAACCATCAGCAAAAACGACGCGGGCGAATACGTCTTGCACGTCGGGAAAAACGACTATGCCGGATTCAAAGGCATCAACATTATTATTTAATCAACAATAAAAATAAAAACAAACAGGAGTGAAATTATGAAAAAGAAAATCTTATCACTTGTGCTCGTGGTGGCAATTCTCGTTATCGCGCTAAACGTTTTTGTGGCGTGCGATAAAAAAGGCAATGGTCCCAAAGGTCCGGGCACCGCTACTACGTACGATATTCCGGAAGACCTGTCTCTGGATATCGCAATTATGAAAGGCAACGAAACGCTTGGTACTCTCACCAAGGATAATTTCAAAAACACAAAACAACAAATCGTTCACGTTGACACAATCAACGACAAGGGCACGCCCAAAGTATATGATTTCGTCGCTTACAAATTGACCGATTTGGCGACGACCGCAAAGATTACTCTTCCGACGTCTTTTTCAAAACTTCAAGGAATCGGAACAGACGGTTATAAATCTTCTTTCGACCAAACTTCAATCGATAAAACTTATATTTCAATCGGAATGATCGTTGACGGCAAGTTTGAAAAGGATACGAAAGACGGCAAAGTATTTGCTCGTTTAATAACCGATAAGGACAGCAAGGTTACAAGCACGATGATTAGATTGCTAAAAACCATTGTTTTTGATCCTGTTGAAGAACCTGTCCAACCCACCGCTCCAAAGGTTGCGTATGAAATCACCTTGACTTGGGGCGAAGGAAACAATGAGCTTACGGCGGTTGTCGTTGATAAAACAGGCGATAAAGAGAAAAGCAATACTATCGTCTTTACAACGGCAAACGAAGCAAATACGTTTACAAAAATTGATAATAAAGCCGGCGGAACAGAAGATCTTGATCTTGGAAAATCCATTCTGGAAAGTGTTATAAAAACCAAGAAAGACACCACCGAAATGCTTACGGGGTATGAATTGAAAGAACTTCTTGACGCGTTGAAGTTCAGAAAAAAGGCAAAAGACGGACAAACAGAAGGTGTTTTGCAAGCGATTATCGATTCCACAAAATATGACTTCATCGGTTGGGTATGCTCGGATGACAACGAAACGACAAACGTGCTTGCTCGTTCCTATACAAAAGATGATATTAACAACGCGGAACAGACAATAATCATCACAAACGATTCCAAAAACAATGCTTCAAAAGTCGTATCGACGTTTGATGACGTGGACGGAACTTATCGAAACAACTCAAAGAAAGTCACGAAACTTGTCCTTTATAAGAACGTAGCGTAATGAAGGGTAAAGAGCGTCAATGCAAGGCCAAAGGACTTAAGTCATTTGACGTATTTGATTTAGTTTTATTAGCTATGCTAACAGCCGTTAGCATAGCTTTTAAAACCTTGGTGGGCACGCTTGTCAGATTGATAACGGGCCCGCTTGGCATCCCGGGAGGTGCGCTCGCCGGCGGGTTTTATATGTTGTGGCTTCCGCTGGCGATCGTGCTTGTGGGGAAAAGGGGCTCGGCATTTTTCATAGCCCTTGTTCAAACAATAGTGGTCATAACAACCGGACTGCCCGGAAGTCACGGTGTTTGGTCGTTATTGACGTATTTAGTGCCGGCAATTCTTGTCGAGCTGGTTTTTATTTATATCCCAAAAGACGGATACAACGTCTTGCATTTTATATTTTCGGTAATTCTTGCCAACGTTGCGGGTACGTTTGGCAGTAACTTGTTATTTTTCAGAATGAGCCTTTATCCGTTGCTATTCACGTTGTTGGCGGCGTCGTTGTCGGGCGCATTCGGTGGACTGCTGGCGTACTTTACATTTGTGAAAGTTGTAAAGTCGGGCAGATTGAACAACGTCAAGAAAAATATGTCAAAGCACAAAACTCAAAAGGAGTTTGATGATTTTGACGACGATTACTTCGAAAATCCTTCTGAATCAATTATTGAAAAAGAGAAAGCAGATGAAATAGATAAAATTCAAAATGAGGAGACGAACGATGAAGAAAAGTAAAAATATACTTTTGATGATATTGATCGTTGCTTTCGCGCTCCTCCTTTGGTCTTGCGACAAAAACAATCGCACGCCGATAAACGTCTGCATTGACGGCGACATCGAAAACGGCGTTGCATTTGTCGATTTGAATGCTTTTAACACGCAAAACGTACCGCTGAAAAGCATTCTTAAAAAGGTGACGCCGTTGTCCGACGACTTTGACGTTTTGATAACGCCCGTGTTCGGAAACAGCACATTGCTGACCGCTCGGGAACTGGACGGGACGTCGATTTCAACGTCCGCCGACGGAAAATACCGCATTGACAACATTTCCGAAATCACCGTTGTTTCCAAAATCGATACAAAAAAAGGCGTCAAAATTTTGACCATGGACAGTACTTTGGAAATGGGAAGAGGCACCGCCAAAATGAAGTTGTATTCACAAATCGACGACACCAACGAATATAAACAAATTGCAACAAAAACAAGCGAATTTCTTGTCGCTGACAAAATCGTCGCGTACTTTAAGGACTACGACATGCAAAAAAACGTTGACGATAAATTGCTGTCTTGGAAGCAGGGCAGTTTGATTTTGGACGAAAAACCCGTTTATGGATTTGCGTCGGGCACCGACGTCACGCTGATGGATTTTTATGAAAAAATGAAAGATTGCGTGGACAATAACAAAAAAGTTATGTTTATCCTGCCCGACGGATTTTCCTTGGAACAAAGCAAAGCGTTTGGTGACGATTTGTCCGTTTTGTCGTTTGACAAAGCCAGTGGCGTTTCGTTGTCCGTTAACAGGGCAATTTCTCCCGTTGCGCTTGCGACGATTGTCACAGGGAAATCGCCCTATCAAACGGGGGTTCATTTTGACGAAAATCAAATGCGCTCGATTTTGAAACCGAACGCCACGGATATTTTTGAATACGCAACGTCACAAGGGAAGTCGGTGGCGTATTTGGAAGGAAGTGGCAACTTGATTATTACAAGCGTCGGCGCAACTTACGGACTGACGGACAGAATAACGTACGAAAACGCCGTGAAAGCCATCAGTCAAGACAAAGATTTGATATTTGTTCATTTTCACAAAATCGATGACGAAAACCACCGTAACGGTCCCTTGTCGGAATCGGCAAAAACCAAATGCGTCGAAATCGATTATTATATCAACTCGCTTATTGCTCAATTTAATGGTACAATAATTATTGTATCCGATCACGGTCACAACACCGTTTACGACTCCCGGAATAATCCGCAGGGAAAACACGGCTCGTTTACCAACCTCGATATGTATATCCCTTACTTTATTTATGAAAAGTAATATGGCAACGAAAAAGTTATCAAAAGTGAATATTATTGCGATTGTAATCGTCTGTGTGCTTACCGTTGCGTTTGCGATTTTTCTGCCACTCTATTTGAAACATAACAAAACAAATAGAAATCTTTATAAAGAGGAAAAAATCAAATTCACGGCGTTTAACAAAGAAATCGGTGCATTTACGCTCGAAGATTTGCTGGCATTGCCCGAGGTAAAGGAAATCGAATTTAAGGCTATGTACGACACAAGTAGTTCGGACGGGGTTGAGAAGACGTACGTCGGCGTGGAATTGAAAGCCGTCCTTAAAGCCCTGAAGATAGATTTGACCTACGCTCACCACATCAGTTTTTTCGGGGGAGACGGGATAAATAAAATATACAGTGTCGATGACGTCTTGAAAGACGACAACGTTTATATTGCGTTTAAGGTTGAGGGCGTGCCGTTCAATGTCGGCATTGACGCGCTTGCTTACACAAAAAAAGCAGAGGATGGTGGTCCGTTTGTCGTAATTCGGAAGGCGGACAGGTTTTCACAACACCGTTGCAAATTGTTGACGGAGGTAAAAGTCGAATGACGCTCTTTGCAAAAGGATTGTCTTTGAAATACGGCAACGACCTCATTTTTAAAAACCTTTCGTTTTCTTGTGAAGACGGCGATATACTGGCAATAAAAGGCGACAACGGATGCGGAAAGACCTCTCTTTGCCTGTGTTTGTGCAACTTGCTAAATTCGGACGCGGAAAATGTAAAATACAAAGGGCAAGTCCTTATTGACGACAAGGATATAAAAAACATGAGCGTTCTTGAAAGAACGCAGAATATAGGCATCGTTTTTCAAAACCCCGATAATCAGTTGTTCTCTCCGTTGGTCATCGAGGAGTTGGCGTTTGCACCCGAAAATATGGGGACAAAAAGAGAAGAAATAATAAGCCGAATCGATTTCGCCATGAATGCGTGTGACATTGTCGGGTTGAGAAATTCCAAGACAAATGCGCTGTCGGGCGGTGAAAAACAGTTGGTTGCAATTGCGTCGGTGTTGACGCAAAAACCAAAAATTTTAGTTGTCGACGAAATCACGGCAAGAATCGATATTGATAAAAAAGATTTGGTCAGACATATTTTGTCGGAGCACGCCAAAAACGGTGGCATTGTGATTATGGTTTCGCACAGTGCCAAAGATTTGGAAATCGCCACCAAAACCATTGAACTTGTCCGAGGTAAGGATTATGGAAATATCAGTCAATAACCTTACTTTCTCATATTCAAAAAAATCGCCCATCGTCTTGGACGACGTTTCGTACACCTTTGCATCGAATAAAACGTATGCGCTCATCGGCAAGAACGGCGCCGGTAAAACAACGCTGGGGAAAGTTATTTTGGGACTTGTAAAATTAAAAAAAGGCGATGTTTTCATCGACGGTCGTAATGCAAAAAAAATGCGCCCCGGAAAACGTGCCGAAAAAATAGGTTATCTGTTCCAAAATCCCGATTATCAGTTGTTTGCTTCGTCGGTTTTGGAAGAGCTGTCGTTTCCGTTTGAACTGAAAAAACAGTGCACCGACGAGGTCAAAACAAAAATTCAGGCGTTGATTTGCGAGTTTAACCTGCAGGGGAAGGAAGAAAGATATCCGCTTTCTTTGTCGGGCGGGGAAAAACAACGGCTGGCGTTGGCAACGATAATGAGCAGAGAAATCGATTTTATTATTTTGGACGAGCCTACGTCGTCAATCGATAACGTCGGAAGGGAGTACATTGCGGGTTTTATAAATAAGTTTGTCGAAAACGGCGGAGGGGCGATAATCATCACCCACGATGAAGATTTGCTGGACAAACTGGACAATCCGACGATACTTAAGTTGGAAGGAGGAAAAATTCGTGAAAGTTGATCCTCGTATAAAACTGTTGATTATCGTCTTGCTAACCACACTTGCGGTGTTGGCAAAAGACGTTGCGTATCTTGCGATTGTCGCACTTGTTGCACTTATTGTCAATATCCTCTTGAAAACCGACATTGTGTCCGCATTGAAAAGGATAAAAGCTTTTTTGGGACTGCTTGTTTTTATTACCGTCGTCCAAAGCTTGACCATTAAAGGAGGAACGGCACTCATCCGCGTGAACGACGTCAATTTGTTGACAACCGTCGGTTTGAGATACGCAACGGAGTTTTTTTTGAGAATGACAATAATAGTCCTTGCAGGCGTTATCGCAACAAGCGCCGACGGCAGAGAAATGACCGACGGGCTCGTAAAAATGCATATGCCGTACGAACTGGCGTTTATGACGGGCATCGCACTGAAAAATATCCCGCTGTTCAAACAGGAATTTCAGGATAGATTAAACGCCATTGCAATGCGCGGAATCGACGTGAAAAAATTGAGTATCATCAAAAAAATCAACATATACAGTTACTTGATTTCACCGACGATCTCGGGGGCAATTGTCAAAAGCGCCGAATTGTCCAAAAGTATTGAAAGCAAAGGATTCAGGGCGGTCAAAAAAAGAACTATGTTAAGAGAGCTAAAATTGACGCCTTTCGATTGGTTTGTCTTTGTATTGTCTTTGCTATTGTCGGCAGGCTTTTTGGCGTGCATGTATATATTTGGCGGTTTAGTATCGTTTTAGGAGGAAGTATGAAAGCATTTTCCGTAACGGGTTTAACAGGAAGTGGAAAAACCACAGTCATCGAAAACGTCATCGAAGAGTTGGTAAAAAGAGGCTACTCGGTAGGCTCTGTAAAAGAAATACACAACGATGAGTTTAAAATTGACAAAGAGGGTACTAATACGTGGAGGCACAGTCAAGCGGGTGCTGACACCGTCACGGCACGTTCCCACCAAGAAACGGATATTCTGCACAAAGGATATCTTCCCATCTATGAGATTTTGTCGCATTACAGCCAAGATTTCGTGGTGTTGGAGGGTGTCAGAGATGCGGTTGTCCCAAATATCGCCGTGGCAAAGGAAGACGAACAGCCTGACATTTCTCCGCTTACTATTGCAGTCAGCGGAAGATACGCCAACACGCACGACGGGCACTACAACGGATTGCCGATTATCAACGGCGTGGAAAACACTAAAGAGTTGGTGGATCTGATCGTTGAAAAGACTCCGCCATTAATGTACGACGTAAAGCCAAAGTGTTGCAAAAAATGCGGAAGCGATTGCAGAACGTTTTTGTCCAAGGTTTTGCGTGGCGAAGAAAAAATCGAAAACTGCATGATATACGACGGTTCGATTTCGCTTAAGGTCAATGGCGAAGATATGATAATGGTGCCGTTCGTGAGGGCACTGTTGAAAAACGAAATTATGGGGATTGTAAAAGAACTGAACGGATATAGAAAAGGCGCGACAATAGAAATAAAGTTTAAATCGGAAGAATAATGAAATATTTCAAAAGCAAAAAAAACACGGTTTATCTGAAAGATGATTGCGTTGTCAAAGAATTTCGCTCGAGCGTAAATATGGAAACCGAGTTTAACGTTTTGCAAGCGTTGGACGGCAACTTTTCACCGCGAATTATCAAAAAAGAGGGATTAAAGCTCACAATTGAATACATAAACGGCGAGTTGTTGCTGGACAAATATCTTGTCGCAGATGAGGAAAGTGCAATTAAACTTGCAATGTCCTTGGGGAAAACCGTTTTGGGATTAAGAAAAATTCTGTGTGACCGCATTCCGAATGACGAAAATTTCAGAAACTATATAATTAAAGACGAAGCAATTTTCAGGGTTGATTTTGAGGAAACCGCACAAGGTACAATCGAGTGTTGGCTGGCAAAAATAATGGCGTTTGCAATGTTGTATGACGTCAAATTATCCGTCAAAAAGTCCTTTATAAATACGTTAACGGTGTCAGTTCCGCACAGTGAAATGCTGTCTTTTGAGTTCGAAAAAGAACTAAAATTTTTGGCAAATCGATGGAACGTTGATTTCCCTAAAAACGATTTTTCGGAAATAAAAAAAGAGATGGAATAACTCCATCTTTTTTTATAGCGACTGTATAAATAACGCTGTCGCGTTCATCGCTTTGATGACTGCTCGCGATGTTTTGGTGGCATGCGTGACAATAATGATGTCGCCAGGAGAATACGGATCTTCCTTTTCAAGCAAAGGTTCCATCGTTTTCAAATCCCTGTTGTAAAACTGAGACAAAAACACGTCCTTAAAACATTTTGCACCGTAATCGGCTGTTTCTTTGATGTTAATGCCCATGATTTTCTCGACGGTTGTCCCGTTCAATAAAACCAGCAATTCGACGTCGCCCGCATATCCTTCGTTCGATACGACATTCACGATTTTGTAGTCGCCGGATGTATAGTAGCCTTTGATAATCACTTTTTCGGCTATGTTTTTTTGTTCATCGCTCAACGTTTGTTTTTGGTATTCCCTGGAGGCGTCGATAATTTTTGGGACATCATCGTCTTTGGAATCATTCTTGCAGGCGCATAATAATATTGCGGATATCGAAAAAACCAAAAATAGGGCAACAATAAAAATCTTCTTTTTCATAATTTACCTCTTATTAATTGTATTATAATTAATAAAGCAAGTCAATGATAGACTGAGAGTTATTTCTGACGTTATCTCAAGCAAAGGAAAACATATCAATGGTCCTGCCATAAACAACCGCAAAGCGCCAGCCTCATGCACTTATACTCGCGTTTGCTCGTGTAAGCGCATCGGTCATCAGTACAAGTCGGCTCAATCCCACCAACACCGCTATGCGGTTTTGTTTTTTTATGCCTTTTTTGTCTTATGTGCCAGCACAACGCCAAAAGGCATAAAAAAACACCATCGCTCGTGCGATGGTGTTGGTGGGATTGAGTAGGCTCGAACTACCGACCTCGCGCTTATCAGGCGCGTGCTCTAACCAACTGAGCTACAATCC
>CAKQMI010000006.1 GCA_934254835.1 uncultured Clostridia bacterium | reverse complement strand
TACGCGTCTGCCTGTTCCGCCACGACCGCAAGCAAGATGTAATATAGCATAATTACCGTTTGATGTCAAATCTTTTACTTATTTTTTCGGAAAAATTTTGCGGTGTATTATTTGGATTACGCACACGCGCGAGAGGCTGGCACGATTGACAATTTTTGCGGTAGCGTTCTACCTTGTCGAAAATTTCTCTTTTGACCAAACAAGTATATTTCTTGCAATAGCAAATATTTAACTCTCTGTAAAACGGCAGAATTTTGATAAAACTTCGGGGTTCTTATGCGGGTTCTGAAAAATCCGATAAACTTAGCGTACACGATTTTTCCGGTTTCGGCAAAACGCAATAAGGTCGCAAAATTATGCCGTTTTAACTTAATAATTTTGGAGCTACTGCATAAACTAATGCTATGTGGTCAAACGTAGTGAGTATCGAAAAGGGCGACGATGAAAGTTTTTTGGAATTGCTGGCGGGCGTCGAGGGCATAAAGGAATTGTCGTGTGCGGTTGAGGAGAGCAAAAGCAGGAAGTTTATTTATATGGCGGGGCTCTGCGAGTACGCCGACGAGATCCGTGACAAAATCGAAAACTTTCTGTCGGACTTTATATTGACGAGGTACAAACTTGCGTATTACACGAAAAATCTGAAATACGGAAAGTTGGATTATCCGGTGGCGACGCTCATTTCGACACTTATATATCTTGATTATGACCTTGAAAAAGCCTTTGTGACGCGGGTGCTTCGCGAGATGGCAAGCTACGACGTGGACGCAATATATCGATTTCGATTGAAGCCGTTGAGGGCGAGTTGGAAAGAGGTTGCCGAGATGTGCGCGCGACTTTTCGAGGTCGGCACCGACGAACAAGACATATACAACGTCATCAACTATATCAGCGCGACGAAAACGGTAAAGCCGTTGGAACTTGTCCTCGAGCGGTCGGAGCGTCCCGTATTCAAGACGGCGGAAAGCGGAAAGGAAATAAAGGTAAAAAGGCTGTTCGGCGTGGACGACTTTGACATTATCGGCACGGTTATTTCGCTGTCGGCGACCAAAGTCACGCTCAACTGCGACGTCGCAAGCGAGACGGTCAAAGCGCTTCGCCACGTCGTGCGCGTAAAAATGAGATAAAACCCTTGACTTTATAAAAAAGCGAATATATAATTACCTTACGTTCGGATAAGATCCGCCGCAACGGACACGTCTTTATAGTCGGCTTTTCAGAGAGTTGCCGTTTGGTGCAAGGCAATAAAGAAGGTTATAAGGGTACCACCGTCAGCGCGAAAACAGAATATAAAGAGGCAGTTTTTCTGCAATTAAGGTGGAACCGCGGTAGTATTATCGTCCTTAAGGAAATTACATTTTTCCCTAAGGATTTTTTTATTATATCCGAAAAAAACGCAATTTTACTCAAAAAGAGGTATATATATGGCAAAACTTACTTTGAAAGACGGCAGTATTTTGGAGGTCGAAAACGGCGTGACTTATTTGGACGCCACAAAGCAAATCAGCGAAGGCTTGGCAAGAAATGCGGTCGCCGTGAAAATCGACGGCGTTGAAAGAGATTTGACCGCACTTGTCGAAAACGATTGCACGTTCGAGGTGCTGACGTTCCAGGACAACGAGGGCAAAAAAGTCTATCGTCATACCGCGTCGCACATTCTCGCGCAAGCCGTGAAAAACATTTATCCCACCGTCAAACTTGCAATCGGACCGTCGATTGAAAACGGGTTTTATTACGACTTCGACTTCAAAACGCCAATCACGCAGGACGACTTTGACAAAATCGAAGCCGAAATGCACAAAATCATCAAGGCGAACCTGCCCATCACTCGTTTTGTGTTGCCACGAAAAGAAGCCCTCGAACTTATGAAAAGCAAGGGCGAGATTTATAAAATCCAACTTATCGAGGAACTGCCCGAAAGCGAAGAAATCAGTTTTTATAAGCAAGGCGACTACGTCGATCTCTGCACCGGACCGCACCTTCCGTCCACCGGAAAAATCAAGGCGTTCAAACTGACGTCGTTGACGGGCGCTTACTGGAAAGGCAACGAGCACAACAAGATGCTGTCCAGAATTTACGGCACCGCTTTCGACAAAAAAGCCGATATGGAAGCCTATCTTACCGCCGTCGAGGAAGCCAAAAAACGCGACCACAACAAAATCGGACGCGAACTTGGCTACTTTATGACCTGCGACACAATCGGACAAGGCTTGCCGTTGCTTATGCCGAAGGGCGCAAAACTTTTCCAAATCCTCAATAGGTTTGTCGAAGACACCGAGGCGGAACGCGGATATTTGCTGACGAAAACCCCGTATATGGCAAAGCGCGAACTTTATCAAATCAGCGGACACTGGGACCACTATCGCGACGGAATGTTCATTTTCGGAGATCCCGATGCCGAGGGCGAAGTGTTTGCGTTGCGTCCGATGACCTGCCCGTTCCAGTACGAAATCTATAAAAACGGAATGAAGTCTTATCGCGACCTGCCGAAGCGTTACGGCGAGACTTCCACGCTTTTCCGCAACGAAAACTCCGGCGAGATGCACGGACTTATCAGAGTAAGGCAATTTACCATTTCCGAAGGACACCTTATGTGCACGCCGTCGCAACTCGAGGCGGAATTCAAGGGTTGTTTGGAACTTGCGAGGTATTGCTTGAAATGCGTTGGCTTGGACAAAGACGTGTCCTATCGTTTCTCGCGTTGGGATCCCAAAAACCCCGAAAACAAATATATCAACGATCCCAAGCAGTGGGCGTACGCCGAGGGCGAGATGAAGCGTATTCTGGACGACTTGAACGTGCCTTATTTCGAGGCTATCGACGAGGCGGCATTCTATGGTCCGAAACTCGACATACAAATCAAAAACGTGCACGGAAAGGAAGACACCCTCGTCACGATTCAGGTGGATATGTTCCTTGCCGAGCGTTTCGATATGTACTATATCGACGAAAACGGCGAGAAGGCGCGTCCTTATATCATTCACCGCACGTCGATGGGTTGCTACGAGCGCACGATTGCGTTGCTCCTTGAAAAGTACGCGGGCGCAATGCCGACGTGGCTCGCTCCCGAACAGGTCAGGGTATTGAGCCTCACCGACCGTACCGCACCCGTTGCCGAAGAAGTCCGTCGCACGCTGTTCAAACGCGGATTTCGCGCCGAAACCGACGTCAGAAACGAAAAGGTCGGATATAAGATCCGCGAAGCGCAACTTGAAAAAATTCCTTATATGCTCATCATCGGCGACAAGGAAGCGTCGGACAACGTCGTGTCCGTGAGAAGCAGAAAAGAAGGCGACCTCGGCACGATGAAACTGGAAGATTTTATGGCAAAAATCCAACAAGAAGTCGACGATCACGTCTGCGACTAATCGACTAACAACCGAATATCAGCGCGAAAAATGTATTTTTAAGTCTCTGCGTAATTGCAGGGACTTTTTTTGCATACTTTTAAGTATGGACAATCTTTATTCGCTCCTGCCCGTGACGATTTATCCGCTTCTAAATCAAGAGGTCAAGGAAATTCGCATGCGCGTGGGACAGCCTTTATTGTTTTACGACGGAAAGAAAAAATACTTTGCAGGCGAAAAAACGCCGTATATCGTGACGACGGCGGACATCGACTACGTCTTGGGAAAGGCGAGCGGGTATTCGATGTACTCGGTTGCGGACAACCTAACGAAAGGATTTATTAGCTTTGCGGGAGGGATAAGAATTGGCGTTGCCGGCGAGGGCGTCAGCGACAAAGACGTTGTATATAATCTGAAATATCCGACGTCGCTGGTCATTCGTATTCCGACAGAAATCAAAGGGAAAGCCGACGAAATCATAAAAAAAGTGATAAAAAACGGCGAATTCAGAAACCTTTTGGTAATTGCTCCGCCGTCGGGCGGGAAGACTACGCTCCTTCGCGAAATCACGCGCGTGGCGTCGAACGCACTGTTCAACGTCGTTGTCATCGATGAAAGACGAGAGATTGCGGGGGCGGTCAACGGCGTGGCGGGACTGGACACGGGGACTTGCGCCGACGTCGTCACCGGCATCAGGAAAATGAGCGCGTACGAAAGCGTCATAAGAAGTATGAACCCCGACGTCATCGTCACCGACGAAATCTACGGCGCGGACGAAGTCAATGTAATTTTGGACGCAATGCGCGCGGGTGTGAAAGTTGCGGTGTCACTGCACGCAAACGAAATTTCCGACCTAAAAAACACCGTCTATGAAAAACTGCAAAAGGCGATGGACGTTACCGTCGTGCTGTCAAAAAAGAACTTTGTCGGGGAAGTGAAGGAAATCGTCGAATGTTGAGTGTTTTGGGAGGCGCGCTTTTGATGGTTGCGTCGAGCCTTACGGGGCTTTCGATAAAGCGAATTTTCAAGGTGCGCTATTTGTATTTTTCGGACGCCGTCGAGTTTTTGAACTTATATAAGCGGGAAATATCGTCCCTGAAAACCCCGCTGTCCGACGTGATAAATACGTTTGTCGGCGTCACGAAAGGGGCGTTTTCGGACGCGCTCAAAAAGTTTATATCTTTGCAAAGCGCGGGATATAAAAACGTTGACGAAGTGCTTTCGACAATAAAAAATCCGCTGATAAAAGCAAAGGATAATTTGGACGTCGCGACTTTTTTATACGCCGTCGGCAAAAGCAACCTCGAAAACGAAATTACAAATACCGCGCGATTTTTGGACGTTTTTGAAGAAAAAAAGCGTAAATGCGCAACCGAACTCAATAAAAAAGGTGAAATGTATTATAAGTTGTTCGTCATCTTGGGCGTGACGCTGATGCTTATCGTGGTGTGATATGGGGATTGAAATAATATTAAAAATCGCAGGGGTGGGAATGCTCACCGCAATCGTAAACATAATCCTTAAAAAAAGCGACAAGGACGAAATCGGGACTTTCGTGACTATCGTCGGCATCGTCGTGGTGCTGATGATGGTTGTCGATATGCTGTCGGGCGTTATGGACACCGTCAAGCAACTTTTCGGGCTGAAATGATGGATATTTTCAAAATCGTGGGCGTCGGTATTCTCGGAGTAATTACGGCGGGGTTTGTGAAGTCGGCGAAGTCGGAATTTTCGGTTTTCGTGGTGATGGCGACGGGACTCGTGATCCTTATTATGATTGCAAAGGGTATGGCGGAGGTTTTGGAAAAGTTTTCGCTTATCGTCGAAAAAACGGGGATACCGACCGCATTGTATAAAGCAATGTTGAAGATTGTCGGGGTTGGGTATCTGACCGAATTCTCGGCGGGAATTTGCGAGGACTACGGCGCTGGGAGCGTCGGCAAAAAACTGCAACTATCCGGGAAAATCGCGATATTTCTTCTTGCCGTGCCCGTCGTCGAAGCGTTTGTAAACGTGGTGGACAAACTTGCCTTATGAAAACAAAAATCAAAAAAATTCTTGCGATAATATCGATATTTTTTGTGTTTTTCGTCATTTTTAAGACGAAAAGTGTTGCACTTGCAAAACAAGACGATGACGAAAAATCCTTATCGGACGGCGTCGAGAGCGTCCTTGAAAAACTTGACGCGGGCGACCTTGAAAAATATTATGACGGACTTTCAAACGACGAAAAAGGTTTTTTCAATAAAGATTTTGAAAGCACGCTAAAAAGCCTTATCGACGGGAAAGTCGATTTATCGTTTCAGGATTTTATCGGCAAGATTTTCAAAGATATATTTTTGGGTGCGCTGGACTTTTTGCCGTCGATAATCACCGTTGTCGTTATCTCGGTGATGGCGGGTATGCTGAAAGGGCTCAATAGCGGATTTTTGAACGAAAGCACGTCGGAAATCGTGGACTTTGCGTGCTTTTCGGCGATTCTGACGATTATCGTTTCCGAGGCTTCCGACATGCTGACGCTGACCGTTTTAACCGTCGCGAGGGTTGAAAAGTTGTCGGCGGTGCTTTTTCCCGTGCTACTGACGCTTATGACCGCGCTTGGGGGAGTGAGCGGAGTCGGATTTTTGAAACCGCTTGTCGGGGTGTTTTCTCTGGGGGTGACAAAGGTATTGAAGTCGTTCGTGTTGCCGTGCTATACGACGTCCGTTCTTCTTTATGCCGTGGGGAACGTATCGAACGCCGTGAGGCTTGACAAAATGGCGGACTTTTTCAAAAAGGCGGGAAGCGTGATATTAAAAACCGTGTTTTCGGCGTTTTTCGCCTATCTTATGATAGGCGGTGTCGTCGGTAAAACGTCGGACGGCGTGATGATAAACGCAATGAAGTTCGGCGTCAAAGGCTACGTCCCCATAATCGGCTCGTACGTGTCCGACGGTTTCGACGTGGTGATGCTTGGGTGCGTCCTTGTGAAAAACGCCGTCGGGGTGACGGGACTTTTGATACTGTTGTCCGTTGTAATCGCGCCCCTTGCAAAACTTATTGCGTTCGACCTGATTTTGCGATTCTCGGCGGGGATTGTGGAGCCGTTGGGGGTGAGCGGAATTTCCAACGTCCTGACGAAAGTGTCGAAATGCGCGGGGTTGCTGATTGCGGTAATCGCAGGGGCGACGTTTTCCTTTTTCGCGCTTGTGCTGACGGCGGGCACGGCGTTGTCGTACGGGGTGTGATATGCGCGGGTGGCTTTTGTCAATCGCGGGGATTATCGCGCTGTCTACGCTGTCCGCGCTACTTCTTCCGAACGGTCAAACGAGGAAGTATATCAAAGGAATTTTCGCGCTAATAACGTTGTACGTTATCGTATCACCGCTTCCTAAACTTCTGAAAAGCGATTTTTCGGGATTTCCGAATACACTTTTTGTCGAAAACAATCTTGAAATCGACGAAACTTTTTTGCAGGGATTGACGACGAACGCCTATAAAACCCAAGAAAGAAACGCCGAAAAATTTCTGAAAGAAAAGGGCGTCACTGCCCGCGTAAAATTCGTCGTAAAAAGCGAAAATTCGTCGGAAATTGACTACGTAAACGTTATTTTGTCCTTAAAGTCATCAGAGCGGGACAAGTTGAATAATATTGATATCGGGGTGTTGAGAAGCGACCTGTCGGCGTATTTGAGGCTCCCCGAAAACAAGTTGAGGATTTTTTATGAACGATAACGACGAAAAAGAAAAAAAGAAACCGATAAAGTCTTTTGTCCAAAAATTGAAAAGCGTGAAGAATATCGAAGTGATAATTTGCATAGTTTTAATTGCGATAATTCTTTTGTTGTACGGCGTCGTGCGCGAGGCGAGAAAGAAGCAGGCGGACAAAGGCGATGCGGGAACGACGGTCTTATCGACGGTATCGGACGAAGAAAGACTTGCAAAGGTTTTATCAAAGATAAAAGGCGCGGGGAAAGTCGAGGTTTATATCGGCTACGACGGCAACGAAGAAACGGTTTTCGTCTTTGACAAAACGACAAATTCGACGACGCGCACCGACGACTCGGGCGGAGCGAACCTTACAACCACCGTCACCGAGGAAAAAACGAGCGCGGTGTTCGGTGAAGACAAAAAACCGCTTGTCGAAAAGACGATCGCGCCCAAAATCACCGGCGTCATCGTCGTGGCGGAGGGTGCGAAGGACGTTGCGGTCAGGCTGAACATATTAAAAGCCGTGGCAACAGCCCTGAACGTAAACGAAAAAATAATTGAAATTTTCATAATGAATTAAATGGAGGGTTTATATGAAAAACAACAAAAAGAAAATTGCGGTATTGTCGATTATGACGGTGCTTCTCGTGGTGTCGGCGGTGCTGAACGTATGGTTGAACACAAAACTTTCAAAACAGCAAGAACTTGTCAGCGGAAAAACCGACGAGCCTACCGTCACCGAGACTTTCAAAAGTTTTCGTTCGTCCCGAGAAACGAGCCGTCAGGAACTCATCGATTATTTGGACGCGATAATTTCGTCCGAGAGCGCGAGCGCATCTGCAAAGTCCGCCGCCGAAACGCAAAAACAGGGCGTATGCAAGCAAATGGAAAACGAACTTTTGTTGGAGCGACTTATTAAATCGCGAGGATTCCGTGACGTTATCGTGACGCTGTCCGAGAAGAACTGCACCGTCGTGGTCGCCGACGACAATTTGGAAGCGCAGGAAGTCGCACAGATTCTGAGCGTCGTGACAAGCGAAACTAACTACACCGCCAACGACGTAATCGTTTGTCAATACTGATAAAAAGTGCCCAAAACGCACGCATAATTGCTTGTACAAGGTAAAAAAATATGCTATAATGTCCGTAATTTGGAGGATAGTATGGCAAAATTGAAGTCAGTGAAATCGAATAAGGAAGTCTATGCCGAAATCATTGCGGACATCGCGTCACGCGCCGCCGCTGAAATCGAGGGGGCGGAGCTTTTGGGGAAAACACCCGAAAAGTCCCGCGTGATAAAAGACAACGACGTTCACGCCTACGTCAAAGACAACAACGTCGTCGATATCGATATCTATCTGAATATTCTGTACGGCTTCAACATACCCGACACCGTGTGCAAAGTCCAGATTGCCATCAAAAACGCAATCGAAAAAGAGACTTGCTACAAGGTCGAACAGGTCAACGTGTCGGTTGTCAGCATAATAGTTGAAGAGACCGACGAAGCACCCGTCATCGTGCACGACTTCGCCGATGACGACGCCGACGAAAAATCCGAAGAAGAAAAAGCATAAAATTTCAATTAGCCCACAAAATTTTGTCGGGCTAATTGTTTTTGAATTACGAGGTTTTTATGAGCAGAAGCACCGCGCGAGAACATCTTTTCCAACTTACGTTTGAACAATTATTTTCATCAGACAAAAACGACGTCACGCTGGAAGCGTACCTTATGGACGCGTCCCTGACCGACGCCGACCGTGCCTACGTCCGCACCGCTTACGACGGCATTTTCACGCATTTGGACGAAATCAAGGGCATTATCGCAAAGTATTCGAACGGCTTTAATATCGACCGCATCTACAAACCCGACCTTGCGGCGATGATCGTCAGCGTATATGAGATGAAGTACGTGCCCGACGTCCCCACGGCGGTCAGTATCAACGAGGCGGTGGAACTTGTAAAAAGATATTCGACAGAAAAAAGTAAATCATTCGTCAACGGCGTTCTTGCAAGCGTCAATAAGGCGATATCGGAGGAATAATGCAAATTATCGATGGAAAAGCATTGTCCCTTAAACTCCGCAAGGAAATAAGGGAAGAGGTCACACAACTCAAAGAACAGGGCGTCGAAGTCGGACTTGCCGTCATTCTTGTCGGCAACAATCCCGCCAGCGAATTGTACGTCAAAAACAAGGTCAAGGCGTCCGAAGAAACGGGCATCACCAGCTACCTTATCCGCTTCCCCGACGACGTTTCGGAACAGGAACTTTTGGACGAAATCCAAAGGCTCAACAACGATGACAAAGTCAGCGGAATTTTGGTGCAATTACCGCTTCCTAAGCATATCGACGCGCAAAAAGTCACTGCGTCAATCGACGTCAATAAGGACGTTGACGGCTTCTCGGCATACCAGACCGGCTTGTTGAGCATCGGCGCGCCGTGTCTTGCTCCTTGCACCCCGCAGGGCGTTATCGAGCTTATTAAGTCAACCGGCGAAAGCATTTCGGGAAAACACGCTGTCGTCGTGGGACGCAGTAATATCGTCGGTCGTCCCGTCATTCAACTTCTGTTGCAAAACGACGCCACCGTCACCGTGTGCCACAGCAGAACGAAAAATATCGAAGAATACACCCGCTCCGCGGATATCCTCGTCGTCGCAATCGGCAGACCGAGGTTCGTCACCAAAGATATGGTCAAAGAGGGCGCAATCGTCATCGACGTGGGCATTTCCCGCGACGAAAACGGCAAACTTTGCGGTGACGTCGACTTTGACGGCGTCAAGGACGTTTGCTCGTTCATCACTCCTGTGCCGGGTGGCGTGGGACCGATGACTGTTACTATGCTTATGCGTAACACCTACCTCGCGGCAAAACAGCGATAATTTGCGCCTTTTATGGCGTTTTGGCAGAACCTGAAAAATCGTGTACGAAAAGTACACTGGATTTTTCAGAACCTGTCAAGAACCCCAAAAATCCATCAAATTCTCGCTGTTTGCAATATTCTGCTTTTTAGGTGGGACAGGATTTTTCAAAACCCGTCGAGAAAACCACAATCTCATCAAAATCTCAGCGTTTTGCGATATTATGATTTTTCGGTGGAACTTGAAAATTTGTGTACGCATCAGTACACTAGGATTTTCAGAACCCCGAAAGAAACGTCAAAAATCCATCAAATTCTCGCTGTTTGCAATATTCTGCTTTTTCGGCGGAACTTGAAAACTCGTGAAAATCGGGGCCCCCGCGGGATACTGTGTACCCGTGGGGAGAAGGAGCAAACGAGCATTAGACAGACAAACAAATATAATGAGTTTGTTTGGTCAAGAGCGAGATTTGCGACGCGTACGCGCCCTCGTAAGAACTTGCCAAGAAACGTCAAAATCTCATCAAAATTCTGACGATTTTGGGATAATTATTATTTCAAATTCTCGCCGTTTTGGGAGAACTGTATTTAAACACCTAAACGGGTGCTTTTTAATCCGCAACGTGCCAAAGGCACACATCGCGCCGAAGGTGCATCGCTTTTGACGACGGGCAAAAACATCGTATCATCGCCTTTATAAGGTTTCCCTTCCAGGAGATTGCCACGCTACGCTCGCAATGACGCAAAGGAGTGCGATGGGCGATGTGTGACATTTCCTCTCATTGCTGTCATTCTGAGGAGCGAAGCGACGAGAGAATCTCGTGGGAACGAAATCTTGCAAGCCTTCGCGAGGTACATTTTTTTTGGAAATTTTGTGAAAATTGCAAAAAAAAAACAGGGAAACGTTTGATTTTTTATGGATAAATTGTTTTACGAAAATCTTTATATCGAGCGTGGCGCAAAGTATATTTGCGGTGTAGATGAAGTGGGGCGCGGACCTTTGGCAGGTCCCGTCACGGTATGCGCCGTTATTATGGATTTGTCGAAAATTGTCGAGGGTGTGGACGACAGCAAGAAGCTGACCGAGAAGCGTCGCGAAAAGATTTTTCCGCTCATTTGCGACAGTGCCGTTGACTACTCGATAGTGAGCGTATCGCCTGAAGTCATTGACGAAATCAACATTTTGAACGCAACTAAGCAGGCGATGAGCCAAGCGGTGATGAACCTGAAAGTCAAACCCGACGTTGTGCTTGTCGATGCGGTGCAACTTGATATTCCATATAAAACGCACGCGATAATAAAAGGCGACGCATTGTCTTATACGATAGGTTGCGCGTCGATACTTGCCAAGGTCACCCGTGACGAATATATGAAAAAAATGGACGAGGTTTATCCCGACTACGGTTTCAAAAGCAACAAAGGCTACGGAAGCGCAATGCACATATCCGCAATCAAGGAAAAAGGCGCGACGCCGATACACCGAAAATCTTTTATCAAAAACTTTGTGGGAGACGACAAATGAGAGCGGAAGGCATAAGGGGAGAAAGTCTTGCCGAAGGGTACCTCAAGAAAAAGGGCTACAAAATAATAGGTCGCAACGAAAAACTTATGGGCATCGAAGTTGACCTTATCGCGATATCGCCTGAGGACGACGTATGTTTTATCGAGGTTAAGTCGCGCACGACTTATTCGTACGGTTTTGCGCTGGAAACCGTCACGCCCGCAAAAATCGCCAGATACAAGCGTTTTATCAACTTATACGCGCAAATTCACCGCCTTTACGACAAAACTTTGCGCATTGACGTCATCGCAATTACGGGCGAGGACGTCGAGCACGTCGAAAACGTCGGAGGCTAAAAAACTTTTTGATAAATTCTTAATAATTATCTATAATTATTTCAAAACCGCCTTAATTTCGTTTGCCAAGAAATTTCCGTTATGCTATAATGCATTAGAAAATCCGCACCCGAGGGTTGACAAATCCGTGCTTACTAAGTTCATTTGTCGCGAACTTTTCGGGGAGGAGTAAAAAACGGAGGTATTTTTTTATGGCAGTAACATCAATGAAACAACTGCTCGAGGCAGGCGTTCACTTCGGTCACCAAACAAAGCGTTGGAACCCGAAAATGGCAAAGTACATCTACGCTGCAAGAAACGACATTCACATTATCGATTTGCAGATCTCGGTTGAAAAGGTTGAGGAGGCTTACTCCTTCATTCGTCAAGTCGCATCAGAGGGCAAAGACATCCTTTTCGTAGGCACCAAAAAGCAGGCTCAGGACGCAATCCAATCGGAAGCAGAGCGTTGCGGAATGTACTACATCAACCAAAGATGGCTTGGCGGTACGCTCACCAACTTCAAAACTATCAAATCCCGTATCGACAGACTTAACAGGCTCAACCAAATGGAAATCGTCGGCGAATTCGATCTTCTTCCCAAAAAAGAAGTCATCGGTCTGAAAGCCGAGCGCGACCAACTGGAAAAGAACCTTGGCGGTATCAAAAACATGCGTGAAATTCCCGGCGCACTTTTCGTGGTTGACCTCAAAAAGGAAGAAATCGCCGTCAAAGAAGCACGTCTTTTGAACATTCCTATCGTTGGCGTCGTCGATACCAACTGTGATCCCGACCTTGTCGATTACGTTATCCCCGGCAACGACGACGCAATCCGCGCAATCAAACTTTTCGCATCGCTTATGGCTGACGCCGTTATCGAGGCAAAACAGGGCGTTGACGCAGTTGCGGCGGCTCACGCAGAAGCCAACGCCGAGGCGGCAGAAGAAGTAAAAGAAGTCGAACCCGTCGAAGAAGTCGTCGAAACCGCTCCTTTGACCAAAGAAGAAGCGCTTGACAAGGCAATCGCCGAAGCGGAAGCAAAATAATCGGAGGAAATATAAATGGCATCATTCACCAGTAAAGACGTTATGGACTTGCGCGCTCGCACAGGCGCAGGTATGATGGATTGCAAAAAGGCTCTGACCGAAGCAGACGGCGATATGGACAAAGCCGTTACCATTCTTCGTGAAAAGGGCGCGGCAACCGCTGCCAAAAAAGCAGGACGCGTTGCGGCAGAAGGCATTGTTGAAAGTTATATCCACATGGGCGGTAAAATCGGCGTTCTCGTCGAGGTCAACTGCGAGACCGACTTCGTTGCCAAAAGCGACGATTTCAAAAACTTCGCACACGACGTCGCTTTGCAAATCGCTTCGATGAAACCGACCTGCGTCGCAATCGAAGACCTCGATGCAAAAGCAGTGGAAATCGAACGTGAAATTTACAAAAACCAAGCTCTTGCCGAGCCTAAGCCGAAGCCCCTCAACATCATCGAAAAGATGGTTGACGGTCGTATTCAAAAATACTACAAAGAAGTTTGCCTTCTCGAGCAAGACTTCTTCAAAGATCCCGGCAAGACCATCAAACAATATCAGACTGAAATTACCGCAAAAGTCGGTGAAAAAGTTGCAATTCGTCGCTTTGTACGCTACGAAATGGGCGAAGGTATCGAAAAGAGAAAAGACGATTACCTCGGTGAAATCAGCGAAAATCTTGCAAAAATGCAACAAAACGGTTAATACCTTTTAATTTAAGGACGCTTTTGCGTCCTTTTTTTTGAAACGTACAAGGAGTTTTTATGGACAGCAAATATACAAGAGTCGTTATTAAAATCAGTGGCGAAGCACTTGCGGGCGAAAACGGGTTCGGTCTGAACAACAACGTTATCGCGGGCGTCGTCGAGCAAATCAAAAAAGTCAGAAATATGGGTATCCAAATCGGCATCATCATCGGCGGTGGCAACTTCTGGCGCGGTCGTCAGGGCGCGGAAATGGACAGAACGACTGCCGACCACATGGGTATGCTCGCAACGGTCATCAACTCTTTGGCAATGCAAGACGCTCTTGAGCGCGCAGGCGTGCCCACGCGCGTTATGACCGCCATCGAAATGCCGAGAGTAGCCGAGCCGTATATCCTTCGTCGTGCAATCCGTCACCTTGAAAAAGGACGCGTCGTCATCATGGCGTGCGGTACGGGCAACCCGTATTTCAGCACCGACACGGGCGCGGCTTTGAGGGCTGCCGAAATTCAGGCGGACGTACTTTTGCAGGCGAAAAACATCGACGGCGTTTACGACAGCGATCCCAAAACTCATCCCGACGCCAAAAAATACGACAGCATCGGATACTTGGACGTCATCAAGGACGGTTTGCAAGTTATGGACACGACGGCTGTATCTCTTTGTATGGAAAACCATATCCCCATCGTCACGTTCGCGCTCAGCGAAAAAGACAGCATTTACAAGGCTTCGACGGGGCAAAAAATCGGTACGATTATCGAGTAATTTTTGATAAAAAACCAATAAAAAACGGCAAAAACGCACTGTTTCGGTGCGTTTTTTGTATTTTTTGAAAAAACGAATTATGTAAATTTTTGGTGGATTTTCGCACAACGTTTTTTTAATGCAAAATTAAAATGCGACTTTGGACGCAACTTATTTTTTTATTATACTTGCAATTAGTTATTTCAATATGATATAATATTATTACTATAAATGCATTACGGAGGAAAGTATGGCTTTCGGTATCGAAGAAGTCGATTTTTTGTTTGAAACTTTCGACGAAGAAAATCTTAAAACTTATGAAAATTACAGGACCGAGTTGCAGGGTATCCGCGCAGGTCGCGCCAACCCCCACATTTTGGACAAGGTCGAGGTTGAATATTACGGCACGATGACGCCCCTCAATCAGATGGCGAACGTGACCATCGCCGAGGCGCGCGTACTCGTCGTTTCGGTGTGGGACAAAAGCGCGCTGAAAAACGTTGAAAAAGCAATCCTTGCCGCCAACGTCGGCATCACTCCCAACAACGACGGCACGGTAATTCGCCTTGTTTTCCCCGAGGTCACCGAAGAAAGGCGTCGCGCACTCGTCAAAGACATAAAGCAGGGCGCGGAGGAGACCAAAATCGTTTTGAGAAACCATCGTCGCGACATCAATGAGGAACTCAAAAAACTCAAAAAAGACAGTGCGATTACCGAGGACGATCTGACCAACTTCCTCGAAGAGGTCGATAAACGACTTGCAAAGGAAATCGAAAAGGTCGAGGAAACCGCAAAGAAGAAAGAAGACGAGGTTATGAGTGTATAAACCCGAGTTTTCCGGAAAAAAAGTTGACGACGTCGTTAAGGAACTTGCAACGCAGGGGATTATCGACGTCGAAATCGTTAAAAACGACTCGAAACGCAACGACGGATACGATACCGAACTTGTCGTAAAGGCTGACGTTACCGACGAAAAAGCGGTGCTTGTCACGTCCAAATTCCGTCTTGGCGTCCCGTCATCGGAGGATAATTTATGTTAAAACGCGCGGTTACGGCAATACTTCTTGTCGGATTCGCTTTCGTTATGCTGTATCTCGGCACGACGATACACTACGCTTTCTTCGACGCGCTGATTATGCTGTTCGGCTTCGTCGGAACGTACGAAATATACCACACCTTCAAAAAATCGGGCTACAAAAACTCGATGTCCGCTCCGATACTGATGTGTCTGGCGGTATACCCTTTATGGTATTTTTTAGGCTATCGTGGCATACTGATTGCATTCAGTCTTTCGGTTTGTCTTGCGCTTGCGGTGTTCACATTTAAGGCGGAGATGGAGCTTAAAGACCTGCTGGCGACGATATTCTCGCTGATATATCCCATGGCGCTTTTGTCGCTCGGATTCGCGCTTTCTCGCGAATTTCCGTGCGGGGGAGCGTTTGCGATATCGTTTGCGGTGTTTTTGCCTGTGTTTTCGGATACTTTTGCGTATCTTGTGGGGAGCACGATGGGCAAGCGCAAACTTTGTCCGTCCATATCCCCGAAAAAGACGGTTGCGGGCGCGGTCGGCGGACTTTTCGGGAGCGTGCTGTGCGCCGTGACGTTTTTCCTGCTGTTTGACCTGTATGCGGTTATCCCTGCGGGATACGTTACATTTTCGGAAAGCATTGCGGTGCGTGCGGTGGTATTCGTGCTGTTGGGCGTCATCGGCGGTGTTCTTGCCGAAATCGGCGACCTTGCAGCAAGTCGTATCAAGCGCGCCTTGGACATTAAAGACTTTGGCAACATATTCCCCGGTCACGGCGGTGTGTTGGACAGATTGGACAGTATAATGTTCACGCTCGTTTTACTTTTTACGGCGTTTACGTTTATGTATATGTAATATCCGTGATTTTTGCGGATATAAATACTAAAAGAGGTTATTTGTTATGAAGATGAAGCAAATCGTGATTTTCGGGAGCACCGGCTCGGTCGGCGCGAAGGCGTTGCAAGTTTGCGAACGCTATCCCGAACTGTTCAAAGTAATGGGTTTAACCACGAATACTAACATCAAGAGACTGCTGGAACAAATCAACAAATTCCGTCCGCGCTACGTCGCCATCACCGACGAAAACGCCAGACAGGAATTCATAAGGTATAAACCCCCGTTCGTACAAGTATTGTCGATTGACGAACTGTCGTGCATAAAAGTCGATTGCGTCATCAACGGTATGGTCGGCATAAGCGGATTGAAGCCGTCGATGAACGTCCTTAAAAACGGCGGTGTCTTGGGCATGGCGAATAAGGAACCCGTCGTTGCGGCGGGCAGACTGCTCAGGGAACAAGCCGAAAGGTTCGGCTCCACGATTATCCCCGTCGATTCCGAGCACAGCGCGATTTTCCAGTGCTTGAAGTCGGGCAACGTTCAAGACGTCAAAAAGGTTACGCTGACGGCGTCGGGCGGTCCGTTCATCGATTTTCCCGACGAACAACTGAAAAATATCACTCCGCAAATGGCAATCAAACACCCCGTATGGGCGATGGGCACAAAGGTGTCGATTGACAGCGCAACACTGATGAACAAAGGGTTGGAAGTCATCGAGGCTATGAATTTGTTCAACTTACCGCAAAGCAAAGTTGACGTCATAATCCATCGCGAAAGCGTCATTCACAGTTTTGTGGAGTTTATCGATAAGACGGTTCTTGCGTGCATGAGCATGCCGAACATGCGCCTTCCGGTGCAACTTGCCATGACTTATCCCGACCGTGTCGAAAGTTTTGCCGAAAGTCTTGACCTTGCAAAACTCGGCTCGCTCCACTTTGAATATCCCGACTATAAGAGGTTCAAATGTTTGTCGTTGTGTATCGACGCCGCGAAACTCGGTGAGAGCGCGTGCGTTGCGGTGTCCGCCGCCGACGAAATTGCCGTCGCACAATTCCTTGCGGGCAGAATCGGCTTTACCGACATTGAAAAGTACGTCGAAAAAGGCTTGTCTTTCATTCGTGGCAACAAGATTTCAAGCGTCGACGAGGTTTTGTCAATCGACGAGACCGTCAAAAAGTACATACGCCAAACAATGAGGTAATAATTGATATTTTCATCGCTTTGCTCGTTTCAGAGCGTAATGCAGAACGTATTATACGTTGTTATTGCGGTTCTCGCGCTGATGTTCATGATCGTCGTGCACGAGTTCGGACATTTTATCGCGGGACGAAAACTCGGTTTTCAAATCAATGAGTTCGCGATAGGCTTCGGTCCGCCGATTTTCAAAAGAAAGATGAAGTCGGGCACGCAGTTTTCGATACGCCCGATACCTCTTGGCGGGTTCTGCGGATTCGAGGGCGAAGAGGACGACAACGACAACCCCCGTGCGTTCAATAATATGCCACCGTGGAAAAGGATTATCGTGCTTTTCAACGGTGCGTTTTTCAATTTCCTTTCGGCGATGCTCATCATCACCATTTTCTTTTGCGCTTACGGCGAGCAAGTTGCGGTGATCGGCACGCAGTACGAAGGCGGGGCAAATACCGAGGTCGTGCAGGAAGGGGATATTATCCTTAAAGTCGACGGCAAAATCAAACATATCCTTATGAACGACGATTTCTCGGATATGCTCAGTAAATGCGGGGAAACCGCCACGCTCACGATTTTGAGGAACGGCAAGGCACAGACCGTCACCATCAAAAAGGGCGAGTATAAGTATTTCGCGCCGACCGCAAAAAGCGATTTCTATCAGGTGATGTATATAAAGGACAACGTCTATCACGCGGTAGATTTGGACGACGGCTACCATATTACGAAAATCGACGGCAAGAAAAAGAATTTGGACAGAAATCTTGCCGAACTTAAAAGCGGTACCGCAATTTCATTTGAAAAGGACGGCGTCGAGTACGAAGGGTTTATCACCGTCGTAAAGGCGGGCGACAGGCTGACTTATCTTGACAACGAGTTCGTGCCTCCGCTGACCGCCGAAAAATATGCGACGCTCAAGTCTTCGATGACCGACGGGCATTTTATAATGTTCCAGCAAGAACTAGAGGGCGGAAGTTTCAGCGTGCCTATCGTCATTTCAAAAGATACCGTTAAAGATTTGTCGGGCAAAGTGATTTCCGATTTTTCGTATTCGGGTTACGTCACGGGGCACGACCAACTTATCGCGGGACAGGACGGCGCGGAGCCTATTAACTTTGGCTTTACAAGACGTTTGTCCACCGAAAAGCTCGGTTTCTTCCGTGCGCTCGGCAGGAGTTTTACTTTCAGTTTCTTCATCGTGTTCAAGGTGCTTGCGGTGCTTGGCGCACTCATCACCGGCAAGATGGGGCTGGAAAGCGCGGGCGGTCCGATAACGGTCATTTCGACGGTATCGACGGGCATAAAACAGGCGGGATTCCCGTATCTTATGCTCATAACGTGCATACTGTCGGCAAACCTTGCGGTTATGAACTTGCTTCCGCTCCCTGCGCTCGACGGCAGTAAAATCGTGCTGACGTTTGTCGAGTGGATTAGGGGCAAACCGCTGAACAGAAAAGTCGAGGCGGTTATCCACACCGTCGGGCTTATTCTGCTGTTCACGTTCACGATATTCGTGGATATCTTCCACATGATTAAATAAGATGACAAAAAGTATTAAAGTCGGCAATATTTTTATAGGCGGTGGCGCACCGATAACGGTGCAGTCAATGTGCAATACTAAGACCGCGGACGTCGAAAGCACGGTAAATCAGATTATTGCGCTTGAAAAGGCGGGCTGTGATATCGTGCGTTTTGCGGTCAATTCAACGGAAGACGCCAAAGCCATAAAAGCCATCAAAAAAGCGGTGCATATCCCGCTTGTCGCCGACATTCAGTACGACTATAAACTTGCGGTGGCGTCCGCAGAAAACGGCATCGACAAGGTGCGCATAAACCCCGGCAATATCGGCGACGAAAGTAAGGTAAGATATCTTGCAGACGTCTTGAAAGAAAGGAATATCCCGATAAGAATCGGCGTCAACGAGGGCAGTCTTGAAAAGGACTTGAGGGGAATGAACCCGTCCGACGCGCTTGTCAAAAGCGCAACCCGCCACATTGAAATTTTGGAAAAGGCGGGGTTTTTCGATATCGTAGTGTCCCTGAAGTCATCGGACGTCAGGACAAGCGTCGAGTCGGCAAGAAAATTTAGCAAAACCTTCGATTATCCTTTGCACCTCGGCGTGACCGAGGCAGGCACGCTCGAGCGCGGAATAATCAAAAATACGGCAGGACTTTCTCCGCTTCTTTTGGACGGCATAGGCGACACGATAAGAATATCCCTTGCGACCGATCCTGTGGAAGAGGTCATTGCGGGGCGTATGCTTTTGAAGTCGCTCGGGCTCAATAACGACAGCGAGGTCATTGCGTGTCCGACGTGCGCCCGCACCGAAATCCCGCTTTTTGAACTTGCGACGAAAGTCGAGAAAATGCTGTCCGGCACGAAAGGACTGAAAGTTGCGGTCATGGGGTGCGTCGTAAACGGCGTCGGGGAAGGCGAAAAAGCCGACTTCGGAATTGCCGGAGGCAAGGAAAAATCGGTGATTTTTGAAAAGGGCAAAATTACAAAAACAATCGACAATTCGATGATTTTTGACGAAATAAATGCACTAATTGCAAAATATAAGGCAGAAAATGAAAAAGTTTGACATTGAGTTCAAGAAACTTACAAACAATAAATATCCCTTTTTAAGGTTCGTCCGCGCCGAGTATAGCGTGGGCGACAACAACCTTATTTTGCATTTTTTGGCGTCGGCGCAGGCAATCGACAGCGGGGTGCTTTCCGACAGGGTAAAAGCCGATATAATAAAAGAAGTCGTCAATCTCGTTCCCGACGAAATCACCTTTGCAATAAAATATACAAAGGTTTTTGCCGACGAAGAAACGGTGCGCGTGATACTGACGCAGGCGCTCAAAAAGTACATAGGGATTGCAGTGTCGATGATTAAACCCGAAGACGTTTCGGTTGTCGTCAACGACTACGTCATCGACATCAAAATCAAGGCGCAAAAGGCGTATTCCTCGATGATAAAAACCGAGGACGTCAAAGAAAAAATCGTCGATTATTTGAATGAAAACTTTGTCGAAAATATCAATTTTGAAGTTGTTGAAAAATACATTTCCGACGAAGAAAAGAAGAAAATTGCCGAAAAAAGTCTGAAAACCGTTGAAAACGCTGGCTTTTCTTGCGACATTAAGGTCAACGAAGACGGCACGATAAAAGAGGACGAAAACGACGTGTTTTCCGACCTTATCGATCCTTTTGAAGACACGATTGTGATTTACGGCGAGGCGCGCCAAATAAAGGCAACCGCGCTTGAAAATTTGGTGGGGAAAGCGTATATGAACGTCCTGCCTATGTACATATCCGACATAAAAGACACGATGGAATCGGCGACGGTTTGCGGGCGAGTGATAGGGCTTGAAAAGCGCGAATACCGCAACAAAAACTATGGACTTGATCTCCCCAAGGGCGGGCGATTCAAAAAGAACACAACCGATGAAAAATTGCCGATGTACACGTTTACCATCGACGATACGACCGATAAACTTGCCGTTGTGTATTTTGCAAAGGACACGACAGTCAACGCAATCGACTTGTCTCTCCGCGACGAAAAAAGCGTCGTCATCAGCGGAAAACTGAACGAAAGAAACGGAGCAAAGCAAATTATGGTTGACAAAATGTGGCTTGCCGACGTCGATTATTCCACGATAAAAACCGAACTTCCGCAAAAGTCCGCCAGCAAAAACTATTACCTCGTTCACCCCGAAAAGTATTATGAGGAGTCGCAAGGTAGCATAAGCGAACTGTTAAGCGGGACGAAAGAAGTCGCGCCTTACTTAAAAGGCAAATCTTTCGTCGTGTTCGACTTCGAGACCACCGGGTTGGACGTTCAGCATTGTATGGTGGTGCAACTTGGCAGTTACAAAATCGTTGACGGCAAAATCGTCGAAACGTTCAACACGCTTATAAACCCATGCTGTCATATCCCCGAGGCAACGAGCGCAATCCACGGAATATACGACAAGGATGTTTTGAACGCGCCCGAATTTAAGGAAGTCTTGCCCGACTTTTTCAAGTTCACGAGGGGAGCGACGCTTGTCGGACACAACGCCTGCGGATACGATTTGCCTATACTTACGCGACTTTCAAAGGAGAGCGGTTACAACTTCGACAACCCTGTTTTGGACACCTTAATTCTTGCAAAGCAGTACTATCGTTTGCCGAGTTATAAACTTGAAAACCTTGCAAAGCACTTCAATATCACCCTCGACAACGCGCACAACGCCGACTTTGACGCCATCGCAACGGCAAAACTTTTCATTATTTTGGCTGAAAAATTGAAATAAAGCGAAAAACCACCTAATTTTATTTGCATATAAATTATATATATGTTATTATATCAATGCTAGCATTGTGAAAGTGAGAGTGAGCCTGACGGCTCGCTCTTATTCGTATTAAAAGATTTTTTGAAGGAACGATATGAAACAAGACGTTTTGAAAATCAAAGAAAAAATCACGCCCGTGGTCGAGGAACTCGGCTATGAACTCGTTGACGTCAAGACGAGCGTACAGTACGGCACCGACACCGTCACGGTGGTCATTTATCGCGAGGGCGATATGGGTTTGGACGACTGCGAAAAGGTCCATAACGCCGTGGACGCGCTCTTTGACGAAATCAATCCCTTCGGCGACAATTCTTACAATCTCGAAGTATCGTCGATGGGGCTCGATTATCCGCTCAAATCCAACGACGATTTCAGACGTCGCGCGGGGCAGGAACTGGAAATTTCGCTTTTCCAAAAAATCGACGGCAACAAAAAAATCACCGGCGTGCTCGAGGAATACTCGGACGACGGCATAACGATAAGACTCACCGACGTCAAAACTGGCAAAGACCTTGGCAAAACCTTGTCGCTTTCCAAAAAGGAAATCGCAAAAGCAAGCCTTGCCGTCCGTTTTGACTAAAAAACAGAAACTAAAAACTTAATATAGCGGTTTTCCGCAGGAGGTAATATGGTAAACAAAGACTTTTTCCAAGCACTCGATTTGCTGGAACAGGAAAAGAAAATAAGTCGCGAAAAGATGATTGAAGCGTTGGAAGCGGGCATATTGTTCGCTTGCAAGAAAGAGTACGGCGAGGCGCGCCAAATCACCGTGCGCTGTGACGAAACTCGCAACACCATCAAAGTGTTTGCGTACAGAAACGTTGTGGAGGCCGTCGAAGATCCCGAAAAGGAAATTTCTTTGGAAGACGCACAAAAAATCAAGCCGTCCTATAAAATCGGCGACGTTGTCGTCGAGGACGTCACGCCCAAGGACTTTTCCCGTATCGCGGCGCAAACCGCAAAACAAGTCATCATGCAACGCATCAACGACGCAAGTCGCGACGTCGTCATGAACGAAATGACCGAGCGCGAAGGCGAAATCGTGTCGGCAACCGTAAGACGTAAAGAGGGTATGAACTACTACGTCGAAATCTCCGGAAACCAAATGGAGGGCGTGCTGGGACTTCCCGACCAAGTTCAGGGCGAACGCTTGAACGTCGGCGACGTCATCAAAGTTTACGTCAAAAAGGTCAGGAGCACAGATTTCGGCGCGCAGGTCGTCGTATCGAGAAGTGCCGCGGGCTTTGTCAAACGTATGTTTGAACTCGAAGTCCCCGAAATCAGGGCAGGACTTGTCAAAATCAACGGTATCGTCCGCGAGGCGGGCTACCGCACTAAAATGGCAGTGTCGTCGGACGATCCGTCTGTTGACGCAATCGGCGCGTGCATCGGTCCCAAAGGAAGCCGTGTGAACGCAATCGTTGCGGAACTCGGCGGTGAAAAAATCGACATTATCCCTTATTGCCAAGATCCGCTTGAATTCGTTGCTCGCGCACTCAGTCCCGCTCCCGTGCAGATGGTGCAAATCAACGAAGAGGAAAAGAAGGCAAAAGTCGTTGTCGCCGACGAAAAGTTGTCGCTTGCAATCGGCAAACAAGGACAAAACGCTCGTCTTGCGGCGAAACTCACCGGCTGGAAAATCGACGTCAAGCCGTACAGCGAGGTCATAAAGACGCTGTCGGACGAACCGACGGAGACCGAAAATGCCTAAGAAAATCCCGTCGCGCATGTGCGTCGTTTGTCGCAATATGTTTGAAAAGCCCGACCTTATCCGCGTTGTGAAAGGCGCAGACGGCATTTCAATCGACTTAAGCGGTAAAAAAGCGGGGCGCGGAGCGTACGTTTGCAAAAATCCCGAATGCTTTGAAAAGTGCGTCAAAAGGCGCGTTTTTGACAAAGTATTTCAGGAAAAACTCTCGGACGAAGTCTATGAATCCTTAAAGGAAGAATATGCAAAACTCGGACAAAATTCGTAGTTATTTGGGCTTTGCCGCCCGCGCAAACAAGATTATTTTCGGGACGGAACGCATTCTGATGAAAAAGAGCGTCCCCGTCATCGTTCTTGGCGCGGACGCCATGCAAAACACAACGAAAAGGATTTTGAGTTACGCCGAGAGGTCCGACTCTCCCGTCGTCACCCTTGAAAACGGCACGATTGAGGAAATATTCAAAAAACGAAACTGCAAGGTCGTCGCGGTCACCGACGCAAGCCTTGCGAATGCTATAATTGAAAATGCGAAATAGCGGAGGTAATTTAATGGCAGAAAATAATGCGAAAATCCACGAAGGCGGAACGAAAGGGCTTGGCTCAATCAAAACGGACGTCGTATCGCCCGCGCTTCAAAAACTTCAGGACCTTTCCGTAAGGCTTCGCGCGCTCACCGACAATATCCTTGAAATCAAGGCGAAAAAGGCGCACGAGGAGGAAGAAAAACGTCTGGAAGAAGAAAGAAGAAAAGCGCAGGAAGAACTTTTGAGGATTCAGAAGGAACAAGCGGAGATCGCCGAAAAGAAAAAGGCGGAAGAAGAAGCCGAGGCAAAAGCGAAAGCCGAGGCGGAGTCTAATCGTGCGCCTGAACCCGAAGTCGAACAAAAAGAAGAAGTAAAAGAAGACGTCAAAGTCGCGCCTTCCGCACCCGCTCAAAAACCCGAAACGACCAAGGTTGAACAAAAACCCGTCGTGCAAACACGCATTTTCACACAAGACGAAAGAAAACCGCGTCAGGACCGTCCCCAAGGACAAAACCGTCCTCAACAAGGCGCAGGATTTGCAGGAAATCGTCCCCAACAAGGACAACAACAAAACGCGCGTCCGCAGACTGCGGGCGGGTTCCAAAGACCTAAGACGGGTGTGACGCCTCCGCCTCCTCCCGCAAGCGCGAACAAAGGCTTCAAGGGCAACGCCGTACCGCAAAAGAAAGCGGGCGGTGCGCAAGACGACAAGAAAGCCCAAAACAAAAAATCGCTTATTAAGCGCGGTTTTATCGTTGAAGACAATCTCGGCAACCTCGACGAAGAGGGCGAGAGCACCCAAAGCGGACGTTATCTCAAAAAACGTCCCAAGAAAAACGGCTTCAACATCACCGAAACCGCAACTATCGACAAAGCCGTTATCACGACCGAGTTCATTTCGATTAAGCAACTTTCCGAAAAAATCGGCAAGACGGGCAGTGAAATTTTGAAACAACTTATGCTGTTGGGCATTATGAAAACCATAAACGACGTCATCGATTTCGACACGGCAGACCTTGTCGCGGGCGAACTGGGCGTCACTCTTTCCTACGAGCCCGAAAAGACCGCCGAGGATAAACTCGAAGATATCCGCGACGAAGAAAACGACACCGACGCAGACAAAGTCGCGCGTCCCCCGATCATCACCATTATGGGACACGTCGACCACGGCAAGACTTCGCTTTTGGACTACATCAGAAAAAGTAGCGTAGCGACGGGCGAAGCGGGCGGTATCACGCAACATATCGGCGCATACACCGTGTCGCTGAACGGCAAAAACATCACGTTCTTGGACACCCCGGGACACGAAGCGTTTACAAGCATGCGTTTAAGAGGCGCGCTTGTCACCGACATCGCGGTCATCGTCGTTGCGGCGGACGACGGCATTATGCCCCAGACCGTCGAGGCAATCAACCACGCAAAAACAGCGGGCGTTTCGATTATCGTTGCGGTCAATAAAATCGACAAACCCAGCGCACAACCCGACAGAGTTTTGCAACAACTCACCGAATACGACCTCGTTCCCGAGGCGTGGGGCGGTACGACTCCCGTCGTTTACGTCAGCGCAAAGACGGGCGAAGGCGTCAACGAATTGTTGGAAACCATATTGCTCGTTTCCGAGATTTTGGAACTCAAAGCCAATCCCAATCGCTCGGCAAAAGGTAGCATTATCGAGGCGAAACTCGACAAAGGCAAAGGACCTCTTGCAACCGTGCTTGTTCAAAACGGTACTCTTCGCGTCGGCGACTTTGTGGTCGCGGGCACTTGCACCGGCAAAATCCGTGGCATGATCGACGACAAGGGCAAGAACGTCAAATCTGCAGGTCCGTCCGTTCCCGTATCGGTGCTCGGATTTTCTGAAGTCCCCAACGCGGGCGATCCCATCACCGTCGTTCAGGACGAAAAATTTGCAAAACAAGTCGTCAGCGAACGTATTATGAAACTTCGCAACGAAATGAATAATATGAAAGCGTCCACGTCTTTGGACGACATCTTCGCACAAATCAAGAAGGGCGAAACCAAGACGTTGAATATCATCATCAAAGCCGACGTACAAGGCAGTGTCGAGGCGGTCAAACAGTCGCTTGAAAAACTGTCCAACGACGAGGTCAAGATTTCGGTCATTCACGGAGCGGTCGGCGCGGTCAACGAGTCCGACGTAATGCTGGCGTCAACCAGTGGCGCGATTATCATCGGATTTAACGTGCGTCCCGACGCCAAAGCGAAAGCAAGCGCAGAGCGCGCCAATATCGACATCAGACTTTATCGCGTCATCTACGACGCAATCGACGACGTCAATGCCGCAATCAAGGGCATGCTCGCACCGAAATTCCGTGAAAATATCCTTGGCAACGCCGAAGTCCGTCAAGTTTATCGTATCACGGGCGCAGGCACGATCGCAGGTTGCTACGTCACCGACGGCAAAATCGTCAGAAACGCAAAAGTTCGCTTGTATCGCGACAATACCCTCGTTTACGAGGGCGAACTCAACAGTCTTAAACGCTACAAGGACGACGTCAAAGAGGTCGCAAGAGGGTACGAGTGCGGTATGGGCATTCAAAACTTCAACGACATCAAAGAGGGCGACGTCATCGAAGCGTACGTTATGGAGCAGATAAATGAATAGTAAAATCGCGCGGATAAATTCGGAAATCGAGCGTCGCACGGCAGAGGTCATCAACAATAAATTGTCCGATCCTCGTCTTGCGGGCGGGCTCATCAGCGTGACAGCGGTGCGCACAACTTCCGACCTTAAATTCGCAAAAGTGTACGTCAGTATGTTGAATATCGACGACGTCAAGGGCGCGCTCAAGGTTTTGAACGATGCCTCGGGCTTTATCAGGAACGAACTGAAATCCGCAATGGACATAAGGAATATGCCCGAATTGACGTTTATCCTCGACACCAGCATCGAGTACGGTATGAAAATCGATAAATTATTGAAGGAAATCAACGAAAAAAATGATTGAAAAATCCATAATTTTCAAATTCATTTCCTATTTTGACGGCGCGGACAGCGTTGCGCTTTTGTGCCACGTCAACCCCGACAGCGATACTTTGGGAAGCGCATTGTCCCTTCGTCTTGCGCTGAAAAAACTGGGGAAACGTTGCGACGTCTTTTGCGACGACAATCCGCCTGAAAGATTGTCGTTTTTACCTACGGTAAACGTCGTGAACGAAACCGCCGAGGATAAGTTCAAAAAGTACGATGTTTGCGTTGCCGTCGATTGCAACGATCCCGACCGCTTCAATATTGTCGGAAAGTACTTCAAAAACGCAAAAAAGACGCTTGTCATCGATCATCACAAGACCAACAGAAACTTTGCCGACTTTTCGGTGTGCGACGCAAATGCGGGCGCAACGGCAGAGATTATGTTTTTGGTGATTTCGTGCCTTTCGGAAAACGCAAAAACCAACCTTTTTGACAAAGATATCGCAACGCTTTTGTTTTCGTCGATAGTCGGCGACACGGGCGCGTTCTCGTTCGACAACACTTCGGCAAACACATTCGAGGTGGCGGGACAACTCCTAAAATACGGCGTCGACAGCCACTTTATAATCTATACGATGATGAAGTCGCAGACAGAAAACCGCTATAAGTTGAAAGCCCGCGCGATGTACAACACGAGGTTTTTCGACGACGGTCAAATCGGCGTGATGACGTTCAGACTTTCGGACTTTGAAGAAACCGGCACGTCAACGGCGGTCACCGACGGCATTATTAACGAACTTATCGACGTGCAAAACGTAAAGGTCGCCTTTGCGGTGAGCGAGGTCGGCGACAAATATTACAAGGCGAGCATTCGTACGAAAGCACCTTATGACGCATCGAACATTGCGTTGACTTTCGGCGGTGGCGGTCACGAGCGCGCCGCAGGGTGCAGGCTTTCGGGCTACTACGAGGACGTCTTGGACAAACTTTTGAAATCGGCAAGGGACGAGATTTAGTATGCCCGACGGATTTATCAACGTTTTGAAACCATCTTATATGACGTCGTCGGACGTCGTCGTGAAAGTCAGAGGGATTATTCGAAGGTTTTACGGCGAGAAGATTAAGGTGGGACATCTCGGCACGTTGGATCCCGGGGGCGCGGGCGTGTTGCCTGTTGCCGTCGGCAAGGGCACAAGGCTGTTTTCGTACAGCGACGACAGCGTCAAAATTTACCGCGCCGGTTTTAAGTTCGGCGTCGAAACCGACACTTTGGACAGTTTTGGCAAAGTGACAAAAACTTGTGATAAAGTGCCGACAATCGATGAAATTTTGGCAGTTTTGCCAAGTTTTATCGGTAAAATTGCACAACTCCCGCCAAATTTCAGCAGTATTTCCGTCAACGGAAAACGCGCCTACGACTTGGCGAGAGAAGGGAAAGATTTTACTCTTTCAGAAAGGTTAATCGAAATTTTTGACATAAAACTTTTGTACGAAGAAGACGGCAATTTCGTTTTTGAAATCGTGTGTTCGTCGGGGACTTACATAAGAAGCATAGTAAGAGACCTTGCAAAAAGTCTTTCTACCGTCGGTTTTATGTCATTTATAATCAGGCTAAAATCGGGCAAATTCGATATTTTCGAGGCGGTCACGCTTGACGAAATCAACGAAAATCCCGAAAAGTATATTTTACCCGTCGGATTTTTCCTGTCCGACTACAAGCGTTTCAACGTGCCTGCGCCTTTATGTGAAAAAGTCAAAAACGGCGTCAAGGTCAAACTCAATAATCTGCCCGACGGATACTTCACCGTTTACGTCGAAGGGCAACTTTTGGGAATCGGCACAAGCGAAAACGGTTGTTTATCTGTAAAAACGAGGCTTTTATGAGAATCGTCGAACAAAGTTACGACAAAGAAATCGTGCTGTCGCTCGGATTATTCGACAGCGTACACAAAGGACACGTCTTCCTCCTCGGCGAGGCAAAAAAAATCGCCGACGAAATGGGAATCGAACTGGGCGTGTTTACGTTTAGAAACAACCCTTTCCCGTACTACGGCAGGGACACGAAAAAGGTGCTCACGTTTGAGGAGCGCGCGAAAGTTTTCGAGGAGTTGGGCGTCGACGTCGTCATCGGAAAAATGATGGACTATGACTATGCGCACACCTCGCGCGAGGATTTCATCGCCAGTTTTGCAACCAATTTCAAGGTCAGAGCGGTTGTCTGCGGTGCCGACTATACTTTTGGATACAAGGGCGCGGGCAACGTCGAGTTTTTGAAGGAATACCTTGACAAACGCGGGATTCCGCTGAAAATCGTGCCGTACCTTTGCACCGAAAACGGCGACAAAATCAGCAGTAATTTGATAAGAAAATATTTGTCCGAAGGACGCATCCGCCTTGCCAACCAACTGATGGGGCGTCCGTACAGGATCACGGGCGACGTGGTGCATTGTTTCGGGCGCGGGCGCGAATTCGGCTTCCCCACGGCAAACCTTTTCATGCCCGAGGAAAAAGCGTCGCTTCAAGAGGGCGTTTACGCGTCGACCGTCGAGGTGGACGGCTATATTTACAACTCCGTCACGAATATCGGAAGCAAGCCGACTTTCAACGACTATTCAATGACAATCGAAAGTTTTTTGGTGGATTACAAAGGAAATTTGTACGATAAACACATCACAGTGTATTTTTACGGCAAAATCCGCGACATCAAAAAATTCCATTCCGAAAAGGAAATTCGCGACCAAATCGGCAAAGACCTCGAAGTCGCGAAACTGACGGGCAGAAACTTATGATAAAATTCGGACCAAGCGGAAACAGCGAAAGTTTTTACAACGAAGGACACAAATCAACCGTCGAAGCCCCCAAGTGGGTGAAAGAAAGAGGACTGGATATTTACGAGTATTCTTTCGGCAAAGGCGTCTTGATGGGTGAAAATACCGCGCGTCTTATCGGCGAGCAATCCAAAGAGTACGGCGTCGAAATTACCGCGCACGCTCCTTATTTCATAAATTTTGCAAACCCCGACGACCTGAAAGGCGAAACCAACGGTTTTCGATACCTTTTGGAAAGTATGGCGTGTTTGAGGCTTATGGGCGGAAACAGGGTGGTTTTCCACAGCGGTACCGAGACCAAACAAAAACGCGAAGTCGCGCTTGAAAATATCATAAAAAGACTGACGACTTTCAAGGAAGTCAAAAAGTCCGAAGGATACGAAAATTTCATCATTTGTCCCGAAACTATGGGAAAATTTGCGCAAATCGGCGATTTGGACGAAATAATTCGTATCTCCAACATTGACGAAAGTTACTATCCGTGCATCGATTTCGGACATCTGAACGCACGTTCGCTCGGCGGGTTCAAAACCTATGAGGACTACGAAAACGTCATCAAAAAACTGTTGAACGGCGTGGGGCGCGAAAAAACCGAAAATATGCACGTCCACTTTTCAAAAATAATGTATTCGGGAAAAGGCGAGGTCAAACACCTGACTTTCGACGACACCTATTACGGTCCGGAATTTCCACCGCTTGCAAAGGTGTTTTTCGACTACAAACTGTCGCCGTACGTTTTGTCGGAAAGCGCGGGCACGCAAGCCAAGGACGCAAAAACGATGAAAGACGAGTATTTTCGGCAGGGTTAAGTGGTCTTTTGCGCCCGAAACGTTTTACAAACTACAATATATTGTGTTATAATAATCGTTATGAAAAACTTAAATGCGATTTTCAAAAAATTCAAAGGCGTTGACGGCGCGCTCATCACGTCCGAGCCTTGCACGTTATATCTTTCGGGATACTCCAACGATTCGGCATTCATTCTTTTGACGAAAGACTGCGCTTTGTATTTCACCGACAGTCGCTACACCGAAGAGGCGACGGCGGTTTGCGGGGATCAGGCGGAAGTCATCACCGTAAACGGCGCGTCCGTTTTCGACACCATTTCCGAATACGTCCAAAAGTTTAATATCAAAACTTTGGGTTTCGAGGGCAGATACGTTTCTTACGAGACTTATCTTAAGATGCAAAAAGCGTTTGACGGCGTGCGTCTTACGTCCATCGACGACTTTATGGACGAGGCGCGCATGGTCAAAACCCGCGACGAAATCTCGCTCATCAAAAAAGCGGCGGGCATCAACGACAAAGCCTTTTTAAGGACGCTGAAAAAAGTCAAAGCGGGCATCACCGAAAAGCAACTTTCGTCGGAACTCGAATACCAAATGCGCAAACTCGGCGCGGACGGTCTTGCGTTCACGACAATCGTCGCGTTCGGTGCCAACACCAGCAAACCTCACGCTCACTCGGGCGATACCAAGCTCGAAGAAGGCATGCCCGTCACAATCGACTTTGGTTGCAAGGTCAAGGGCTATTGCAGTGATATCACGAGGACGTTCGCTTTTGGCGATCCCGGCGAAGATTTCAAGACCGTTTACGAGGCGGTGCTCGAAGCCAACCTTAAAGGTATCGAAGCCGTTCGCGCAGGCATAAAAGCGGGCGATGTTGACAGCGCATCTCGCGAATATCTCAGGTCAAAAGGGCTTGACAAATACTTCACGCACAGCACCGGTCACGGCGTCGGCGTCGAAATCCACGAAAATCCTTACGTCAAAGCCATGTCCGACACCGTGCTTAAAAAGAATATGATTATCACGGTGGAGCCGGGCGTCTATATGGAAGGGCTGTACGGCGTGAGAGTCGAGGACCTTATTCTCGTTGAAAACGACGGATGCAACGTCATCAGTCGCTTGGATAAAAAACTATTGATTTTGTAAAATACAGGAGGTTATTATGGCATTTGTTACTGCGGGCGATTTCAGAAAAGGCATCACCTTTCAAGACGGCAACAACATCTTTATTATTGTAGATTTCCAGCACGTTAAACCCGGCAAAGGAGCGGCTTTCGTGCGTACGAAAATTAAAAATATTATCACCGGCGCAGTGTTGGAGCGCACCTTCAACCCCGTCGATAAGTTTGAACTTGCGCATATCGAGCGCAAAGAGATGCAATATCTTTACAGCGATGGCGAACTTTACTACTTCATGGATCAAGAAACCTATGAGCAGATTCCCATCATGAAAGACTTGCTCGGCGATACGCTCAACTTCATCAAGGAAAATATGACCGCAAATATCGCGTTCTTCAACGGCAGTCCCATCTCTGTCGAGGCACCCAACTTTGTCGAACTCGAGATCACTTTCTGCGAGCCCGGCGTAAAGGGCGACACCGCAACCGGCGGAAGCAAACCCGCAACGCTCGAGACAGGGTATATCATTCAAGTGCCTTTCTTCGTGAACCAAGGGGATACGATTAGGGTTGATACGCGGACGGGCGAATACATGTCCCGTGTGTAAAAGTCAAAATTTAGCGATTTTTCGAGTTTTTTCGCGAACCTGAAAATCCGTGTACGCCAAGTACACTAGGATTTTCAGAACCCCGAAAGAAACATCAAAAACTCATCAAAATTTTGACTTTTACGAATTAGTATAATCAAATTATCGCCTTTTACGGGGGAGTATTATGAAAATTTTGACTTTTACAAGTAAATATTTTCAAATTCTTGCCTTTTACGGGGGAGTAATTAAAAAGCACCTTTTCGGTGCTTTTTCGTTGGGAAAATTTTGAACGCGTGCGAAGCACAATGTCATTCCGAGCGAAGCGTGGGAATCTCGTGGGAACGAAACCGCATTATAACAACCATTACGCCTTTTACGGGTGAGTAAATTATAAAGCACCTTTTCGGTGCTTTTTTGACGCATTTTTGTTTTGTCGCGGGCATATACTTTCGTATGAAAAAGTCGAAAAGGTATGAGTTGATTTCCAACCTCGCGATAATTTGTATGCTTACGGTTGTCATTGTCGGGGCGTTTTCGGGCGGGTTCTATGCCGTGCAAAAGGAAAAGGAAACGTACGCGCCCATTTACAAAGGCAATAATGAGCAGAAAAAAGTGTCGCTTATGATAAACGTGTACTGGGGCACCGAGTACGTTCTGCCGATGGCGGAAGTTTTCAAAAAATACGGGTTCAGCACGACGTTTTTCATCGGGGGCAGTTGGGCGTCGAAAAACCCCGACGTCGTGAAAGCCTTGTACGATATGGGTTTTGAACTCGGAAATCACGGATATAATCATAAAAACCACAAAAAACTCGGGAAAGAGGAAAATAAAAAGGAAATTATCGTCACTGAACGATTGATTAAAGAAATCACGGGGGCGGAGCCGGCGCGTCTGTTTGCACCGCCTTCCGGCGAAATGGGCGACGCCATGAACAAAGTCTGCGACGAGTACGGCTACAAGGTGATAATGTGGACGCGCGACACAATCGACTGGCGTGACAAAAATTCGTCGCTGACATTTTCGCGCGCGATAAAAGACCTTGCGTCGGGCGACCTGATTTTGATGCACCCGACCGCGCACACCCTCGAAGCGTTGCCGAAAATCTTGGAATACGTCAAGGCGTCGGGGCTTGAGGCGGGGCGAGTGTCCGACGTAATTTAATTCTTTGTCATTTTGATTGAAAATCGTCGCGCCTTATGATAAAATATCAAATATGAAAAAATTAAAGAAATATAAAAACGGCTTAACGCTCGCATACTACGACATGCCCGAACTGCACAGTGTGTCAATCGGTGTATTCGTGGACACGGGAAGCGTCAACGAAACCCCCGCCACCAACGGACTGTCGCATTTTATCGAGCACACCATGTTCAAGGGCACGGAGCGACGCACTGCGTTCGATATCGTTGCCGAAACCGACGCAATGGGCGCAAACATTAATGCCTACACTTCAAAAACCGCAACGTGCTACTATATCCAGTGCGTTGACGGCGACTTTGAAAAGAGCGCGGACGTTTTGTCCGACATTTACTTCAACAGCATTTTCCCCGCCGACGAACTCGAAAAAGAAAAGGGCGTCATTTTGGAAGAAATCGCAATGTGCAACGACACCCCCGACGACCTGTCTTACGAAATCGCATCGACGGCGTTTTACAAGGGACACCCGCTTGCCCGTCCGATTTTGGGAAGTGCAAAAAACGTAAAATCCTTCACGCGCGACGACGTTTTCAAGTATATGGACGAAAGATATACCTCGGACAACACCGTGATTGCGGTTGCGGGAAACGTCCGCTTTGAAAAGGTCGATGAAATCGTGGAAAAGTATTTTATCGACAATTTTAAGCGGATAAAGTCCAAAAAGAAGAAAATCGACGCCCCGAAAACCAACAGCGTTTTCGTCAAAAAATTCAAAAGAATCGAGCAAAGCAACGTCAATATTCTTTTTCCGTCAACGTCCTATAACGACGAATTGTTCAACGCGGTTAAAATTTTCAACTCGGCGTTCGGATTTGGCATGAGCGGACGACTTTATCAACATATCCGCGAAAGGCTGGGGCTTGCCTATTCGGTCTATGCCTATCTTTCGGCGTATAAGCAGGCTGGACACGGCATGATTTATCTCGGCGCGAACGTCCAAAACGTCGAGCGTGCTTTGGAAGCGGTGAAAAAGGAAATCGAGGACGTCAAGCGCGACGGCATCACTTATGACGAATTTTTGCGTGGCAAGGCGCAGATAAGAAGCGCGTTCGTATTCGGTCTTGAAACAAGCATCGGAAATATGAATCTTTTGGGCAAACACGCACTGCTTACGGGCGAGATTGCGGACACCGAAAAACTCATCGAAAACATCGACAACGTGACGCCCGAAGACGTCAGAAAAGCCATCGATATTTCCTACGATTTGTCGCGCGCAACCGTCGGATACGTCGGGCCGAAGATTGACAAAAATCTGTTGGAAATTCTAAAAAACTAACGAAATTTTTGAGGAAATGGATAAAAATTATGGAAAAACAGTTTGAAGAAATGGAAATGTTGGAACGCATTTTTTATATGCAAAACCTCTTTGACAGCGACCTTATCAAAAACCGCAATCTTGAGTTTTCAAGGGAAGAATGGATACAAAAAGAGGTGCTGGCAATCGTGTCGGAACTTGCCGAACTTTTGGCGGAGGTCAACTTCAAATGGTGGAAAAATCCCAAGCCCGTCAACGACGACAACGTCAAGGACGAACTTGTCGATATCCTGCATTTTTTCACCGCCGCATGCATTCATAGCGGTATGGACGCCAAGGAACTGTACGAAAGATATATGCGGAAAAACAAAGAAAATTTTGACCGTCAGTACGGAAAAAGCCAAAAACACGGCTACGAACTTGATAAAAAGTGACGATATTTGCCACTTTTAGTTGCACGAAATAACATAAAGTGTTATAATTTATTTACTATTGAAACATCGGAGGTTATTATGAAACACGTCAATACCGTCGTAAAATCCTGCTTACATAAAGAAGGCAAAATCGGTTGCGGAGAATGCAACAGCAGTTGTCAATCCGCTTGCAAAACCAGTTGCACAGTCGGCAACCAAAGTTGCGCACAACGCGAAGAAAGGATTAACACCAAAAAAGAGAGCAAATAATGGTACATTGTTTTACCTATACCCATAAAGGTAACCCGCTTTACTTTGTATGGGACGTAGAAAGCGGCAGTCTGCACAATGTGGACGAGGCTGCTTTTTTAGTGTCAAAAAAAAGATACCAGACTTTGTCGGACGAGGAAAACTCGCGCTTTTTGGCGTTGTCTGACGCGGATATCCAAGAAATCGGGGAAGAACTTGACCTTCTTGAAAAAGACGGCGTCTTGAACGCGCCCGAAGTCAGGATAAATCTTCCGTCGTCGGATGAAATCAAGGCGATGTGTCTGCACATTTGTCACGACTGCAATTTAAGATGCAGTTACTGCTTTGCAAAAGACGGCACGTACAACACCCCGCGCGACTATATGTCGTTTGAGGTGGGGAAGTCCGCGCTTGATTTCCTGTTTGCAAATTCCGGCAAACGCCATAATCTCGAGGTGGACTTTTTCGGTGGCGAACCTCTGATGAACCTCGATAACGTCAAAAAAATCGTGGCGTACGGAAAAGAGAAAGCGAAGTCACTTGGCAAGGAAATTAAATTCACCCTTACAACCAACGGCGTTTTGCTGAACGACGACGCCATAAAATACCTGAACGACGAGATGGATAACGTAGTTATCAGTATCGACGGCAGGCGCGAAATCCACGACAAACTCCGCGTCACGCCAAACGGCAAGGGAAGTTACGACATTGCATTGAAAAACGCCAAAAAATTCCGCGCGGTCAGGGGCGACAAACGCTACTATATCCGTGGCACGTTCACGGGGAACAACGTCGATTTTTCGCGTGACGTTCTCGTGCTGAACGACGAAGGATTTGACCAAATTTCAATCGAGCCGGTTGTCTTGCCCGACGACAGTCCGCTTGCCTTGCACGAAAAGGATTTGCCCGAAATTTTCAAGCAGTATGACCTGTTGTCCGAGGAATATATCGAAAGAAGAAAGGGCGCAAAATGGTTCAACTTCTTCCACTATATGATCGACCTCAAAAACGGTCCGTGCGTCGCCAAAAGGCTGACGGGTTGCGGAGCAGGCAAAGAGTACGTTGCGGTCACCCCGACGGGCGATATTTTCCCGTGTCATCAGTTCGCGGGAGGGGACGGCAAGTTCTATATGGGCAACGTTATGGACGGCACTTTCAACCGCGATATCCAAAAAACCTTTGAAAATATCAACGTTTATTCCAAGGAAGACTGCGGAAAATGTCCTGCGAAGTACTATTGCAGTGGCGGTTGCGTCGCGAACAGTTATAACTTCAATCACGACCTGACGAAGCCGTACAAGTTGAGTTGTGAGATGATGAGGCATCGCTTAGAGTGTTCTCTCGCCATCTACGCCGTGGAAAACGCTGATAATTAGCGCCTTTTATGGCGTTTTTGCAGAACCCGAAAATCCGTGTACCCAAAAGTACACTGGGATTTTCGGAACCTGCAAAGAACCCCAAAAATCTATCTAATTTTCAGCGTTTTCGAGATAATTTATTAATCAAACCCTCGCCGTTTTGGATTTTCGGAACCCGTCAAGAACCCCAAAAATTCATCAAATTTTCGGATTCTTCGGGTATTATTTTAATCAAATTCTCACCGTTTTAAGGAAGATGGATATTATCAAATTTTCAGCGTTTTCGGGGAGTTGTTCTTTTTGTTTCAAAAATAATATCAACAAAAATTCTATCCGCAAAAAATTGCGGATATTTTTGTTTTTCCGAAAAATGTTTTGAAAAGGGCGAAATTTTCTTAAAAATTACTTTAATATTCGGCTTAATTTCATTTATCTTTTATATTCGTTTGACGGATTGAGTATTTAATTATATAATATTTGAGTAACTTTTATTATTTTAGGAGGCCACGACCTTTGAATAAGAAAAAATCAATTGCGATTTTTACTATTGCGTGCGTTTTGCTGGTGCTTGGAATGGTGTTTGCATTCGTGCCCACGTTCCCCATTGGCAAGTCGATGTACGACTACACCGGATTCGCGCGTTCAATAAAACTCGGACTTGACCTTGCCGGCGGTGTATCTGCCGTGTTTGACGTAACTGCTCCCGAGGGCGAGACTCTCACCGCGGACGAGATGAAGGCACGTCTGGACGGCGTCAAAGCAAGTATGGAAGACTTGCTCACCTCGAAAGGTTATACCGAATCCGTAGTAACTTACAACACGACGGGCAAGCCCACCATCACGGTTGAAATTCCTGACGTTGACGATCCCGAGCGTGTTTTCGATCTTATCGGTCGTCCCGCGTCGTTGAAAATCACGAAGGGCGGTGAGGAAAAAACCGTTTATATCGTCGGCAGTAAGCACTTGAAAAACGTCGGCGTAGCAGCCGATACCGAAAAGAACAACGGCACCTACGTTATTTCTTTGCAATTCAATGCGGAAGGCACGAAAGCGTTTGCCACCGCAACGAAAGAAAACATCGGCAAATCGTTGGATATTTATATCAACGGTGAAAAACTTATGAGCGTTTCCGTCAAGACCGAAATTTCGAACGGACAAGCCGTCATCAAACAGGGCGGTAACACTTCGGGCGGATACACTTACGAGGAAGCCTACAATATGGCAACTCGTCTGCAAGCGGGTACGTTCGGCGTCGATATGACCGTCCGCGAAACGAACATCGTCAGCCCGACGCTCGGCACCACGGCAATCCGTTCAAGCCTTATCGCGGGTATCGTGGGTATTGTGCTTGTTATGATTTTCATGGTCGCGCTTTACGGCATGTTCGGTCTTATGGCTGACCTTGCACTCCTTGCTTATATCGAGCTTGTCTTGTTCCTGTGCGCAATACTTCCTTGGGTACAGCTCACGCTCCCCGGTATCGCCGGTATTATCATCGGTATCGGTATGGCGGTTGACGCCAACATCATTATCTTCGAGCGCATCAAAGACGAATATAGGTCGGGACTTCTCGGCAGTGACGACTTGTTCTTGAAGCCTCAACGCGGAAGCGACGGCAAAATCACAAGCCAAGGCGGTCCTATCTCTCGCGGTTTCAGAAGAGCGGCGGTTGCCGTTATCGACAGTAACGTCACGACGCTTATCGGTGCAATCGTTATGTGGATTTTCGGTGGCACGTCAATCGTTGGATTTGCGGTCACGTTGTTCATTTCGATTATCGTTTCCATGTTCACGGCGTTGCTCATCACAAGGTTGAATATCAGTCTTTTGGGCTCGTTCGAGGCTATGAACAATCCGAAATTCTATAACCTTAAAAGAAACAAGGAGGCTGTATAATTATGAATAAAATGCAACAAAAACTCCTTGATCTTAAAATTTCCGAAAAACTTCCGTTCTGGGCAATCGCTCCGTTGGTCATAATTTTGGTGTTTGTCATCGTGTTTGCGGTGACAGGCGCGAAAACCGACGCCGCAACAGGCTTCGGTCTTGGTATCGACTTCACCGGCGGTACCGAAATGACCATTATGGTTGAAGACAGCACCAAGAACGAACATACCGTCATTGAAATCTTGAAAGACAAGGGCATTCACAACGTCGACTATATCCAAGGCGTCACCACAGGCGGTCAAAACGGCATTCGCGTGCAGTACAAAAACGTCAACTCCGACGCCACCAAGATGAAAGAAATCAACGACTCGGCAAAGACCGCGCTCGAAGAAAAGTTCGGCGTCAAAGTCGACTACACCAACAGAAGTTCGACGGCAAGCGCAGACCTCATCAAAAAGGCGTTCTTGTCGGTCGGCATCGCTCTTATCCTTATCCTTTTGTACATCATCATAAGGTTCGAGTGGTTGTCGGGTGTCGCCGCCGTTATTGCGTTGTTGCACGACGTGTTTATGATGGTTTGCATGACGGTCATCTGTCGTATCCCCGTCAACAGCAGTTTCATCGCCGCGATTATCACCATCGTTGCGTACTCCATCAACAATACGATTATCGTATTCGACCGCGTGCGTGAACGCAAAAAACAGTTCGACAAAAACAAAATTATCTATAACGAAGTCGCCGACGAGGCGGTCGCAATGACCTTGAACCGTACGTTGTTCACGTCGCTGACCACGCTTATTATGGTCATTATGTTGACGGCTTTGGGCGTCGTTTCGATGCGTCACTTCACGCTCCCGATTTTGTTCGGTCTTGTTGCGGGTACGTATTCGTCGATGTTCCTTGCGGCGCCGTTGTGGGCGTCGATGCAAAACGGTATTTTGAGGTATCGCGCAAAACAATACGCAAAGTACAAAGCAATGAAATAATTGAAAATGCCCTCGAAAGAGGGCGTTTTTCTACCTTTTTACGGAAAAATGGCGGTAAAATATCTTAAAAGACAAGAATATTCCGATGGCGTCGCCGACGAACTTGCAAAAAACCTTTCAATCAGTGTCCCTGTTGCAAGGCTTTTGTCGTCGCGCGGGGTGAATACCGTCAACGACGCAAAAAAATTTCTTTCTCCAAGCAAAGATGATTTGATAAGTCCGTTCGAGCTGTACGGAATGAAAGAAGCCGTGGAGCGCATAAATCAGGCGATAAAAAACGACGAAAGCGTTTTGATCTACGGCGACTACGACTGCGACGGCTTGACCGCAACCGCCATACTTTATTCCTTTTTGAAGGATAAAATTTCGAGGGTGTCTTATTACGTCCCCAATCGACATTCGGACGGCTACGGATTGCACGATATCGTCGTTGAGGATTTGACCAAAAACGAGGGCATTAACCTCGTCGTCACCGTCGACTGCGGTATAACCTCGAAAAACGAGGTCAGGTGCATTAAGGAAATGGGCATCGACGTCGTCGTCACCGACCACCACGAGCCTATTCCCGAACTTATCCCCGACGCAATCGTACTAAATCCGAAAGTTGACAGAAAGTCTTTTTGCGAATACTGCGGTGCGGGCGTCGTGTTCAAACTTATCGAAGGGCTTTCGGGGAGAGAAGAAGCATTGAAATACGTCGGTATTTCCGCGCTCGGCACGATTGCCGACATTGTCCCGCTTGTCGGAGAAAACCGCATTATCGCAAAACTCGGACTTGACCAAATGAACCACGGGGGAGCGCTGTACGCAAGACGTATCGCAAAGTGTCTGAAAAAAGACGTCATAACTTCTTTGGATATAATGTTCAGAGTCGCGCCACGCATAAACGCGCTCGGACGGCTCAGCGACGCCACGCCGGTTGTCGAACTTTTCACGTCGGATGACGAAAAAACCGTCGATAAAATCCTTGGAAACCTTGAAGAAGTCAATAAGGAACGACAGGTTTTGTGCGAGAAAGTCGTGTCGGACATTATGGAAAAGTTGAAGTTTTACGACCTTGTCGAAAACCGCGTCATCGCAATGTACGACAAGTCGTGGAATATCGGCGTTTTGGGCATTGCCGCGTCGAAACTTGCCGAAATTTTCAATCGTCCGGTGTTCCTTTTTACGTTCACTGAGGACGGGCTTTTGAAGGGTAGCGGGCGCAGTATTCCCAAAATAAATATCTTTGACGCTCTTTCGGCAGTGAAAGAAAGCGTCAATGGATTCGGCGGACATTCCGCAGCCGCGGGCGTGTCCGTAAGCGAAAGCGGATTTGACAATTTTGTGACAAAAATCAACGAATATGTCAAAAAAACTTATGATATTTCGTGCTTTTTGCCCGAAGTTTTGTATGACCTTGAATATGACGAAAGCGTCGATTTCTCTGCCGTGTCCGACCTCAAAAAATTGGAGCCGTTTGGGTTTATGAATCCCGAACCGCTGTTTTTGGCAAGGGATAAAAAGTTTGCGTTTTCGGAAATCGGCACAACCGAACACCTGAAAGCCACGCCGAAAAAAGACGTGGAAGTCGTGGCGTTCAGCGCGATGAAAGGTTTTTTGGAATTTGCAAACGGACAAAACTATATTTTGTCGCTTGAAAACAAAACTTTCCGCACAAAAGTTTATACGCAAGCCGTGGTGAAAAGCCATAGCCTTGAAAGCGTGGTCGTGCCGAATGCGGAAATTTCCGCAATAGAATATCTTCACCTTGAAAGTTTTCTGAAAAATCCCGTCGGCAAAAAAGAACGGACAAAGTCGGGCGGAAACGGAGTTTTCGGGACGCTTTATATTGCGTTTGACGAAAAAACGTATTATAATTTTATTGAAAATAACAAAGGATTTTTGTTGCATTGCGCGCACGGGGCGTTTTCGCTGAACCCGTACAACACGGTGGTTTTGTTGCCCGACGCCGATTTCGAGTTTGCTTATTACAACGAGATAATCTTTTTAGATAAACCCACAAACGAGTATTTGCGATTTGTCGAAAAAACCGCAAAGGCGCAAGTTAAGGTGCGGGGCGAAAGTCCGTTTGACGACGAAATAAGGTCGCTGAAATGCCAAAGTATCGACGAATATCGCGAGGTTTACAAGGTGTTGAAACGCACGAATTTGTATAATGCCACAAGCGTTCAGATGCTGAAATACAAGGTGCTTTCGGACAAGTCGGCAAGCCCGTTCAAAATCCTTTCGACGTTCTATATTTTGACGGAACTCGGCGTGATTTTTGAAAAGAAAAACGGTGGTTTTGCTTTCAACGATAACGCAAAAGTTAACCTTGAAAACTCAAAAATATACAATTTTCTTGCAAAATATTGAAAATTAAGATAAAAATTGTGCTATGGACGAACTATTACAAAAACTTAAAAGAAACTTTTCGGACACCGAATTTCAAGAGTTGAAAGCGTCGTATGACTTTTCCCGATTGGCGCACGAGGGACAAAAACGCCAGACCGGCGAGCCTTACTTTATCCACCCGTGCGCGGTGGTAAATATACTTGTCGATTTGGGATTTGACGACATATCGACGCTTGTTGCCGGGTTTTTGCACGATGTCCTCGAAGACACGCCCGTCACCGCTGACGAGCTTGAACAAAAATTCGGCAAAGAGGTGCTGGAACTTGTCGAAGGCGTCACGAAACTCGATAAGATTAAATTCGTGTCGGCTGAGGACGAGCAGGCGGAAAACCTCAGAAAAATGTTTTTTGCGATGGCAAAGGATTACCGCGTCATCATCATCAAACTTGCCGACCGCTTGCACAATATGCGCACGCTAGACGCGCTAAATCCCGAAAAGCAAATCAGAATTGCAAATCAGTCCTTAAAAATTTACGCACCGCTTGCGGGAAGGCTTGGTTTGAGTTTTGTCAAATGCGAGCTCGAAGACCTTGCCATGCGCTATCTTTATCCCGAAGATTACTATGAACTGGTCGAATTTATAAAGACGAAATCGAAAGAACGTCAGCAGTTCATCGAAAAAATTTGTGACGAACTCAAAGCAAAACTTCAAGAACTTGGCATCGAAGGCGAGGTCAACGGCAGACAAAAACACCTGTACGGCATTTACAAAAAAATGCTGAAACAAGGCAAGAATATCGAGCAAATTTACGATATTTCGGCTGTCCGCGTCATCGTCAACGAGGTGCAGGATTGCTATACGGTTTTGGGCGCGATACACACAATGTGGATGCCACTTCCGGGGCGTTTCAAGGACTATATCGCCATGCCGAAACCCAACGGATATCAGTCGTTGCACACTACTGTTATCACGAAGTTTAAGGAAACTTTCGAGATTCAAATCAGAACCTACGACATGCACCGCATCGCCGAATACGGTATCGCGGCGCACTGGAAATATAAGGAAGGCAAAACCACCGCCACCAAAATCGACGACCAGATTAACTGGCTTCGCGAGGTTATGGACACCCAGCGCGAAACGTCCGACAGCCACGAGTTTTTGGAAAATATCGAGGTCAACGTCTTTACCGACGAAGTCTACGTTTTCACGCCGAAAGGCAAAGTTTTGAACTTGCCCGTCGGAAGCACCACGGTTGACTTTGCTTATGCCATTCACAGCGCGGTCGGAAACAAGTGTATCGGCGCAAAGGTCAACGGAAAAATCGTGCCGTTGAACACCGTGCTCAACACCGGCGACATCGTCGAGATTTTGACGACGAATTCCGGCAAAGGTCCCAGTCGCGACTGGATTAAATTCGTAAAAACCGCTTCGGCGCGCACCAAAATCCGTCAGTACTTCAAAAAGGAAATGAAGGAAGAAAATATCAAGCGCGGAAAAGAAATGCTGGAGCGCGAGGCGAAACGGCGCGGATATAATCTTTCGGAACTTTTGAGCGGGACGGGACTTAATTATATTATGAACCGCTATACCTTGTCGTCGGTGGACGATTTATATGCGTCGGTCGGCTTCGGCGGGCTCACGACAAACCAAATCATCGTCAAACTTATCGACTATTTCAAGCGCGATTTACTGTCGAAAAACCCCGTGGCGGAGATTAAAACCACCTCGACGTCGGGCAAGTCCTCGACGGGCAACGGCGTGTTGATAAGAGGATACGACGACTTTTTGGTGAGGCTGTCGCACTGTTGCAATCCCGTGCCGGGCGACAAAATCGTCGGATACGTTTCGCGCGGGCGTGGCGTGTCGGTGCACTGCGTTGACTGTCCCAACGTCAAGAATATGGAGCCCGAAAGGCTTATCGAGGCGAAGTGGGACGACGTCATCAGCCAAAACTTCCATGCGTCGATAAAGATTTATTGTGAAAACAAAGCGGGCATTTTGGCAGCGGTCACGACGATTATTTCCAACATGAAAATATCGATAACGGGCGCGTACGCGCGCACGGACTCCGACAACGGCACCGCTGAAATCACCGTTATGCTGGAAGTCAAAAGCACCGATCAGGTGGAAGAAGTCATCATGAAACTCAAAACTTTGCGCGAAGTCATCGACGTACACAGATAATTATGAAGTGCATTATTCAGCGCGTATCGGGCGCAAGTATCGTTATAAACGGCAAAGACGGCGGAAAAATCCAAAAAGGGTTGGTCGTGCTTTGTGCCTATTCGGATTCCGACGATGAAAAAACCGTCGATTTTTGCGTGGAAAAGATTGCAAACCTCAGGATTTTCGAGGACGAAAACGGGAAAATGAATCGCTCGATTTTGGACGAAAACGGCAATATTATGCTTGTGTCCAACTTTACGCTGTACGCCGACGCGTCGAAGGGCAGACGTCCGTCGTTTACAAAGTCGGCGCGTCCCGAAATCAGCGAACCGCTTTACGATATGACCGTGCAACAATTCGGAAACATTTTTCAAAACCTCGTTACGGGCGAGTTCGGTGCGGATATGCAAATTTCGCTGACAAACGACGGTCCCGTCACGATTATCGTGGAGAAAGAAAATGAGTGATTGCGTGATTAGACGATTTATCGAGGGCGAACTCGACACGAATACCTATGTCGTCAGCAAGGGAAAACGCTGTTTTATCGTCGATCCGACGGGCAACCCCGAAGACATCGACGGTTACGTTGCCGAAAAAGGGCTGACTATCGACGGCGTTATCGTTACCCACGGTCACTTTGACCATACCGGACTTCTGAAATACTACCGCGACAAGGGCATAAAGACGTATATCGGCGAACACGACGCGAAAATGACGACGAATAAGTCCAACCTTGCGCTTGCCGTTGGAATCTACGACTTTCCGTACACAACCGCCGACGAAACGTTGAAAGACGGCGAGGTTTTTTCGCTTGCCGATATGGAAATAAAAGTCTTGGAAACGGCGGGGCATACAGAGGGCGGGGTGACCTATGTCGTGGACGAGGCGAACGCGCTTTTCACGGGGGACACGCTGTTCAAGTTAAGTTACGGACGCACCGATTTTTATGGCGGTGATTTCACCGCTTTGGCACGTAGTATTAAGAAAATTTTTGCGCTTGACAAGAATTACGACGTATTTCCCGGTCACGGCGACTTTACAACTTTGGACTACGAAAAGAAGAATAACCCCATTTTTTTGGAAGAATAAATGAAAAATCTTGCAATTTTTGTCAATTCCGTCAATAAAAACGAACTTATGGAAATGGTGCGTGCGTATGAGTCGTACGTCAATTTGGCATACGAAAAAACCGACGGTTTCGACGAGTTTTATTATAGCGACGAAATTACGGACAAAAAAATTAAAATAATATCGACGATACTTGGAAAAACGAGCGTTGAGGAGTACGATTTGCCCGCCGACGCGCTTGGCAAAAAAAAGTACGCAAGACGCTACGGAAAAAGGTCGATTTACAAAACCTTGAAAGAGTATTCCGGTGAGTGGTTGCCGTATGGGTGTTTAACCGGCGTGCGCCCCACAAAACTTTATTCGGAACTTTTGAGGGAAGGTATCGACGCAAAAGGGGAGTTTACGGGATTTTTTGACGTGATGCCCGAAAAAGCCGAGCACGTCGGACGCATTGTAAAAAACCAAGAAAAACTCCTGAAAATCGAAAAAAACGAAGTTGACGTTTTCGTAAATATCCCGTTTTGTCCCACTCGTTGCGCCTATTGCAGTTTTGTTGCGGTTTCGATGAAACAACTAAGAAAATACCTCGAAACCTACGTCGAAACGCTGAAAAACGAGATAAGTATTATAAAAAACGTCATAAATGAGAATAGTTTTAGCGTTCGCGCGGTGTATTTCGGAGGGGGTACGCCCACCTCGATTCCCGTGCCTATGCTGAAAAGCCTCATCGACCTTTGCGATTTCTCGGCGCGTGAGTTTACGGTGGAGGCGGGGCGTCCCGACACGCTGACGAAAGAAGTCCTCGATATGATGGCGGACACAAACGTCACGAGGATTTCTGTCAATCCGCAGACTTTCCATGATAAAACGTTGAAACTTATCGGACGGGCGCACACCGTCGAGGATACTTTGCGTGCCTACGACCTTGCAAAAAACTACGACTTTATCGTTAATATGGATTTGATTGCGACGCTTCCCGAGGAAAACTTCGACGACTTCAAATATTCCGTCGATAAGGCTATAAGCCTTAATCCCGACAATATCACGGTGCACAATCTCAGTTTGAAGAGGGGAAGCGTGCTGACCGAGTCGCACTATGAACCGCTGAATCTTTTCGACGCGCAAAAGATGATTGACTATTCGGTGGACGCATTGACGAGCGCAGGCTACGAGCCGTATTATATGTACCGTCAAAAATACAACACCGGCAACCTCGAAAACAGCGGATATGCAAAACCCGACACCGAGTGCATTTACAACGTCGATATTATGGAAGAAAACTGCAACATTCTCGCAGTGGGCGCCGGGGCGATTTCCAAGCGACTTTTCAAAGACGAAAATCGTATCGAGCGACTTGCCGACGTCAAGGACGTAAAAGGATATATCGACCGCGCCGAAACTTTAAGGGAAAGACACGAAAATTTTTGGAAAAAGTAGGTGTTTTCGGTTTACATAAATATATTTTTATGTTAATATCTTTCTCGTACCTTTCGCAACGTTTATCTAAAACTCCGCAGATATACTTTGCCTAAGGCGAATTATTTATCCAACGAAGGAGGCAAAACAATGGATAAGGAAACCAAACAAAAAATTATTTTGGACAATGCAAGATCCGAGGGCGACACCGGTTCACCCGAGGTACAAATCGCTCTTCTGACCGCTCGCATTAACGAACTCACCGTTCACCTTGCGACGCACAAGAAGGACCACCACAGCCGTAAAGGCTTGTTGATGATGGTAGGTCAACGCAGAAACATGCTGAACTACCTTAAAAGCAAAGACATCGAAAGATACCGCGCTATCATCAAGAAGTTGGAACTCAGAAAGTAATTTTTTCGGGGCGTGCTTTTGCGCCCCGTTTTTTTTGAAAAAAACCTGAAAAATCGTTAATTTGGACTTCTTGCGGGAATTGCGGAAGTCTTTGGAGGACAGATATATGGAAAGAAAAATTTTCAAAACCGAAATCGGCGGACGCGAAGTTTCCGTTGAAATCGGCGCGTACTGCGGTCAAGCAAACGGCAGTTGTCTTATCAGATGCGGAGAAACCGTCGTTCTTACCAACGCAACTATGGCAAAAACGCCCCGTGACGGAATCGACTTTTTTCCTCTCGGCGTTGACTTCGAAGAAAAAATGTTCGCCGTGGGCAAAATCCCCGGTGGCTTCAAAAAGAGAGAAGGCAGACCTTCCGATAAAGCGATACTTACCTCGCGTCTTATCGACCGTCCCATTCGTCCCTTGTTCCCGAAGGGGTGCCTGAACGACGTTGCAGTCGTCGCCACAGCGCTTTCGGTTGACAAGGAAATCCCGCCCGAGGTATTCGGCATGCTTGGCAGTTCGATTGCTCTCAGCATTTCGGACATTCCTTTCGCAGGTCCCACGGCATCTGTCGTTGTAGGATACGTTGACGGCAAATACATCATCAACCCCACTCCCGCCGAGCGCGAAAAGAGCAAACTTCACCTGAGTCTTGCCGGCACGAAAGACGCCATTATGATGGTTGAGGCGGGTGCAAATATCATCTCCGAAAAAGAAATGCTGGACGCAATCTTGTTCGGTCACGAAGAAATCAAAAAAATCATCACTTGGATCGAAGGTATCCAAGAAGCATGCGGAAAAGCAAAACAAGAAGTTCACCTTTATCTCCCCAGCGACGAGGTCAAAGAGGCTGTGTTCGAATGGGCTGACAAGAAGATGGACTACGTTCTCGACACTTTCGATCGTACCGAGCGCGAGGAGCGCGACGACGCATTGAACAAAGAGGCTATCGAGCACTTTGCAGAGATTTTCCCCGACGATTTGAGTTCGGTCGGCGACGCTCTTTATGCGCTTAAGAAAGTCAAAGTCCGCGCGAAAATTTTGGATCAAGGCGTGCGTCCCGACGGTCGTTCGCTCACCGAAATTCGTCCCATCTGGTGCGAACACGGCATTTTGCCGAGAGTACACGGCAGTGCGGTATTCACCCGCGGACAAACTCAGGCTTTGACCACTTGCACGCTCGGCACTATTTCCGAAGTGCAAAAGCTCGAAGGTCTTGACGACGACAACTACAAGAGATATATGCACCACTACAATATGCCCCCGTATTCGACCGGCGAAGCGAAACCCGCAAAATCGCCCGGACGTCGTGAAATCGGACACGGTGCGCTTGCAGAACGCGCGCTTGAACCCGTCCTTCCCGACGAACTCGAATTCCCGTATGCAATCCGCACGGTATCGGACATTTTGAGCAGTAACGGTTCCACCTCGATGGCGAGCGTATGCGGAAGCACGATGGCTCTCGAAGACGCAGGCGTACCCATCAAAGCACCCGTCGCGGGCATTGCTATGGGACTTATCAAGGACGACGAGACGGGCAGAGTCGCCATTATGAGCGATATCCAAGGTCTTGAAGACTTCCTTGGCGATATGGACTTCAAGGTTGCCGGCACGAAAGATGGTATCACCGCAATCCAGATGGACATCAAAATCAAGGGCATCAACGAAGAAATCCTTCGCACCGCTTTGGAACAAGCGCGTCAAGGCAGGCTCTTCATTCTTAACAAGATGGCAGAGTGCATCGCCGAGCCCAAGAAGGAACTTTCCAAATACGCACCCAAGATTATCCGCTTCAACATCGATCCCGACAAAATCAAAGACGTCATCGGATCGGGCGGAAAAGTCATCAACAAAATCATCGACGAAACGGGCGTCAAAATCGACATCAGCGACGACGGAATGGTATTTATCGCTTGCGAAGACATCGACCGCGCAGAACGCGCAAAAGCAATCGTCCTTGCAATCGCCAAAGATCCCGAGGTCGGCGACGTGTTCGAAGGACCTGTCGTACGTATTCTTCAATTTGGCGCGTTCATCAACATCGCTCCCGGAAAAGACGGCATGATTCACGTGTCCAAACTTTCCAACAAGCGCGTTGAAAAGGTCGAGGACGTCGTCAATATCGGCGACAGAGTCAAAGCCGAAGTCATCAAGGTCATGAAAGAGGGCGACAAGACCAAAATCGACCTCAAACTTCTGGAGATTTTGGACAAATAAGTTCAAAATCGCTTGACAACAAAATATAATATTGATATTATTAGTCCGCAAGTAGAAATTACTTTCTCACCGACAGCAATCAGGCTCACCGGTTCTTACTAAAAAGTCAATCTTTTGTAAGGGTAGTTTCTGTTTGCGGAGACTACCTTTTTTTGCATTATAATGCGCTTTGCGCAAGGAGGATAATTTTATAAAACCGGATAAAACCACACAAATTAACGAGCAAATCCGTGATCCCGAAATCAGGGTTATCGGCTCAAACGGCGAGATGCTTGGCATAATGTCCAGCAGAAGCGCTCTTGAACTCGCAGGCGACCAAGGTCTTGACCTTGTCAAGATTTCACCGACTGCCGTTCCGCCCGTGTGCAAAATTATCGATTACGGAAAATATCTTTTCGACCAAAAAAAGCGTGAAAAAGAGGATAGCAAGAAACAAAGCGTTGTCGAATTGAAAGAAGTTCAACTTTCCGCAACAATCGACGTCGGCGATATGAAAACAAAAGCCAACCAAACCGCAAAGTTTTTGTCCAAAGGCAACAAAATCAAAATCGCTTTGCGCCTGAAGGGCAGGCAGATGCAACATTCCGACCTCGCTTTTGCCGTCGTTTCCGACTTTTTGGAAATGCTGGAAGAAGGAAGTTTCAAGGTGGATAAACCCGCCAAACTCGAAGGACGTATCATCTCCACGACGATAAGTCCCGTCACTAATAAAAAGTAATAACTTTATATAATCATCATTTGGAGGACAGAAATATGCCTAAACAAAAAACAAGATCGACTGTCGCCAAGCGTTTTACCGTTACCAAATCCGGTAAGGTCAAAAGCAGCAAAATGGGCAGAAGGCACATCTTAACAAAGAAAAGCACCAAAAGAAAGCGCAACCTTAGAAAGGGTTACTACCTTGAAGGTCAAGTCGCCAACAACATCAAACGTCAATTGCCGTACTAAGTCGGAGGTATAGAATATGAGAATTAAAAGAGGCGTCAACGCCGTTAAAAAACGTAGAAAAATCTTGAAACAAGCCAAAGGCTACTGGGGTGGTAAGTCCAAACTTTACCGCGTAGCTCGTCAGGCTGTTATGAAATCGCAAAACTATGCTTACGTCGGTCGCAAACACAAAAAACGCGACTTCCGCAAACTTTGGATTGCTCGTATCAATGCAGCCGCTCGTATGAATAATATGTCGTACAGCACGCTCATTCACGGTTTGAAAGTTGCAGGTATCGACCTCAACCGCAAGGTTCTTGCCGACATCGCCGTCAACGACGCAGTCGCTTTCAGCGCAATTTGCGAAAAAGCAAAAACCGCATTGAACGCATAATCGAAATGAGAATCAGCCTCGCGAAAGCGAGGCTTTTGTTTTGCAAAAATTTGCAAAACAGTGAAATTTCGGCTTTCGCCAAAGTTATATTTGCACTTTGTGCAAGTGATATTGCCTTTGGCAGTTATATTTGCACTTCGTGCAAGTTAAGGTATGTTTATATTTGTGTGCAAAAGTAATTGTTGTCATTGCGAGCGTAGCGTGACGTTTCTTTCTTTTGTCATTCTGAGGAGCTTATGGGGCCCCCAAAAGATACTTTTGTACTTTTGGGGAAAAGGAGTATGCGAGCGTAAGACAACCGACTGTCGCTTGCGACAATCGGTTGGTCAAAAACGAAGCATACGACGAGGGGTGAAGGAACAAACAAACAAAAGACAAACAAGTGACACTTGTGGCGATTGTTTGGTCAAAAGTGCAGTTTGTGACGCATCTCGTGGGAACGAAACCACAAAAATTTGCTTGATAAGGGTTTTTGAATATGGTATACTGTTTCGTGAATAAAATATCAAAAAACAGGGTTATTTATGACAAAAATCGTACTTGATTGTTATGGCGGAGACAATGCTCCCGAAGAAATAGTAAAAGGCGCACTCGACGCGCTGGACGAAGAAAAAGACCTTTCTTTGGTACTTACCGGGAAAGAGGACGTTTTGAAAAGTCTTGTGACAAGACACGGCGACCGCATCGAAATCATCGACGCCAAAGACGTTGTGACAAACGACGACGTCCCCACCGACGCCATCAGAAAAAAGACCGAAAGCAGTATGGTCAAAGCATTTGACGCATTGAAATCGCGCGAAGATATCGGCGGTATCGTGTCCGCGGGTTCGACGGGTGCGTTGCTGACGGGCGCGTTTCTGAAAATCGGCAGGATCAAGGGCATATCTCGTCCCGCTATGGCAGCATTACTTCCGACGGTTGACGGCAACAACGAGGGCGTCGTGCTGTGCGACTGCGGAGCAAACGTCGATTGCAAGCCTCAAAATTTGTTGCACTTTGCGATTATGGCGGACGCTTATTACAAAATCATCACGGGAAAATCCACCGCACGCGTTGCGCTTTTGTCAAACGGCACCGAAGAAAAGAAGGGTAACGAACTCAATCACGAGGCGTTTTTATTGTTGAAAGACAGCAAACTCAACTTTGTCGGGAATATGGAAGCGCGCGATATCGTGTCGGGCGAATACGACGTCATCGTCGCCGATGGATTTAGCGGAAACATTGCTCTGAAAAGTTTGGAGGGTGCGGGACTTTCCATCTTCAAAATGCTGAAAGACAACATAAATGCAGGCGGACTTCGTGCAAAAATCGGCGCGCTTTTGTTGAAACCCGCGCTCAGAAAACTCAAACATACCATGGACGTCAACGAGAAAGGCGGGGCGGTATTTTTGGGCGCAAACAAGGTGGTTGTGAAAATCCATGGCAGTTCCAAAGCACGATCGGTGACGGTCGGATTGTTGCAAGCGTACCGTCTTGTGAAAAGCGACATTACCGGCGCGATTAAGGACGCTCTTGGCGAATACGAGGTCGAAAATGTTTGAAAGTTTTTCGGAAGTCGAAAACATCATCGGATACAAATTTAAGGACAAAAAACTGTTAATTCGCGCTTTTACCCACAATAGTGGCATAAAAAAGGGCGCAAAACGTAACTATCAAAATCTTGAATTTTTGGGCGACAGCATTTTGGCGTTCGTAATTGCCGAGGCTTTGATGAAGCGTCACCCGTCCTTTGACGAAGGTCAACTCACCCGTATGCGCGCGGGAATCGTCAGCGAAAAGCCCCTTGCCGAAACAATCAAAAAATCGGGGCTGAACGAGTTTTTGATTATGGGCGAGTCCGAGACGAAAATGGGCATCAATCAAAATTCGTCGGTAATGGGCGACTTGTTCGAGTCCATCGTCGGGAGCATTTACCTCGACGGCGGTATCAGAAACGCAAAAAAGTTTATTCTGAAATTTTTGGAACCGAGAATCAGAATGAGCGAGTGCAACAACAATAATTTTTACGACTACAAATCAATGCTCAACGAGTTTGCGGGGAAGCACTCCTTGACGGTCAAATACGAGGACGCTCTGAACGACGAAATATCGCTACAAAAGCAAAAATTCGAGTTTGACGTGTATATCGACGGCGAAAAAATGGGCACGGGCGTCGGTGGCAGTAAAAAGGAAGCCCAGCAGATGGCGGCGAAAGTCGCGTACAAAAAACTTATCAAAGAATAAATAATATTAGCAAGTAAAAATTACTTTTCAATCTCCTATATTTTGTGTTATAATATATCGGTATCACAAGATATAGGAGATTTTTTGTGAGTTTTCAAAAAATGGAATTGCAGGGGTTCAAGTCCTTTGCAGACA
>CAKQMI010000005.1 GCA_934254835.1 uncultured Clostridia bacterium | reverse complement strand
AAGCAAGCAAGCAAGCAAGCAAGCAAGCAAGCAAGCAAGCAAGCAAGCAAGCAAGCAAGCCGTAAGTCTGCCCTTTTGGGCGAATACATAGAATTTTAACGCACTGCTGCATAGGTTTTAACTTATGCGGCGGTGCGATTTTGCTTTTATAAGGAAAAAGAACAACATTTTACAAAGGTTTTCAGTCGCGTAAGCGACACGGAACATATCCCCACAAAAATTAAAAGGAGATAATATTATGACAAACAACAAGGCGAATAAATCAAAGATATTGGCGCTTATACTCGGTCTAACGATGTGCATTGTGCTTATGCTGGGCATTGTGCTTGCAAACCCTGCGGACACGGCGCGCGCGGAAGAGACAGACACGCGCACCGTAGTCAGCACGATTACCGCAAGCTCAGACGTTGACACCATTATAGGCTTTGGAAACAGAGTTGTACGACCGTCTTTCAACATAAAGGAAGACGTCCCGGCGCAGTTCCAAACCCAGTACAACTGGAAAAAGAAGACCGCGGCTGGCGGCTGGGAAAGTTATACGAATGCAACGTTTATGGAAGGGACTTATAGATATGTTACTCAAATTCGTATCGATAGTGACAGCGGCGGGGGTACAACCCACGTGCTTGACAAAAACGGCATTACCGTCACGGTAAACGGCAAAAAATGGGACAATTCCACCCCTGAAATTTATGCTGAGTATTCGTTCGCTTGGGTTGAGTCGGAAGAATATCCCGTCACAGCCCCGGCAGGCACGCCGCTGTATTTTGTTAAAGACAAAAAATGGGATATCGACAGACATTACATCAATCAAGCGATAACCGCGTTTTCGGTGGCAGAAGGCGTGGCAGGCGGCACAAAACCTTACGCGTTCTCAAAGGTTTCCGGCCCCGAGTGGATTGACGTCGCGGCAGACGGCACGGTTTCGGGAATGCCGACAGCTGTGGGCGCAAACGCAGACCTTGTGATTAAGGTCACGGACAGCGCGACGGAACCCGCCTCAAAGGAAATCACCCTGGATGTCGGCAACACGTACGTACTCCCCGAAGACCGCGAAGTAATCAGCGTAATCAGGGCAACTTCAAACATCGGTGAAATATTAGGTTATGGAAAACGCGTAGTTAAACCGTCGTTCACTTTTACGGAAGGCACGCAGGCAAATTTTCCCTACGTCATGGGTCACTGGTATAAGAAAGAAGGAACGGCTTGGAAAAGATATGAAGAAGCGACGTTTACGGAAGGAATTTACAGGTATAGTAACCAGCTTCGCGTCGATGACGAATACGGAATGACTCACGTATTAAACAAAGACGGCGTATCCGTTTATATCGACGACAAGTTGTGTGTGGACAATCAAAAACCTAAGATAGATGACACTTATTCATTAACATACGTTGACACCGCTGAACATGAAGTTGTCAAAGAAGTAAACGACGAGCTTGTGTCCGTTACCGACCTTGAAAAAGTGTACAACGAAACGGCGCAAGAGCCGACCTTTGGCGGAACGCTTGTCAGGGACACCGACTACGAAGTAAGTTATGCGGTAAAAGCGGGCTCGACAGGTGTTACCATTGGGGGAATACCCGTTGACGCAGGCACTTACGTTGTTACCGTCACGGGTAAGGGCGCTTATTCAGGCAGTTTCACCAAAGAATTCGTAATTGACAAGAAGGAACAATCTGCACCGTCTGCATCGTTGTTTACAACCGTTGCTCCTACTTCGGAGACTTCAACGGACGGCAAGATAACGGGAATAACAGACAAAATGGAATACCGCAAAGTTGGCGAAACTGCTTGGACTATGGGAACAGGTAGCGACGTTACAGGGCTTTCGTCCGGTAAATATCAAATAAGGTTTAAGGAAACGGACAACTACAAAGCAGGAGCAGTTACCGAAGTGGAAGTTCCTGAAAGCGGCGTTTCTTCATACAATCTTACCGTAAACGGAGGAACGGGTGGCGGTGAATTTGAAGAAGGCGCAAGCGTAACAATCACCGCAAACGAGCCTACAATCGGAAAGAAATTTTCGGGTTGGACGATTGATGGAATAACTGGTCTTGATACCACCCAAACAAGCATTACCTTTAATATGCCTGCCGGCAACGTAACGGCAACCGCAAATTACGAAGATATCGAGTACACTGTTACCGTAAACGGTGGCACGGCAGACAAGACAAAGGCAATATATGGCGAAAGCGTAACCATTACGGCAAACGCTCCGACGACAGGACAAAGATTTGCAGGCTGGACGATTGAGGGAATAAGCGGTCTTGATACAACTAAAACAAGCCTTACTTTCAATATGCCTGCCGGCAACGTAACGGCATTCGCAAATTATGCAAATATAGGGTACACTATTACTGTAAATGGCGGTACGGCAGATAAGTCAGAAGCCATATATGGCGCAAGCGTAACTATCACCGCAAACGCACCGGGGGAGAACGAAATATTTATTGGTTGGACGATTGAGGGGAAAGACGGTCTTGATACAACCCAAACAATACTTACTTTCAATATGCCTGCAAATGCCGTAACCGCAACCGCAAACTATAAAAAATATTATAAGGTTACGGTGGAAAACGGAAACGCGAGCGTTGACGGAAGCGTCGTTGAAAAAGCGTTTGAAAATGAAACCGTCACCATTACGGCAATCGTCAATGAAGGCGAACGCTTTATAAAGTGGGAAATCGTCGCGGGCAGCGTGGAATTAGGATCCGATGCCGAGGCGACCACGACTTTCAAAATGCCTGCCGAAAACGTAACAATCAAAGCGATTGTTCAAAAGGTTGCACCAACCCCTTTCCCTGTCGGTAGTCTTGTTTACAACGGCACCGAACAAACGGGCGTCGAAGAGAGGGAAGGATATACGATTAAAAATGGCACCGCCGTTGACGCCGGCACGTACTATGCAACCGCGACGCTAAAAGACGGCTATGTTTGGGAGGACGGTAAGAACGACAAAGAAAGGCTTGTCGAGTGGTGGATCAAAAAGGCGACGAGAAACGCGCCCACGGGACTTGAAAGCGAAAAGGCGTCTTCAGTAACCGCAAAGGACGGCAAAATCAAGAATACGACAACCGAAATGCTATATAGAAAGCGTGGCTTGGCCGATTGGGAAAAGGTAATCGGCACGGAAATTACAGGGCTGTCCATTGGCGTATATGAAGTCAAATTTGACGAAAGCAAAAACTATAATGAAAGCGACGTTGCCGAAATTCGCGTCGTCGCGGAATGCAATATCGTCGTTACGGGCGGTTCGGGCGCGGGTACGTATAATACGGGCGACGTCGCCACCGTCAAAGCAGATGCACCCGCAAAAGGTAAAGTCTTTGCAGGTTGGAAAGACGCAAACGGAAATATCGTAAGCACGGACTCTAACTATACGTTCACCGTCATGGACGGCATTTCGCTTACGGCGGTGTACGTGGACGCTCCCGCGGAAAAGAACACGCTCTCGGGCGGACAGATTGCGGGTATCGTGATCGGAAGCCTTGCAGGCGTCGGAATTGTCGGGTTTGCAATATTCTGGTTTGTCGTGAAGAAGAAATCGTTTGCCGATTTAATTTCCGCAATCAAGGAAACGGTCAATAAAGTACTCAAAAAAGGCAACAAAGAAGAATAAGACACAATAGCAACAAACAACCCCGAGAAATCGGGGTTATTTGTTGCAGTTATATTTTTTGCTTCTCGCAAAAAGTTATATTTTGGCATACGCCAAAGTGATATTTGACTTTGTCAAGTGATATTTTGGCATACGCCAAAGATAAGGTGATTTTATCCGCAACGTGCCAAAGGCACACATCGCTTTGCCGTCAGGCAAAAACATCTCGTGCCAAAGGCACACATCGCTTCATCGCTTTATAAGGTGTCCCTTCCGGGAGATTCTCACGTCGCCCCGTTGGGGCTCCTCAGAATGACAGTTTCGATATATTACTCATAGAACCCCAAGGACACCATAAGTCCTTCGTTGACTTTGCGCATTATGCCCGTCGAGAGGTCGCCGATTTTGTCTTTTAGGCGTGTTTTATCCAGCGTGCGCAGTTGCTCCAAAAGTATCACGCTGTCTTTTGGCAGACCGAACTCGCTCTCGGGGATATTCACGTGGGTGGGCAGTTTGGTTTTCGTCAGGCGACTGGTGATTGCCGCCGCGATTATTGTCGGCGAATACTTGTTTCCGACGTCGTTTTGCACGATAAGTACGGGGCGCACTCCGCCTTGCTCGCTCCCGACCACGGGGCTTAAATCGGCATAATAGATTTCTCCGCGTTTTATCATAGACACCTCCGTTAAAATCGTTTTATGTACATTCTACCCAACGGAGGATTTTTCATACTCCCGCCCAAGGTATATTATGAATTGTCGGGGCGCAGGGTGAGGACGTCGCATATAATACTTGGGGGTGAGATGATGAGAGTGGGAATTGTGGGATACGGCAACCTCGGTCGCGCCGTCGAGAAAGAGGCGATTGCGCGCGGGTGCGAGGTCACGGGGATTTTTTCAAGACGGAAAGTGCGCTCGCCGTACGGTGTAAAAACACTCGACTTTATAAGTATAAAAGACTTCAGCGTGCCGACGGATATTATGCTGTTGTGCGGGGGAAGTAAAAACGACCTCGCGTGGCAGAGCAGAATAGTCGCAAGTAGGTTTAATACCGCGGACGCGTTCGACGTGCATCAGAATATGCGCGCGTATATGAGCGACCTAAATGTTATCCAAAATAAAAGACGGGGCGTGTCGGTTGTCGGCGCAGGCTGGGATCCCGGTATTTTCAGCGTGGCAAGAACCGCGTTTTGTGCGATTTTAAGGGAAGAGCCGTATACCTTTTGGGGACGGGGTGCGTCAGAGGGGCACGGAGAGGCGGTACGAGGTGTTTCGGGCGTCAAAAAAGCCGTGCAGTATACCGTGCCCGACAACGAGGTTTTGTCGCGTGTTATGGCGTTGAAGCGTCCCGATAACTCACCGCAAAACCTGCATAGGCGCGAAGTGTACGTCGTAAAAGACGACTTAGCCGACGAAAAACAAATCGAATACCAAATAAAAAACATGGAAAACTACTTCAAGGGATACGACGTGAGCGTCACCTTTGTGTCCGACGAGGAGTTTATGAAAAACCATACTTCGCTATCCCACGGAGGGCGTGTCGTGTCGGCGGCGGACGGGGCGAAAATGGACTTTTCACTGTCGCTAAACAGCAATCCCGACTTTACCGCAAAGATATTGTTGACTTATGCGGGCGCCGGGGTTAAAATGTACAAAGACGGCGTTTTCGGCGCGCTGTCCGTGCTGGACGTCCCGCCGAAATACCTCTGTCACGACGACGATTATCAAAGGTTTTTGTGAATGATTGAACAGTTGAAAAATATCGAATACGTCCTTTTCGACCTCGACGGCACTGTGTCGGATAGCTCGGAAGGCATTATGAAAAGCGCGGATATGGCGTTGAAATCTCAGAACATCGTGGTGCCGTTCGACACCCTTACAAAATTCATCGGTCCGGCACTTCGCGTGAGTTTTTCTTGGTACACCGACAGCGTCGAAATTCGCGACAAAATGCTCGCCGTTTACCGCGAAAGATACAGCGAAAAAGGCTGGTGCGAAAATAAGATATATAACGGTATGCCCGAACTTTTGAGGGACTTGCAAGCGAAAGGCAAACACGTCGTTTTGGCAAGTGCGAAACCCGAATATTTTTGCAGAAAAATCATAAAATATTTTGGGGTTGAGCAGTACTTTGACTTCATCGGCGGAAGCGATATGGACGGCAAACGCGACGACAAAACCGTCCTTTTGTCCTACGTTCTCGACAACGTCGGCAACCCCTCGCCCGACAAGGTGATTATGATCGGCGACAGGAAATACGACGTCGAGTGCGCCCATAATCACGGCATAAAATGTATCGGCGTCAAGTACGGTTTTTCGGACGGGGACGAACTCAGTTCAGCCGGCGCCGACTTTATCGCAGACACCGTAGACGACCTCAAAAATATGTTGCTGTGACGGTTTTTTTGATGAGGAAAATAAGATAATTTTTGGGGAACATTTGTGGCGGAAAGTCCAAATCCCGTGAGAATTTTAGAAAATTTACTATCGAATTAAAAGTTGGCGTTTTTTTCGCTTGAAAATCTGCCGACGTTATGATATAGTTTTACTATACTATTGAAAAAGGGGGCTATCTATGAGAATAGCTATCGGTTGTGATCACGGCGGTTTTATTTTGAAATCCGCAGTTGTTGACAAACTTAAAGAACTCGGTCACGAAGTCGTTGACTTCGGCACAAATTCAGACGCATCGGTCGATTATCCTATTTATGGCGAAGCAGTTGCAAACGCCGTCGCGAAGAAAGAATGCGACGTCGGTGTTTTGCTGTGCGGTACCGGCATCGGTATCTCCATCGCCGCAAATAAAGTCAAGGGCATCCGCGCCGCTGTCGTGGACAATCTTTTCTGCGCGCAAGCCTGCAAGGAACACAACAACGCCAACATCATCGCGATGGGTGGCAGAGTCGTCCGTCCCGAGCTTGCCGTCGAAATCGTCGAGCTGTGGCTCAAAACAGAGTACGCAGGCGGTCGTCATCAAAGACGCTTGGACGAAATCTCCGCAATCGAGGACAAAAACTTTAAATAATCAACCTTACTAAGAGGATTTTTTAATGATTCAGGAAGTAATAACAAATATCACGAGCGCCGAAACGCAGGCGGAAGAAATCGTCCGCGAGGCTGTGCAAAAAGCGAAAGAAATCAGGCTCAACGCCGAAACCGACGCCGACCTTATCTTGAAACAGGCGTCCAAAGATTGCAAGGAAGCAACCCGCTTGCGCCAAAGCAATGCCGAGGTCGCGGCAGTCAGAAAAACCGAAATGATTGCACGCGAGGGCAATAAGGAAATCGCCGACTTCATCGCAAAATGCGCAAAAGGCGAAGACTCCGCCGTCGAAACGGTAAAAGAGAGGCTTTTTACGAAATATGGCAATCGTTGATATGAAAAAACTTACCCTTGTCGCCTACGGCAAGGATAAGAATTCAATTTTGAAATCGCTGGAAAAAACGGGCGTCGTCGAAGTACAGCGGTCGGAACTTCTGGAAAAAACATTCAATAAAGAGGACCTTGACAGGCGTGACGAAATCATGTCCGCTTTCTTGCGTCTGCAATTTGTGTTTGATTTCCTGAAAACCGAAAACCGCACCGCGACTCTTATCAAAAAAGCCGAGGCAAAGGCGGAAAAAAAGAAAAATCCCGTCGCGCCCGAGGACGTCCTGAACGCCACGCCGAAAAAGAAAAAGTTTATCAATCCCACGCCCCGCATCGGATTTGAAAAGTTTTATGAGATCGAAGGTCGCGAAGACGAGATTATGGAAAAGGTCGCGCGCCTTGAAGAAATCAGCAGACGTTATTGCGATATAAAAGGCGAGGTCAATAAACTGTCGGCGACAATCGACGGGCTGAAAGTCTTTTCCGACGTCGCGGTCAGAATGTCGGCGTTTTGCGATACCGAGCACACCTCGGTTTCTTTGGGCGTCATCGATTCCGGCAAAATGTCCGTCATCGCAAAGATTAAGGACGAATTCCCCGTTTATATCGAAACGGCGGGCAGTGGAAAACTGTTGCCCGTTGCGGTCGTCGCGCTGAAAACCGACGCCGACAAGGTGTATGAAGCGTTGAATGAGGCGGACTTTGTAAAAACGTCTTACAACTTCGATATGACCGCAAGCGAAAAAATTGCGGAACTTCAAGATCAAGTCAAGGTTTTGCAAAAAGAAAAGCAAGCCCTTTTGGAAGAGTCGTTGTCGTTTGAGGACGATATTCCCGATTTCAAACAACTTTATGATTATTATTCCGTCGAGAACGCGCGTCTTGTGGCGTCGGACGGTCTTGCGCTGACGAAGTCTTCTTTCATTCTCGAGGGCTGGTTCCCGAAAGACGAGGAAGAAAAGGTGGTCACCGCAATAAAGGACACGACGGATGCGGTCGTTTTGGAAACGCGCGAGCCTATCGCCGGCGACAGCGTACCCACGCTCACCAAAAACAACAAAATCGTCGCGCCTTACGAAAACATCACGAACATGTATTCACCGCCGTCCTATCGTGACGTCGATCCGAATCCCGTCGTGGCGTTTTTCTATTTCTTAATTTTCGGTATCATGATGGGCGACGCGGTGTACGGACTTATCCTTATGCTGTGTGGCTTCCTCGGATATTTCTTGACAAAACCCGCCCCGGGGAAAGGTAAACTGTTGCTGATTATCGGTATGGGCGGTATTTCGACGTTCATTTGGGGCGTGCTGTTTGGCGGGTGGCTTGCGTTCGACGTGTCTGGCACTTTCCTTGAAAAACTCATCTGGTTCAAGCCTATTGACGAATCCAATCCCAACACCGCACTTTATATGCTTGGGTTGAGCCTTGTGGTCGGCGTTGTGCAAATCAACGTCAGTCTTGGTATGAAGGGTTATATCCTTATTAAAAGGGACAAAGACTTTGTCGGATTTTTCCAAAGCGTTATCAGTTGGTATTCGATACTTATCGGCATAATCTGTCTTGCGCTCAATCTTCTTTTGAAACTTGCGGACGGATTTAAGACGGCGGGCATCGTATTCTTGGCTGTCGGCGTCGGGTTGATACTCATTCTCGGCGGACACGGAAAGAAGGGCATCAAAAAAGTCTTTGGCGGTTTTTCCGAACTTTACGGCGGTGTCAACTTCTTCAGCGATATCTTGTCGTACAGCCGTTTGTTCGGTCTTGGCCTTTCGACGGCGGTCATCGGAATGGTCGTCAACGAAATTTGCAAGGTCATCATCAATATTTTGACCTTCAACGGCGTGGCGGTACTCGGCGTTATCGTGGCAATCCCCATCTTTGCGGTCGGTCACGTTTTCAACGTCGCAATCAACACGCTGGGCACTTATATTCACGACGCAAGACTTCAGTTTATCGAATTCTTCGGAAGATTTTACGAGGGCGGAGGACACGTTTTCAAACCCCTCGGATCAAATACAAAATACAACTATATAGAAAAGTAGGAGGTTACTTTTTATGTCATTAGGTTTAGTTTTTGCAATGCTCGGCGCAGCACTCGCGGCAGGACTTGCAGGCGTAGGTTCGGCAATCGGCGTTGGTATGGTCGGTCGCTCGGCGGCAGGCGTTACCGCAGAAGATCCCGATAAGTTCTCAAAACTCCTCGTTTTGCAACTTCTTCCCGGTACGCAGGGTATTTACGGCTTGCTTATCGCCTTTATGGTATTCTTGAAAATCGGCGTTTTCAACGGCTCGGGTATGACGGATATCTCTTGGCAGGGCGGTCTTACCATACTGTTCGCTTGCCTTCCCATCGCAGTCGTCGGTTTCTTGAGTGCGATCCATCAGGCAAAAGTCGCGGTATCGGGCGTTGCTCTGGTTGCTAAACGTCCCGAAGAATCAGGTAAGGCAATTACGATGGCAATCATGGTCGAAACGTACGCTGTTCTTGCACTCCTTATCTCGTTCCTCGGCGTATTCATTCCCAAAATCGCATAATTAAAATGGAAGGAAAAGACGTAATTATTGAAAAAATCCTGTCGGACGCAAGACAAGAAGCCGACAAAATCGTATCGGATGCCGAGGCGTATGCAAACGCTACCCTCGAAAAGGCTACGGCACAGGCGAAAGAAAAGGTCAGCAATGCCGAAAAGTCTGCCGAAGTCGCGGGCGTCGAGTACGTCGGTCGTCGCGTGACGGTTGCGGGGCTTGACCTCAAAAAGGCAAGGCTCAACGCCAAAATCGCGCTGTTGGACGACGTGTACGATAAGGCGGTGGACGCCGTCAGAAACGTCGATGACAAGGATTATAAAAAACTTATCGAAGGTATGCTCGATTCGTCCGCGGAGGACGGCGACGTCGTCACGATTTCAAAAAACGACGCCAAGGTTCTGACAAAAGCGTTTTTCGACGCTTACGCAAAAAAACGTGGCATATCTCTTTCGTTAAGTAAGGATTTCGGCGACTTTAAGGGTGGCGTCGTGCTCAGCGGTGGCGGAGTTGACAAAAACCTTACCCTCGAGGTCGAAATCAAGTTGTTGAGAGAGCAAACCGAAAGCGAAATCGCAGGGCTTTTGTTCAAAGGTGTCTGAAATGTCGGATAATTTGTTGTACGTCAACGCGCGAATTAAGGCGTTGGAAAACGGACTGATGAGTCAACTGAACGTTTCGCGTCTTTCTGACGCCGAAACGGTTAAGGACGCCTTCAAAATCTTGCAGGAATGCGGGTTTTCGGAAGGTATCGCTTTGGACGACTATCGCTCGTACGAAAACCTTATCGCGCTGAAAGAAAAAGCCGTTGTCGAGTTTTTCAAGGAAAATCTTTTGGATAAAACCGGCATGGACGCGGTGCTTTTGAAAAACGATTACCACAACGCAAAAGTTTTGATAAAAGCCAAGTATCTGCGCCTCGACGACGTCAACGATATGCTGTTGCCAGCAGGGCTTTTCGACGTCAATAAGATGAAAGCCGACGTTTTCAACGACGATTACGAGGAATATCCCGTTTTCATGGCGGAAGCGTGGGACGCAGTCGACGTGCAGTTTGCAAACGACAATCGAAGCCCCCGTTTCATCGACGTCACGCTTGACAAGGCAATGTTTTTTGACATGAGCGCGCGCATTTCCAAATGCAATCAGCAGGCGTTGAAAGACTGGCTTTGCCTCACCATCGACACCGCCAACCTTTCGGCATTTTTAAGGTGCAGGAAGTTGACGCTCGACAAGAAAGTCTTTGACGACGCGTTCGTCACGGGCGGAAGTATCGAGAAGGTGTGGTTTGACGAGTTGTACGAGTCGTCAAATGAAGCGGTGAAGGAAAAAGCAAGGCTTTTAAGCATCGGCGACCTTGTCGATATCGCTTTGTCCGACGCGGACGGTATGGTCAGATTCGAGACGGCTGTGGACAACAAAATCACAAAATTGTTCAAGGATAATAAGTACGATATGTTTTCGGTCGCGCCCATCGTCGGATACTACTTCGGCAGGCTCACCGAAATCAAAGTTGTCAAACTTATCGTTTCGGCTGTCAAAAACAACCTTGATAAAAATCTTTTAAGACAAAGGACAAGAGATCTTTATGCTTAAAAAAGACGAAAACAATACGGTCACAGGCAAAATCGCGGTGGTGGGCGACAAGGACAGCGTTCTTGCGTTCAAAGCCATCGGGTTGGAAGTCCACGCTGTCGAAAGTGCGGACGAGGCTTCTGCCGTACTCAAAAAACTCGCGCGGGACTGCGCGGTCATATTCATTACCGAACAAATCGCCGAAAAAGTCAGCGACGTTCTTCAACGCTACAAGGCGCGTCCTTATCCCGCCGTCATTCCCATTCCTTCGGGCGAGGGGAGCAACGGCTTTGGTATGGACGGCATCAGAAGCGACGTAGAAAAGGCTATCGGCGCGGATATTTTGTTTAATAGAGAGGATTAACACTATGCAGAAAAACGACTTAAACGTTGGTAAAATCGTAAAAGTCAGCGGTCCGCTTATCGTTGCGGAAAATATGGGCGACAGCAAAATGTACGACGTCGTCCGTGTCAGCGATAAAGAACTTATCGGTGAAATCATCGAGCTTCGCGGTGACAAAGCGTCAATTCAGGTTTATGAGGAAACCGCAGGCTTGGGGCCCGGCGAAAACGTATATAACACGGGCTATCCTCTGTCCGTTGAACTTGCGCCCGGACTTATCGAGGGTATCTACGACGGCATTCAACGCCCCCTTGAAAAATTGAAAGAGGCGTCGGGCGACCGTATCTCGAGAGGTATCGACATTCCCGCAATCGACCACGATAAAAAGTGGCACTTCGTCCCCGCGAAAAAAGTCGGTGATGCGGTTTCGGCGGGCGACGTCATCGGTACCGTCCAAGAAAACGAAATTGTCACCGTCAAAATTATGGTGCCTTTTAACGTCGAGGGTACGATTGAAAAAATCGAAGAGGGCGAATTCACCGTTGACGAAACCGTCGCCGTCCTCAAAACCGCAAAGGGCGAAAAAAATCTGAAAATGTTGCAAAGATGGCCCGTCCGTAAGGGCAGACCTTATAAAGAAAAACTTTCACCGTCTATGCCGATGGTCACCGGTCAGCGCGTTATCGACACGCTGTTCCCCATCGCTCGTGGCGGTGTGGCGGCTGTCCCCGGTCCGTTCGGAAGCGGAAAAACCGTCGTTCAGCACCAGCTTGCGAAATGGGCGGACGCAGACATCATCGTTTACGTCGGCTGTGGCGAGCGCGGAAACGAAATGACCGACGTTTTGAAGGAATTCCCCGAATTGAAAGATCCGAAAACGGGACAATCGTTGATGAAACGTACAATCCTTATCGCAAATACGTCGGATATGCCCGTTGCGGCGCGTGAGGCGTCCATTTATACGGGTATCACCATCGCCGAATACTTCCGCGATATGGGCTACAACGTCGCTATCATGGCGGACAGTACCTCGCGTTGGGCAGAAGCGCTCCGTGAAATGAGCGGACGTCTTGAAGAAATGCCCGGCGAAGAAGGCTATCCCGCATATTTGTCCAGTCGTCTTGCCGAGTTCTATGAAAGAGCGGGTATCGTCAAGGTTTTGGGCAAAGAAGATACCATAGGTTCCGTCACGGCAATCGGTGCCGTTTCGCCTCCGGGCGGTGACCTTTCGGAACCTGTTTCGCAGGCAACCCTTCGTATCGTCAAGGTTTTCTGGGGACTTTCGGCGTCGCTTGCTTACAAGCGTCACTTCCCCGCAATCGACTGGATCCAAAGTTACTCGCTGTACGCCGACCGCTTGTCCGAGTGGTACGCCGACAACATCGGTGAGGAATGGATCACGATGCGTCAGGAATTTATGTCGATTTTGCAAGACGAAGCCCGCCTTGAAGAAATTGTTCGTCTTGTCGGTATGGACGCCTTGGGCGCGAAAGACCGCTGGACTATGGAAACCGCAAAGTCAATCCGCGAGGACTACTTGCACCAGAACGCCTTCCACGAAATCGATACATTCGCGTCGCTGAAAAAACAAACCGCGATGATGAAACTTATCCTTGAAAACTACAAGCTCGGCTTCGAGGCTCTTCAAAAAGGCGTCGATATCGAGGATATGCTCGAACTCTCCGTCAAAGAACAAATCGGCAGAAGTAAGTATATCCCCGAGTCCGAATTGCAAAAGTTCGACGAAATCGAGAAAGAACTCAAAGAAGAAATGCTGTCGCTTGCCAGCGAGGGAGGACGTGACTGATGCTTAAAGAATACAAAACTATCCGCGAAATTGTCGGACCGCTTATGCTCGTCGAGGGCGTCGAGGGCGTAAAATATAACGAAATGGTCGAAATCGTCGCCGCCGACGGCGGTATCCGTCGCGGTAAGGTCCTCGAAATCAACCGCGATAAGGCGCTCGTTCAGCTGTTCGAGCCGTCGCAGGGCATTCAAATGTCTTCGTCCAAGGCAAGATTTTTGGGCAAGAGTATGGAACTTTCGGTGTCCGAAGATATGCTCGGTCGTGTTTTCGACGGCATCGGCAATCCTCGTGACGGCGGTGCTCCCGTCATTCCCGAAGAAAGACTTGACGTCAACGGTCAGCCCATCAACCCCGCCGCGCGCGACTACCCCGACGAGTTTATCCAGACGGGCGTCAGCGCAATCGACGGTCTTAATACGTTGGTCAGGGGACAAAAATTGCCCGTGTTCAGTGTGTCGGGACTTCCCCATGCGGAACTTGCGGCGCAAATCGCGCGTCAGGCAAAGGTTTTGAACAACGACAGTAAATTCGCCGTCGTTTTCGCAGCCGTCGGTATCACGTTCGAGGAAGCGGACTTCTTTATTTCCGACTTTAGAAAAACGGGCGCAATCGAGCGCGCCGTCCTTTTCATCAACCTCGCAAACGATCCCGCCGTCGAGCGTATCGCAACCCCGCGTATGGCGTTGACTGCCGCCGAGTACCTTGCGTTTGAAAAGGGTATGCACGTCCTCGTCATCACCACGGACATCACAAACTACGCAGAAGCGTTGCGTGAAGTCTCCGCCGCACGAAAGGAAGTTCCCGGTCGTCGCGGTTACCCCGGCTATCTCTATACCGACCTTGCCACGCTGTATGAGCGCGCAGGCAGAATCACGGGACGCGAAGGCTCGATTACCCAAATCCCGATTTTGACGATGCCCGAGGACGACAAAACGCACCCCATTCCCGACCTTACGGGATATATCACCGAGGGACAAATTATTTTGTCGCGTGAACTTTATAAGAAAGGCGTCACTCCGCCTATCGACGTTTTGCCGTCGCTTTCCCGTCTGAAAGATAAGGGTATCGGCGTCGGAAAAACTCGTGAGGACCACGCCGACACGATGAACCAGTTGTTCTCGGCGTACGCTCGCGGTAAGGAAGCGAAGGAACTTTCGACCATTCTCGGCGAAGCCGCTCTTACCGAAATCGACAAAAAATACGCGCACTTTGCGGACGAGTTCGAGAAACGATACGTTTCGCAAGGCTTCACGATAAACAGAAGTATCGAGGAAACTTTGGACCTTGGTTGGGATCTGTTAAGGCTCCTGCCGAGGGGCGAACTTAAACGTATCAAGGATAAGTTCCTTGACAAGTATTATGACAAATCCGAGGGATTAAATGGCTAAAATGAACGTTAATCCTACTCGTATGGAATTAAGACGGCTTAAAACCCGTCTTAAAACCGCAACGAGGGGACACAAACTTTTGAAGGATAAGTCGGACGAAATGATTCGCCAATTTATGGTGTACGTCCGCGAAAACAAACGCCTTCGCGAGGAAATCGAGGACGAACTTTCAAGCGCGCTGAAAGGCTTTACGCTTGCCCGCGCCGTTTCGTCCAACGCCGTCATCGAGGAAGCCGTCATGATGCCCGCAACCAAAGCCGAAATTACGCTTTCGTCCAACAACGTCATGAGCGTCGAGGTGCCGAGTATCTCCGTCGTCGAGCAGGAAGGGCAGGATAAGTATCCTTATTCATTCGACACCGTCACGTCGGAACTGGACGCATCAATCGGCACTCTGTCAACCTTGCTTATTAAACTTGTCAAACTTGCCGAGGTCGAAAAAACTTGTAATATGCTCGCCGACGAAATCGAAAAGAACCGCCGTCGCGTCAATGCGTTGGAGTACGTCATGATTCCCCAAATCGAGGAGACCATTAAGTATATCAATATGAAACTTGACGAGAACGAAAGGTCGGCGACGATAAGGCTTATGAAAGTCAAATCAATGATCGAGCAAAAGTCATAAAAACGGCGACAATTTGCGCCTTTTCGGCGTTTTGACGGAACCCTGCTCAGTTACGTACGACAAAGTACGCGCCTTCGCACGAACCCGTCAAGAACCCCGAAAATCCATCAAAATTCTGACTTTTGCAACATAAATTTATTATAGAATAACCCCCATGGGATACTGTGTACTTGTGGGGAGAAGGAGCACACAAGCAAAAGAGTGAGCGTTATCGCTTGCGATAACGTGATTTCAAAAGCGAAGTGTGCGACGTGTACACTGGAATTTTCAGAACCCGCCGAGAAAACCACATTCTCATCAAAATCTCGCCGTTTTTATGGCGGGATTTTTATTAAAAGAATAGTTTGTGACGCATTCTCGCCGTTTCTATATTATGTCATTCTTAGGCAATTATCGGGAACCCTGCGAGCATAAGACAAACAAATAAATGTAATGAGTTTGTTTGATCAAGAGCGAGATTTGCGACGTGTACGCGCCCTCGCGAGAACCCACCGAGAAACGTCAAAAATCCATCAAATTCTCGCCGTTTTTACGGCGGGTTTTTTATTTGCAATTGCGGACGAGTGAACTATCTTTTTGCAATATGTCATTCTGAGGCATCGCCACAGGCGATGCCGTGAGAATCTCGTGGGAACGAAACCGCATAAACGACAGTAGGATAAGGTGTCCCTTCCGGGAGATTCCCACGCTACGCTCGGAATGACAATAAGTGCGTCGCACGCAGGGAACACGCTTTAATTTTCTAACATTTTGGAGAGGTACGCTCCACTGTCATTGCGAGGAACGAAGCATACGACGCATATCGTGGGAACGCACCTTGTTGAAAAACATTATTTCAACTTATTTTGCAAGACAAAAAAACAAAACTCTGACTTTTGCACCATTTATTCTAATTCGTTATGGAAATGCCCCGCATACTTGAACTTTCGGGGCATATAAAAAGCACCGAAAATTCGGTGCTTTTGCTTTATAAAAATTCGGATTATCTTTGGGGCTTCTTGGATTTTTTGAAGCCTTTCACAAATTTTCTGAAGCCACCTTTTTTCTTGTTGAAGATATCGACAAGTCCGTCGACGCTCGATTCCGAAACAAGTCCGCCCGTGAAGCCCGAAAAACTTCTTAGTGGCATGGTGACGATGCTGTTGACAGCCATCATTTGGTTTGCCGCGCCTTTTGTCAAAAGTTTTGCGCCGGTGACCAAGACTTTTTTCAGGAATTTGCCAAAAGCGGTAATCGAGACCTCGTCTACGGTGCTGTTGATGTCGAACTCGCCACGTTTGGGCGGGATATTTTCGGGGACGTCTGCGCCGTAAACCGCCGAAAACTCCTCAATCGGGAGTTCGGTTGCGGACGCCAAATCGTAATAGACGGGTGCTTCTTTTCTCAAATCTTTGATTTGTACGGCGGGTGCGTTGACAGTGACGACTTTTGAAAGTCTGATGTCGCGACTGCTTGCGCCGACCAAAATCTCGAAATCGCCCGACTCGACCGTCCAGTCATGCGCGAGAACGTTGTAGAACGCGAACGCGCGCTTATTGAGGGTAATGGTGACGGATTTCGTTTCGCCCGCCTCCAAAAAGATTTTTTCAAAGCCTTTCAATTCCTTTTCGGGGCGGAAAATCGTGGAAGCGACGTCCTTGACATACAGTTGCGCAACCTCCGCGCCCGCGACTTTGCCGGTGTTTTTGACGTCGAAAGTGACGGTAAGCGTGTCGGTGTCGTTGATTTTTTCGGACGACAAAACGAGGTTGGAATACTCAAACGTGGTGTAAGATAAACCGTGTCCGAATGGGTAGCGAACGGGTTTTCCTGCGGTGTCGAAATAACGATATCCGACGTAAACGCTTTCGCGATATTGCACGTTTTTCGTGCCCATCGGGAAGTACGCGCTGTTGATATTGTCGTTGAGGTGTTTTTGGAAAGTCTCGGCGAGTTTGCCCGACGGATTTACGTTGCCGAACAAGACGTCGACCGCACCTTCACCGCCTGCTTCGCCACCGACGTAGATGTTGAGAAGTGCTTTTATGCGCTTTGTCCAAGGGAGAGTTACGGGCGAACCGCACACCAAGACAACAACGAGATTTTCGTTGACTTTTGCAAGTTCGTCCACAAGTTTATTGTGTCCCATGGGCAAATCCATGTGGCGTCTGTCGAAGCCTTCGCTTTCGTACTCAGGCGTAAGACCAACCACAACAATGACTTTATCGTGCGATTTTGCACGTTCAACTGCCTCATTCAACAATTTCTTGTTGTATCCGTCGCCTTTCAAGGAATAACCGCGGACGTAATCGTAGGTGATGTTTTCGTTGCTTAGAGCGTCCAGAATCGACACGAGGTTTTTGGGGTGAATTTGCGAAGAACCACCGCCTTGATACCTCGGCGTTTCTGCAAGTGCGCCGATGACCAAAACCTTGTCGGACTTATTGAAGGGAAGAACCGCATCGTCGTTTTTGAGGAGGACGGAGCCTGCTCCTGCCATTTTTCTGGCGAGCGCATGGTGCGCGGTGTAGTCGCAAACGTAGCCTTCGCGTTTGGATTTTTCGCCTTTTTGGACGTATTCGAGGACGTGGGTGACGGCTTTGTCGAGGTCTTCCATCGAAAGTCTGCCGTCGTTGACGGCGTCGATGACAGCCTGATCGTGCAAGCCGTTGTTGCCGGGCATTTCGAGGTCGATACCGCCCTGAACTCCTTCGACACGGCGGTTGATTGCGCCCCAGTCGGACACGACCATACCCCTAAAGCCGAACTCGTCGCGCAAGATTTTGTTGATCATCTTGTCGCTTTCCGAGACGTACTCGCCGTTCAGGCGGTTGTAACTGCACATGACCTGCCACGGATCGGAGCGTTGCACGGCTGTTTCGAAAGCGGGAAGGTAAATTTCGCGAAGGGCGCGCTCGTCAACGATTGCGTCGATTGACATACGGCTGTTTTCCTGGTTGTTGGCGCAGTAGTGTTTAAGACTTGCGCCGACGTTTTCCGACTGAAGACCGGCAATAAACGAAGAGGCAAGTTCCCCCGCAAGATAAGGATCCTCCGAAAAATACTCGAAATTTCTGCCACAAAGAGGGGAACGCTTGATATTCGTACCGGGGCCGAGCACCGTTGAGATGCCTTGCGTTACCGCTTCTTGCCCGATTGCTTTTGCGCACTCGAACGCAAGATCTCTGTCCCACGAACTGCCGTAAACGACAAGCGAGGGGAAACACGTTGAGGGGACGCTGTCCTTCATCACGTTGGTGATACTACCGCCTTCGATTTCCTCGCGCGTGCCGTGGGGACCGTCCGTCATTTTCACCGACGGAATGCCGAGCCTTTCAACGGGATAGGTCGTCCAAAACGTTTTTCCGCTTAGCAAATGCACCTTTTCTTCGAGGGTGAGTTTGCCGACGAGTGTTTTTACGTCTTCCATATATTCCTCCAGTAATTATGCCGACCGCAACAAAAAAGTTTGCAAAATTTTCGGTTAGCATTAAAATCTAAAATAATTCAGTCTTATTTTAGCATACCGATTAAAACTTTGCAATAGTTGAAAAGCCATTCAAAAGCAAATATTGATATAAATATAATTAAATATTATTTTGTTTGTGCCAACCGAAATTAAGTTTACACGAAAAACAATATGTGATATAATACTACGTATGTTTTGATTATTCAAGGCTAATAACTCCGCTGGAGAAAATTTATGGAAAACAAACCCAACAAAATTGTTTTCAAAAAGGAAGATATTTGGCTTATCCCCAACGTCATAACGTATTTTAGAATGCTGTGCATTCCCGTATTCGTGACGTTGTGCCTCGTCGGCGGGCTTCACCCCGACAAAGGCAACCTGATTTACTGGGCGCTCGGCGTGTTTTTTGTGGCGGCGTGCTCCGACCTCGTTGACGGCAAAATCGCCAGAAAGTTCAATATGGTGTCGGACATTGGCAAGGTTTTCGATCCGCTTGCCGACAAACTGATGCACGTATCGTCGATATTGTGTCTGGTCATCATCAAGTTTATGCCGTGGTACTTCCTTGTACTTATCGCCGTGAAGGAACTTTTGATGGTCTGTGTTTCGCCGGTGCTCTTAAAGCGCAAAATCGTCATTCAGGCGGTATTTGCGGGGAAAATCGCCTCGGCGGTTATCTCGGGCGGTGTGGTGCTGACCTTCTTCCATAAGCTTCTTGTCAAATGGTGGACTTTCGGCACGACGGTGCAGGGCATCGAGATGAGCCTTGACTGGATAGTGATGCTTGTCGGATGCGTGTTGGCGTTCTATGCGCTCATAACGTACTTTGCCATAACGGTGAAGGAACTCAAAAAATTCGACGCCGATTTCAAAGCCGGCAAGGTCGATAAATTCGGAAACAGGCTGGACGAGGCCGAAGAACCCTTATGCGAGGTCGCCGAAAACGCCGAAAGCAAATAAACAAACCAAAAACAATACTTTGAACTTGCACAAAGTGGCGGAAACGTCGCTTTGTGTTTTATACCAGACAGGAACAATATGAACCGTGGTCTTGCTCCGTGTTTTTGACTAAAACTTCGTTGCGCTCACGGTTTATACATACAGTATTATTCCCGTCTGGTATACTTAATAATTTTTTAGTGGTACGTATTATGGATATGGAAAAAACTTATCAACCGCAGAGTTTCGAACAGAAAATCTACGATTATTGGATGAAAAACAAATTCTTTGAGGCGCACGTCAATAAGAAAAAAGAGCCTTTTACGATTATGATGCCTCCCCCCAACGTCACGGGGCAACTTCACATGGGGCACGCCCTCGATAATACCATACAAGATATTATCATTCGCTTCAAGCGTATGGACGGGTTCGAGGCACTGTGGCTCCCCGGCACCGACCACGCCAGCATCGCGACGGAACTCAAAATCGTCGATCAGATGAAGGCGGAAGGGCTGACCAAAAACGACGTCGGTCGCGAAGGCTTCCTCGAAAGAGCGTGGGCATGGACGCATAAGTACGGCGGAAGAATCGTCGAGCAACAAAAACGCCTCGGCACGTCGTGCGACTGGTCGAAACAAGCGTTCACCATGGACGACAACCTTTCGGCAGCGGTGCAGGAAGTGTTCATTCGTCTGTATGAAAAAGGGCTGATTTATCGCGGTGACAGAATTATCAACTGGTGTCCCGGTTGCCACACCGCGCTGTCCGACGCCGAGGTCGAATACTCCGAAAAGGACAGTAATTTATGGCATATCCGCTATCCCGTGAAGGACAGCGACAAGTACGTCGTCATCGCAACGACTCGTCCCGAAACGCTCCTGGGCGATACGGCGGTTGCGGTCAACCCCGCGGACGAAAGATACGCCGATATTTTGGGCAAAACATTGATTTTGCCTATCGTCGGGCGCGAAATTCCGCTGATTGCCGACGACTATTGCGAGATCGGATTCGGTACGGGTGCGGTCAAAATCACACCCGCTCACGATCCCAACGACTTCGAGGTCGGTCTTCGTCACAACCTGCCCGTTATCCGCGTTATGGACGACAGCGCGATTATGAACGAAAACGCAGGCAAATATCAAGGGCTCACCCGCGACGAGTGCCGTGACGCAATCGTGAAAGACCTGAAAGAACAAGGCTTTTTGGTCAAAATCGAGCCGTACAAACACAACGTCGGCGAGTGCTATCGTTGCAAAAACGTCGTCGAACCTATGGTGTCAAAACAGTGGTTCGTGTCGATGAAACCCCTTGCAAAACCCGCCATCAAGGCTGTAAAATCCAAGCGTACCGAGTTTATCCCCACGCGCTTTGAGAAGATTTACTTCAACTGGATGGAAAACGTCAAAGATTGGTGCATTTCGCGTCAACTTTGGTGGGGACATCGTATTCCCGCTTATTACTGCGAGCAGTGCGGTGAAATGGTTGTTGTGAAGGAAATGCCCGCCGTTTGTCCGAAGTGCGGTTGCACGCATTTCAAGCAGGACGAGGACGTTTTGGACACTTGGTTTTCAAGCGCGCTGTGGCCGTTCTCGACGCTCGGCTTCCCGAGGAACACCGAGGAACTGAAATATTTTTACCCCACAAATTTGCTTGTGACGGCATACGACATCATCTTCTTCTGGGTGGCGCGTATGATTTTCAGCGGTATCGAAAACATGCACGAGGTCCCGTTCTCCGAGGTGCTTATCCACGGTATCGTGCGTGACAGCGAAGGTCGAAAAATGTCGAAATCGTTGAACAACGGCGTCGATCCGCTTGAAATTATCGACAAGTACGGCGCGGACGCTCTGAGGTTTTCGCTGGCGACGGGCGTTGCCCCCGGCGGTGACACCAGATTTATCGAGGAAAAGGTCGAGTCCGCTCGAAACTTCATCAATAAAATTTGGAACGCCTCCCGCTTCGTCCTTATGAACAGCGAGGGCAAAGACTTCAAAAAACTGGAGGATATCCGCCTGACTTACGCCGATAAATGGATTTTGTCAAGGCTCAACAACGTCATAAAAGAGGTCACTATCAACCTCAATAAATACGAAATCGGGCTTGCCACCGGCAAACTTTACGACTTCGTTTGGAGCGACTTCTGCGACTGGTATATCGAGGCGACCAAGCCTATGCTGTACGGCGACAACGACAGGGCAAGGCTCAATGCGCTCACCGTTTTGAACTACGTTTTGGACGAGATTTTGAAACTTATGCATCCGTTCATTCCGTTCGTCACCGAGGAAATTTATCAGTACAAGCAGACGGGAAAACGCCACGCTCTTATGACCGAAGAATGGCCGAAATACAACAAAAAATTCAATTATTATAAGGAAGCAAAGGCGTTTGAGGGCGTGATGGACATCATAAAAGCCATCAGAAACGTCAGAAACGAAATGCAGGTCGCGCCGTCCAAAAAGATTAAAGTCTTCGTAAAGGCGGGCGAACATTTTTCGGTCGTGCAAAAACTTTCAATGTATATCGAGAAAATGGCGGGCGTCGGCGAGGTCGTTATGACCGACGAAAAACCCGACGAAAAGAAGTTGTCCGCACTGGTCACTCCTTTTGCCGAAATCTTTATCCCGCTTGGCGAACTTATCGACACCGATAAGGAAATCGCAAGGCTGAATAAGGAACTTGACGGCGTGAATAAGGAAATCGCAAGGGGCGAGGGTATGCTCAACAACAAAGGGTTTATCGCAAAAGCGCCGAAGCAACTTGTGGACGCCGAAACCGAAAAACTGAAAAAGAATCAGGAATTGAAAGAAAAACTTATCGCGCGTATCAACGACTTAAAGTAACTTTTGTCCATATATGACTAAATGATAAAAAGGATTGAGGAACACTCCCAATCCTTTTTTTATGTGAAATTTTGCGTTAAAAATCGGGGATAAATGCCGTCGTTGCGCTTTCGAGGTCCTGCACAAATCCGTTTTCGATATTCAATGTTTCAAGTGCTTTCAACGCTCGTTTGTATTCAAGCGGGGTAATTCTGCGGTTTATGTCGGGGAAGTTTTCGACGTTTAACGGGACGTACTGCGCCATAAGGGAAAGATAAGCGTTGTTTTTGAAATTATCGGCAAATACCTTCAATACGTCAAGAGTGTTATCGACGTGCGAGGGTATGATAAGGTGGCGCACAATGACGCCCGATTTAATAAGTCCGTCTTCGATTTTGACTTTGCCCGAAAGTTTTATCATCTCGGAAATTGCAGAAAAAGCGTACTTAAAGTAATCTTTTTTGCCTGATAAACGTAACGATAATGCTCTATTAACGTATTTTAGGTCGGGAAGCCAAACGTTTATAAAGGGCGCAAGTTTTTGCACCGTTTCAACTGTTTCAAACCCGCTTGTGTTCCAGATGACGGGATTTTTGGGTGTGTAATAAGAAAAGGCTTTTATAATCTCGTCGGTGTATTGAGTAGCGGAAACAAGGTTTATGTTGTCTGCGACTTCGTCAAAATACTTAAAAAGTTCGGACAGTTCTTCGGGGGAATAAACTTTCCCGGTGACACGCCTGCTGATTTTTGCGTTTTGGCAAAAAACGCACCGCATTGTGCAACCCGAAAAGAAGATCGCTCCCGATCCTTTTTTCCCGCTTATCACGGGTTCTTCCCACTCGTGGATACCGTGATAAGAAATATGAATTTTGTCGTCGGCAAGACACATACCGTAACTTTTGTCTCGTTCGACGCCACAAAAATTTGGGCACAAGTTGCACGTCATAAGCATTATTCCTAATTTTTAATTGCATTAAAGGATATTATTGTATATAATTATAGAATAATCATCGAGTTTAGGCAATCTTATGAAAGACAAATTACGCGCGGAAATTAAATCCGACAAAGATTTTTTGAAATACTTCAAAATGTCGGTGAATTACAGCAACAAATATTTTTGGTATTTGTTGCTTTTGGCGATTGCGCCGTCGGTTCTGACGGTGTTTGTGTTTTCGCCATACGGGACAATCGAGTATTTTTGCAATTTCCGCCGATTTTACGGCACGGATTTTCAGACGCTTTATCTTGTTGCGTCGGGCATAAATCCGAAGTTATTTTATCTTGGCATCGTAGGTCTTGTGGTTATCCCGGTGTTTTACAGCATACTTTTCGGAGCGGTGGAAAGACACATGCGCGTCGGGGAGTTCAACCTCGGTTTCGACAGGATTTTGACAAGGCTCAACTTCAACTATTTGACCGCGCTGAAATTTTCATTGACGCTTTTCGTGGTCTATGAGATTTTCAAGTTTTTGCAAGTCGTGATGTTTTATTTGTTGGCGCACTCGTTGCAAATCGGGTGGGCGTTCGGTCTGTCGATCGTGTGGTACGTCGTGCTTTACGCCGTGGAGTTGTTCCTGCTTGCCTCGACGGTGCTGTGGGTGCCGACGATGCTTCAAACGGGACTGAGCAGTGCAAAGGCGATGGGGCTTGCGATAAGACAAGGCACAAAGCAAATCTTGCCGACGATGGTAAGTTTTATGATTCCGACCTTGCCGATGCTTATACTTATGGTTGTCAATTCGGTGCTGAACCTCAAGCTCGACATTGTTCTGGACGCCATACTCTTGACGATTTCCGTGGTTTTTTACGTCATATATATGTATTCGATGTTCTTTGATATAAACGGTATCGAAAGGGAAGATCTGAAAAAAACCGATATCTGGAAAGAGGACAGAAAACACAAAAAAGGGAAGAAAAATGGAAATTAGAAGTTCGATAAACATATTGTTTTCAAAGTTCAATGTGAACTATCGCGTGTTTTTGTATTTGTTTGTGGTCACGGTGATTGTTCTTGCGATTGCGGTGAGTGCCATCGTGCCGATGTTCAACGAGGTTTTCAAAAATCCCGTGACGATGGAGCGGTTTGGCGAAGTCACGAACACTTTTGTCGAGTTTTTGCGCGGACAGGAGCCGTTTTCGGCAGTTGTCGGAAGTGGCAAAGTCTTGTATCGCACCGTCATCGACCTTATGAACGCCACCAACGCCACCGCTGTGTTTTGGGTGACGGTCATTATCGTGACGTTTTTCATCAGGCTTGCGATGTCGTTCTGCTATCCCGCAATCTCCGACGTCATCAGCAGTTTTATGAGCAGTAATATGACCTACGGGCTGATGAGCAATATCCTGAAAAACTTTTCAATATGCGCAAAGTACGCGTTTTTCCACACGATACTTACGATGGTCACCGACTTTGCAATCTTCTTTGCGATTTACGGAACGGTGAAGCTGTTTTTACCGCTCATCGGCGTGTTTGCGTTTTCCATAGGGCTATGTTTGGCGGTGGTGCTGGTCGCGCTTCGTTTGACGTTCTCGTCGGGCGTTATTCCCGAGATGATCGTCGGGGGCGAAAAGAAGTATTTCGGCGCGCTGAAAAACGGCTTTTTGTATATGAAAAAGTACTTTGGCAGGATTTTCGGCGCACACTGCATCGTGCTTTTCGTCATCTATACGCTGATGATGTTGATGACGATTGTCACTTTCGGCGTGGCATTTTTCGTGCTGGGCGCGATGCTGGTGACCTACGTCCATATCATTCAGTTGGTGTTTTATTACGAAAGCAAGCGCATGCGCTACTACACCGACGCTTACACAATCGTCAATACCGCGCCCATTTCCGAGCGTATCGATTTGCAGGAAGAACTTTTGGAAAAAGACGACTGACGACATATTTCGACAAAATAAAATAAAAATCGACAATTGCGCGAATTTTTTGGAATTCGCGCTTTTTTTTGCGCTTTTTGACTTTTCGTGACGGAGATGACAAAAACCTTGACTTTTCGCCAAATTTTTCGACAAAATTCGACGCTGTCATAAAACGTTGACTTTTCAAATTTTCGGGTTGTATATTGAATTTGCCGGCGGAGGAAAGACCATGAACGACTCATTTCAAACGAAAATTTTACTTACCTTGTACAAAAGAATCCCCGAAGAAATCAGACGAAACGAAAAGAAAGTTTTGAAAATCGCAAGCCGTAGTTTTTATACCTACGGATCGGCGGAAACTATGAAAATCTATGAGCAAATTATCGATATGAACGACGCGAAAATTCGCCTTATCAACCTGAAATTACTGCTTGATAAGGCGTTTAATTTGCTGGTGTCGGAAGATATGCGCATTATCATTATGCGCTTTATAAAAGGGCAGACTTTTCAGGAAATGGCGGACGAACTCGATGTGTCGCTGAGGCAGGCGTTTCGGCTGTATGACAGGGCAATCACGAGTTTTACGACGCAACTCGAATACCTGAAATATCCGCATGAAAAAATCGCCGAAGAGTTCGGCGACCTGATGATTTACAAGGAAACTTGTTTTCGGTTGTCCAAAGAATACGGCGTGCTGAACGATCAGTAACGGCGGTCGTCGTAATCGTCGTAATAATCGTCGTCACGGCGTCTGTCACGGCGGTAATCGTCACGGCGTCTGCCGTCGTCATAGTCGTCGCGGTAACGACTGCGGGGGCGGTCGTAAGGTGACGCGCCGTAATCGTTCATCGTGCTGTTTCTGTCGTAATCGTAGCGACCTTTTTTGGAAGGCTTGAACAGCAAAAGTACGATGACGAGAGCGGGCACGACAATGCCGACGATAAGAATGGTGCGGGTAAGTTTGTTGGGATCCGACGCTTTCTTATCGGTGTTTTTGTCGGTGACGACGTTGGGACGGTAGTTGGGGTGCAAGTCGATGATATAGTCGTTCATCGCCACACCGCCGTCTTTGGTTTTGAGGTTGGCGTAAGGGATATAGCCGAAATCGGAGCCGTACCTGACATAGGCGCAGACTTTGCCGTCGTGCTCGCCTTTTCCGATGAACGTGATTGCCGGCGAGTTGTCGGGAGTGACGGACTCTTTCTTAAAGCCGAATGATCCTTGTTTGTAAAAATCGGAATCGTTCGCCAAGACGAGTTCCAACGAGAAACCGCCACGCGGTTCCTTATCGGCGTCTGTCAAGCGGGCAACGTTGGCATCGGTTTTAATAAAAAGACCGCTGACGCCGTTGTAAGATATCGCATATTTGCCGTCATCGTAATCCGTAATATCGAAATAGTAAGTTGACGGAATAGTGAAAAGGACGGCACTGGCGTTGGAAATCAGATAAACGTCGACATCGCTTGCAGCACGATACGTTCCGTTTTCAAACGTCCCGGACGTACTTTCGGCGTGGGAAATCGTGCCTTGCGGGGTAAAAACAAGCGCAATGCACAATGCGGTCATGACAAGCGTTGTAAAAACAATTATTCTTTTCAAATTTGCACCTTCAAAAATCTTAACCATACATAAAAATTATATAACACAATTTGATAAAAATAAAGTGTTTTATCGACTGAAAATGAAAGAAAACCAAATTGAAATTATCAAAAAAATCCGCGCAATCGAAAATGAGATGATAAAACGGCGCGGACTCGACCGCCTCGTCAACTACAATTCGGGCGACGTCGTGCATAAAAAACAAATGGATTTTCACAAATGTCAAAAGAAAAATCGCTGGGTTTTCGGCGGAAACAGGACGGGCAAAACCGAGTGCGGAGCGGTCGAAACGGTGTGGCTACTTCGCGGAATTCACCCCTATAAAAAGAACAAACCCGACGTGACCGGGTGGGTGGTGTCGGTGTCGTACGAGGTGCAACGCGAGGTGGCGCAACAAAAAATTTTGTCTTATCTTTCGCCCGACTGGATTTTGGACGTCGTTATGCAACAGGGCAGAAAAGACAGCCTGAAAAACGGCGTCATAGACACCATCGTCGTCAAGAACGTGTTCGGCGGGACAAGCCGTCTGTCGTTCAAAAGCGCGGATCAGGGGCGCGAAAAATTTCAGGGGGCGAGCCTCGACTTCGTGTGGTTCGACGAGGAGCCTCCGAAAGACATTTACGAAGAGTGCGTAATGCGCGTCCTTGACAAGTGCGGGGATATTTTTTGCACGATGACACCGCTGAAAGGGCTGACGTGGGTTTATGACGAAATATATCTCAACACGCGTCAAAATCCCGAAATCTGGTATGAACAAATGGAGTGGAAAGACAACCCGTATCTTGACCAAAGCGAGGTGGAAAAACTAATTTCTTCAACCTCCGACGACCTGCAAGAATCGCGCCGTTTCGGACGGTTCAAGTCGGAAGGCGGGCTTGTATATTCGGAATTTGACGAAAACGTGCACGTTATCGATCCGTTTCCCGTCCCGCCAGAGTGGCAGTGCAACATTTCAATCGATCCGGGACTGAAAAACCCGCTGGCGTGCCACTTTTACGCTGTTGACGGCGACGGGGTAATCTACGTCGTGGGCGAGCACTACGAGGCGGGAAAAGACATAAACCACCACGTCAAAAAAATATTCGAACTTGCAGACGCGTTAGGCTGGGCAAGGGACGGCAAAGGCAGGCTTTCGGCACTTATCGACAGCGCGTCCGAGCAACGCACGCTTGCCTATCAAAAGAGCGTCGCCGAACTCTTTTACGAAAACGGAATTCTTGTCAACACAAAGGTCGATAAAAACCTTTTCAGCGGAATTTCGAGGATAAAATCGCTGTTTTTTGAACGTCCGCCACGCATTTATATCTTCAAAAATTGCGTGAATATGATAAGGGAAATCAAGGGTTATAACTGGGGCGACGGCGACCGTCCGATAAAACGCGACGACCACGCCATGGACGACCTCCGCTATTTCGTGATGTCGCGCCCCGAACCGCAGGACGCCTTGTTCAAAATCGAAAAAAGCGAAATCGGCGAGGATAAGGACAACCTTATCAGAAAATTGAAACGAGGAAAATATGAAAGACGATGAAGTTTTCGTTGACGCTTTGAAAAAGAAAGCCGAAGGCTTTACCGCCACCGAAATATCCGAAGAGTATTCCTCGGACGGCGACGGCAACCTCGTGCTTGTCAAAAGAAAGGTCAACTCAAAATATTATCCGCCGGACACCACGGCAATAAAAAGCGTCCTCGATATGGGCGGGCTTCAAACCCTCTCCGACGAGGAACTCGAAAACGAAAAACGCAGGCTCCTTCAAGAGTTTGCAAATATAGAAAGGAAAGGATGACTATGAAAGAAAAAGACAAAAAAGCCCTGCACGACGAAATCGTCAGTGAGGTCAAACAAGACTTTGAACAACGCCGTCAAAAACGTCGCCCCGTCGAGCTTGCTTGGCGACTGAATATGAATTTTTTGATGGGAAATCAGTATGCAAGCGTCACGCCGACGGGCGATATCGACGACTACGGCAGGCAGTACTACTGGCAAGAACGCGAGGTGTACAACCATATCGCGCCCATCGTCGAAACCCGCCTTGCAAAACTGACGCGAGTTAAGTCGGGCGTGTCGATAAGACCGAAAACAAGCGACGAATGCGACGTCCAAAGCGCAAAGTTTTCCACGGCAATTTTGCAAAGCATTATGGAAGAAAACGGATTTTCCGCGCTCCTTCAAAAGGCGAACGGCTGGGCGGAAACTTGCGGAAGCGCGTTTTACAAAATCGCTTGGAACAACGAAAAGGGAAAAAGGTTTTTGCTGGACGGAAAGCCCGTGTACGACGGCGACGTCGATATTACGGTGTGTCCGCCTTTCGAGATTTATCCCGAAAATTTGCAAATCGAGAACTTGCAGGATCAGCCGTCGATTATCCACGCCAAGGCATATTCCGTCGACGACGTCAGGCGCATTTGGAATATCGACGTAAAGGGCGCGGACGTCAACGTTTTCACCCTTGACAAAACGGGCGTGACGGGCGGATTCGGATATACCGCGTCGGTGCCGAAAATCGTGGACGAAGTGCGCCACGACGCCGTCATCGTCATCGAAAAATACGAAAAACCGTCGGCAAAATTCCCCGACGGGCGACTTATCATCGTTGCGGGCGACAGGCTTGTGCACGTTGGCGATTTGCCGTATGTCAACGGTGAGGGCGGAAAGCGTCAATATCCGTTTATAAAGCAAAATTCGCTGGACAACGTCGGCGTGTTTTTCGGCTCGTCGGTCATCGAAAGAATAATCCCCGTACAGCGTGCCTACAACGCTCTGAAAAACCGCAAGCACGAGTTTTTGAACAGGTTGTCGATGGGCGTGCTTGCAACTGAGGACGGCAGTGTCGATACCGACCAACTGGAAGCGGAAGGGCTTGCGCCCGGGAAAATCCTCGTCTATCGACAGGGGAGCAATCCGCCGGCACTTTTGAACCCCGGCAGTATCCCGCACGACTTTTATCTGGAAGAAAACCGACTTCTTGAAGAATTCACGATGATTTCGGGCGTGTCGGAACTGATGAAATATTCGCAAATCCCCGAAAACGTGACCTCGGGCGTGGCGATTTCAATGCTAATCGAGCAGGACGACACGAGGATTTCCGTCACCGCCGACAATATTCGCGAGGCGGTAAGAGAAGCGGGCAAGCAGATTTTGAGGCTGTATAAGCAGTTTGCAAAATCACGGCGACTTCGTAGCATTGCGGGCGAAAACGGCGAACTGGAAATGCTGTATTTCGGCGCGTCCGATTTAACTTCCGACGACCTTGTCTTTGACACCGAAAACGAGCTTGTCGAAACGCCGTCGTCCAGAAAAAATATGGTGCTGGAACTGCTGAACCTCGGACTTTTGACCGACGAAAACGGCAGATATTCGGAGCGAACAAAATGCAAAATTTTGGAAACGCTGGGCTTTGGCAACTGGGAAAACAGCAGGGATATTTCGGAATTGCATCTGAAAAAAGCGCAACGCGAAAACCGCGCTTTTGGCGAAAGAGAAGTTGTCCCCGACGCCTTCGACGACCACGAAATCCACATCGAGGAGCACACCAAGTTTATGCTGTCGCCCGACTTCGACAGTGACACCAAAATGAAAGAAACCATCTCGGCGCACGTCAATAAACATCGCGAGTTTATCGATGCGCAAAATATAAATTTTTAAGGAGGCACTTATGGAAGAAACAATCGTTGAAACCGTCGTTCAAGCGGAAACGGAGCAATCCGCACCCGAAAACGCAGGCGAAACAACCACCCGTTTCAAATCACCCGACGAATTATTGCGGGCGTATGAAAACCTTGAAAAGGAATTTACGAAAAGGTCACAGAAACTCAAAGCTTTGGAAAAAGAGCTTTCCGAAAAAACGCCTTCAACCGTAGCGTACGCCCAAGACGACTGGCAGAAAAAAGTCGACGACTTTTTTGAACAACGCCCCGAAATCGCGCCGTTCAAGAAAGAAATTGCCGAGGAAATTTTGAAAAACGACCTCGGAAATTATGAAAACTGTCTGGAAATCGCCGGAGCGCACGTCGTCCTTAATAATTACAAGACTCCCCGTGACTACCTCGACGACGACGAGTTCGTCAACGACAACGTGCTGAACAACGAGAAAATCCGAAATAAGATAATCAAAAGTTATCTTGCGGATCTCGACGGCGTCAAAACCGTGCGCACCATTAACGGGGAAGGTCAAGCCTCTCTCGCAAAACAAATCCGCCCCAAAACCGTCAGCGAGGCAGGCAAAATGGTGATGGCTATGGCGGGCAGGGGTAAATAAATTCAGGAGAAAATTTTATGATCACAATTTCAAATGCAAGCGACGCATTAAAAACCATCTATCTCGGTGTCATCGCCGAGCAACTCAACACAAAAATCAATCCTTTGCTGTCGGCGATTGAAAGAACAAGCAACAACGTTTTCGGTAAAGAAGTCAAAAAACTTGTCACCTACGGCGTCAACGGCGGTATCACGTCGGGCAGTGAAACGGGCAACCTCCCCAAAGCGCAGAGCAACGAATACGTCACCCTTACGACCGACCTCAAAAACTTTTTCGGCAAAATCGAAATTTCCGACAAGGCTCTCAGAGCAAGCCTGGACGATTCGGGCGCGTTCGTCAACCTTTTGAACGCGGAAATGGAGGGACTTTTGTCCGCAAGCAAGCGCAACTTCGGACGTATGCTTTTTGGCGACGGCACGGGAAAACTTGCGACGACTGTCGAATTTTCGGGCAACTCCGACAACTCGAAAGCCAAAGTTGACAATGCGTCGAAACTTGAAGCGGGTATGGTCGTGGACGTCGAAGTCAACGGCACGATTTCAAGCTCGACAAAAGGAAAAATCATCAAAAGCGTTGACAAGAAAAACAACGTCGTGACGTTTGCCACGACGTTCCCCGGCGGTATCGCAGTCAACTCGGTGCTGTATGTGCAGGGCAGTAAAAGTAACGAATTGACGGGTTTAGAGTCGCTTTTCGGCACGTCAACCACTCTTTATGGTCTTAATCGCGCCGACTACGATTTCCTCACTCCTTACAAAGACGAGGTTGGCGGTGAGATGAGCGCGTCTCTTATTCAGGACGCAATCGACGGCGTCGAGGAAAGAAGCGGAAGCCTTATCAACTTTATCGTCACAAGCTACGCCGTCAGGAAAAAGTACGTTGCGTACTGCGCAAGCTCCAACCACAACGTCGACGTTATGAACCTCGATTGCGGATACAAAGCGTTGTCTTACAGCGGTATTCCGTTTGTGGTCGACCGCTTCTGCGGAAAGAAAGACATGTATCTTTTGAACACCGACGACTTCAAACTTCACCAGCTTTGCGACTGGCGTTGGATCGAGGACGCGTCGGGTGGAATTTTGAGACAGGACGCCAACTCCGCAACCTACAACGCAACTCTTGTAAAGTACGCCGACCTCATGTGCGAACGTCCCGTCGGGCAGGCAAAAATCAGCAACATCACCGTTGACTGACGTCGTTTTACAAGCGGAGTGAAAATCGTTTTCCACTGCGCTTTTAGAATACATCGGCGCGCGCTCAGCGCGCGCCCCCTTTGGGGGACGCTATGAAAATACGAATTTTTCGCGATTTATACGACATCGCGGACAGAGTAAAAGAAATCCATAAAGACTACGAAATTTATTACGATACAAAGACAAAAAAATACGAGGTATATGCCGATGGGAAGTTGCAAGTCGTGTCGCCGTACGACGCTCTCGACGCAAGACTTATCACCTTTCTTCAAAAAACCCGCGTCGAACGACTGCAAAAAATCTTGGCAGAAATCGATAAGCAAAATCTGAAAATCGATATGGAAAAACAAACCAAAATCCGTGACGAGGTCGATTATAAATCAAAAAGTATTTTCAAATATTACGAAAAGCACCCCGACGCAAAAAAAGTTGAATTTGAGGAAATATAAATGAAAGTTAGCGATGTAATAAAAAACTGTTTTGTCAAACTCGGATACGGCGTTGTCAACGTGACCGACGAAAGCCTGACCGACGATAAAAAAAGACTTGTCGATATTTTGCTTCTCTGCGTCGAAAACGTCCATTCCGAAGTCATCAGCACCTATTTTCCGAATATCGTGACCGAAAAAGTGACGCTTGTGGACGGAAAAGTCGAATACAGTGCGTTGAAAAACCACAAAATCGTTTATCCCGTATCCTTGAAGCGTGGCGGAGAAACAAGAAAAATAAGGGCGTTTCCCACCTATATCGAAAGCGATTTTTCGGGCGACGCGACGTTGGAGTTTTGCGCGCTCCTGCCCGAATACACCTTATCGACCGAACTTTCGGGGACGGTGCCGTGCTGGCTGTTGTCGGAGGGCGTCGTGTCGGAATACGCCTATGCCACGAATATGCTGGACGTCGGCGCAAGTGCCGAGAAAAAGTTCAGAGAAGGGCTGTCCGAATTAAAGACTCACTTTGGCGCGGGACGATACGTCAGACCAAGGAGGTGGGCATAGTGCGCGGAAGTAAGTACACCCGAGTAAGGATAAAGGCAGACGCCTTTGACAGCGTCAAATCGACAAGTGACGAAAGTTTATTAAATCCGACAGAATCGCCTGTTGCATACAACTTTTCGTATGATAAAGGGGTGCTTTCGGGAAATTTGGGCATTGAAGAGGCGACGTTTTCAACCGAATACAGTTCGGTATATCGCCACGCTATGGCAAGCCTTCCGGAAGGCGTATTTCCAAAAACGTTGCACCTTTTCAGACGCTATGACGCGAGCAACAAAAAAAGAGACGACCGACTTATCGTGCGCACGACCGACGACGAATTTTACGAGGTGAAGATTTTTGCCGTTGGCGACAAGTTCAAAAAAATTGTCAACCTTATCGCGTCGGGGAAAGATTGTAGTGCATGCTATCGATATAACGGCGTCGATTTGTTTTTGGCGTCGAGCGAGCGCGGATTTTTTTATACCTACGACGGCACGACTTTGAAAAAAATCGAAAGCGCGCCGAACATGACGAGTATGTGCGTGCACGCCGAAAGAATTTTTGCAACGGTTGCGGGAGAACAAAACAAAGTGTGGTTTTCCGCCGACTTCAATCCCGAAAACTGGAAGGTGTCGGGGGACGGCGCAGGCTACGTCGATTTTGACGACGAGGGCGGAAAGGTCATAAAAGTTCTCAAATTTCTGAACTACGTCTACGTTTTCCGCGATTTCGGCGTTGAAAGAATGACGGCGTTCGGGGCGCAGACGGATTTTTCGGTGTCGAAAATTTACACGGCGTCGGCGCGAATTTACCCCGACACGATCGTAACGCTCGGCGACCGCATAATATTTTTGACGGAAGAAGGACTTAAATGTCTGGACGGCTACAACGTCACGAACGTCTTCAAGGATTTGAACGATTTTTTGTCCAAGGACAAGCGAAGCGCAGTGGCGACGGGTTCGGACGGGAAATATTATCTGGCGGGAGCAATGGTTTTCAAAAACGACTTTCAGACGAAAATTTTGGACGAGGCGGAAGATATTCCATACGTCAACAACGGGCTGGTCGTGTGCGACGTCAAGAAAAACAAGATAACGATTCTTCGCGGAATGGACGTTTCGTTCATAAAGTCAATTAACGTGCACACTCTGTCGTCGGTTTATATGACGTTCAACGGCAAAAACAAGCACGTTGTCGGCATGCTTTCAAAGGGTGGGAAGTACCTTCTTGACGACTTACCCAGGTTTTGGTCAACGGGCTACAACGACCTCGGATATCCCGACAGGCAAAAGAGCCTGAGAAGCGTGTCGCTTTCGACAAGCGGGGCGATAACGCTGGGGCTCGAACTTGACGGTGAAAAGGTGGAATACAATATTTCACAATCGAATTCTCCGCAAAAAATCATTGTCAATCGCCCGTTTTCAAAGATGCGCGTCTATATTTTGGCGAACTCCGCCGGCGATTATATCGTCACCCCGCCGTCGATCACGGTGGATTTAACATAAGGCTTATGGATAACAGAATTAACGAACTTATTATCACCGTCGAAACCCTCGAAAAATACCTGAGGTTGCTCGAAAAACGAGTGGCGGTCTTGGAGGAAATCAATAATGGCAAATAGTTGGTGGGACGAAATCAAAGAGCTTTTCAAAACAAAAAAACAAAAGGAAAGCGAAAAAAACGAAAAAGTCAACGACGCCTTGCAAAGAGAAAGCGAAATCACCGGACGACTGAAAGCGTTGGAGGACGAATTCAACAGGAATAACCCCAAAGAACCCGATCCGAACTTTGACGAAATGTTCAAACCCGTGAAACTCGAGCGGGTGTCTTATGACCTTTTGTCCGACGAGGAAATCGAAAACGTCGCGAAAAATCAAGCCGACGAAAAGTATCGGGCAAGTTTATCGAAAATCGACAAGCAGGCGTACGATGACCTCGTAAAACTGAATAAGGAAAAGGAAAAAGCCGAAAAAACTCACAAAAAAACCTTGGACGATATCGAAAAATTGTATTCGGCGTTCAAGGAAAACAGCAAAAATAAGGCGATTAAGCAGGGGATTGCCAGAGGAAGTATCCTGAAAACCGCCGTTGACGAGTACGGCGAAGCGTCAAAGCAGGGCGCGCTCCGCGCCGACGAAATTTTAAGTGACGCCGAAAAATCGTACGACGAAAAATTCGACGCTCTGACAAGACAGCGCGACGACGCACTAAACAACCTCGACCTTGCAAAAGCCGTCGAAATCACAAACGTAATCAATAAACTTTCCGACGACAGGGACAAAAAAATCGCCGATCAGACGCGGAAAAACTCCGCAATAGAAAAACTTGAAAACGACGAAAACCTGAAAATCGAGAAGGAAAAACAAAAATACGTCGAAAACTACAAGGCGAACAAGCGTTTGGAAGAAAGCCAAAAAGCCTACGACGAAAAAGTCAACGGCTATACAGGCGAAAAACTGAAAAATTACGCCGAACGCTACAACGTCGCTTTGAGTTTTTATACGTCGCTGGACCCCGACGTCGCAGTAAAAGCGCTTGAAGCAAGCGGTACGATGAAAGGTTATCTCGGCAACAACTACGAGAAACTTTTGAAAGTCTTGAAATCGCGCGCAACGACAAAATCGAAAAAATATCTTTAATTTTTTGGGGGCGGACGATGAAGGAAAGGATAAAAAACTGGTTCAACTGTTTCAGAGAAAAACTTAAAAACTACGGCTACATCATGACGCTGGCGGGCAGTATATTTTATCTGCTCGAAGCGTGCGGTCTGAAAATCAACGAACCCGTAGCGTACGGGATTGTCAACGCGGTCGCTGGGCTTTTGATAGTGCTCGGACTTGTCAACAATCCCGACGGGAGAAAAATCATCTAATCTTGCGCACGCGATAAACGTGAGGTTCGGCTGAGAGTTTTGCGACGAGGTCGCAGGGCAATTCGCCGTCGCTGTCGATTATCGCATAAATATTTCCAAACTTAGTGGCGCAAGTCACTTTTCCATCGTTTTTATCCTGTACGTCGGCAAGAAGCGACGAAACCGCAGGGTTATCTTCCGCAAGGACGGTAATCCTGTGGTTTTTTATTTCGGCGAAAACCGACGGGAAGTTGACGGAGTTTTTGATATTTCCGTTTTCAAGATAATCTTTAAGCTCAGATGCAACCATGACGGCGCAGTTGTCTTCGGCTTCGGGCGTCGACGCGCCGAGGTGCGGACAAGCGATAATACCGTCCACGTTCAAGACAGCCTCGGTGGGGAAGTCGGTGAAGTATTTGTACACTTTTTTGTCCTTGACCGCGCTGAAGATATCGTCGTTATTCACAAGTTCGCCCCTTGCGCAGTTGACGATGACGACGCCGTCTTTCATTTTTGAAATCGCCGATTTATCAATCATGCCTTTGGTGTCGGGAGTGTAGGGAAGGTGCAAGGTAATGAAGTCGGATTTTTCGTAAATTTTGTCCAACGTATCGACAAGTTCAAAATCAATCCCAAGGCTTGCGTTTTTGTCAAAATAAGGATCGTACGCAACGATATTCATACCAAGTGCGTGCGCCGAAACGGCAACTTTTCTGCCGATTGCGCCAAGACCTACGACGCCAAGCGTTTTGCCAAGAATTTCACCGCCTACAAACTGTGATTTGCCTTTTTCCACGACTTTTGCAACGCCGTCTTGTGCGCCGTTTTGAGTGTTTATCCAGTTAATTCCCTCGATAATCTTGCGACAAGAGATAAGAAGGGCGGTAAGTACAAGTTCCTTGACGGCGTTTGCGTTGGCGCCCGGGCTGTTGAAAACCACAACGCCTTTCTTTGCCAAATCGGCGTGGGGGATATTGTTGACGCCGGCACCTGCGCGACCTACTGCAAGGAGGCGGTCGTTGACCTTGTATTCAAGCATCTGCGCGCTTCTTACAAGGATAAGATCGGGGTTGTCGCACTCCGACACAATTTCGTAATTATTGTCCAAAACGTCGTTGACCTTCGGACTTATCGAATTTAATTTTAATACCTTAATCATAAAACCTCTTATTTATGCTCGGACGCAAATTTTTGCATATAATCGATAAGGTGCTTTACGCCTTCGACGGGCATCGCGTTGTAAATGGACGCGCGCATTCCGCCGACAAGACGGTGACCTTTGATTGCCATAATCCCGTTCTTTTCGGCATTCGCGATAAACTCTGCGTCGAGTTCCTCGGAGGGCGAAACGAACGGCACGTTCATCAAACTTCTGTCTTCTTTTCTTACGGGGTTGGTGTAGAAACCGCTGTTGTCGATATAGTCGTACAGCATTTTTGCCTTTTCCTCGTTGATTTTTTGGATTGCGGGGATACCGCCCAAATTTTTCAGCCACTTAAGCGTCAGGCTTGCGATATAAATCGCGAAGCAAGGTGGGGTGTTGTAAAGGCTGTTGTTTTTGGCGTGCGTTGACCATTTGAGCATTGTCGGGCAGATGTCCATGGCTTGGTCGAGCAAGTCTTTTCTGACGATGACGACGGTGACGCCCGCGCACGAAATATTCTTTTGCGCGCCCGCATAGATGACGCCGAATTTGGAAACGTCGTAGACTTCGGACAAAATGTTGCTGGACATATCGCATACGAGGGTATCGACCTCAGGGAATTTCCTCATTCTTGTGCCGAAGATGGTGTTGTTGCTGGCGCAGTGGACGTAGTCGATATCGCTTCTGAACGACGACGCGTCGAAATCGGGGATATAGGAGAAGTTTTTGTCCTCGCTGGACGCAACCGCTTGAACGTCGCCGTACTTTTGCGCTTCTTTGTACGCTTTTTTCGCCCAGTTGCCGGTGAGGATATAATCGGCGCGCCCTTTCTTCAAAAGGTTCAGAGGGACGGCTTCGAACTGCGTCGATGCTCCGCCTTGTACAAGCAGTACTTCGTAGTTGTCGGGGATATTCATAAGTTCGCGGAAAAGGGCGATGCACTCGTTGTGGACGGGCTCGTAAACCTTGCCACGGTGGGACGCCTCGATAATCGAAATACCGCTACCTTTGAAATCGATGAAATCTTTTTGTGCTTCAAGCAAAACTTCCTTGGGAAGTACGCCGGGACCTGCTGAAAAATTGTACATAGATGACTCCTTAAAAGGTTTATATAAGATATAATAAGTTAAGAAGCGCCGTTTTGCAAGTGTTTTTTTATTTTGCAAAGATAATTGACGACAAAACCCGAAAATCGATTGAAAACGAAAACAAAAGACGGTTTTTTCGTGCGACAAAATTCGACAATAAATTATTATATTTTCAAATAATTTTTTGCAAAAATTTCCTATAAATTTCCTCATCGTTCTTTTATTACTTGATTTATACAATAAATTTTAGTATAATATTAACGCAAAAATATTTGATTAAACAAAACGCATATAAATTTTTGGAGGAATCCTTTTTGGCAAAATCATTGAAAGTTGTGTTCCTCGGCGGTGTCGGCGAAATCGGCAAAAATATGACCGCCTTGGAATACGGAGAAAACATCATCATCATCGATATAGGTATGTCGTTCCCGACAGAGGACACCCCGGGCATCGACGTTGTCGTCCCCGACGTCACCTATCTTTCGCAAAATAAAGAAAAAATCAAAGGAATTTTCATCACACACGGACACGAAGACCACGTCGGTGGGATAAGTTATCTGTGGCCCGAACTCGGCTGTCCGACAATCTACGGCACGCCGTTTTCGCTGGCAATCGCCCGTCACAAAATCGAAGAAAGCGGGCAGGAAGTCAAAAATATGAAGGAAGTCAACGCCGGCGATATCGTCAACGTCGATTGCTTTAAGGTGGAATTTATCAAAGTCTGTCACAGTATTGCCGAGGCGTCCGCGCTGGCAATCACCACCCCCGTGGGCGTTGTTTTCGTCACGGGCGACTTCAAAATCGACTTCACGCCCATCGACAACAAGCTCACCGACCTCGAACGCATCGGGGAAATCGGCAAAAAAGGCGTACTTTTGATGCTGGGCGAAAGCACCAACGTCGAAAGAAGCGGACATACCATGTCCGAGCGCACCGTCGGCGACACCTTTGACGCAATTTTCGGAAAAAATCGGAAAAAGCGTATGATCGTCGCGACTTTTTCCACCAACAACTACCGCCTGCAACAACTGATGGATATCTCCGTCAAATACAACAGAAAAGTTGTTTTGAGCGGGCGTAGTATGAAAAATATCGTGGATATGGCGTCGAAACTCAACGAGCTTTCCTTCCCAAAAGACCTTATCGTCGATATCGACAAGGCGAACAAACTCCCGCCCGAGCGCGTCACGATACTTTGCACGGGCAGTCAGGGCGAGCCTATGAGCGCGCTGTCCAGAATGTCGCAGGGCACTTTTGACAAAGTCACCGTGTCCGAGACCGACACCGTCGTCATTTCCGCCACGCCAATCCCCGGCAACGAACGCGGAGTGTTCAACGTCGTCAACAACCTCTATAAACTCGGCGCGGACGTCATCTATAACCCGTCCGACGATATCCACGTTTCGGGACACGCCTGCAAGGAGGAATTGAAACTTATGCTGTCGCTTGTGCGTCCCAAGTTTTTCATTCCCGTGCACGGCGAGTATCGCCACCTTAAACTGCACCAGCGTCTTGCCGAAAGTATGGGCATTCCCGAATACAACACATTTATCCCCGACGTCGGCAACACCGTCAACGTCTATAAAAACAAAATGGTCAAGGGCAATAACGTACCCGCCGGCAACAACTTCATCGACGGCGTCGCCCTCGGTGAAAACGCCGAAACCATACTTCGCGACAGAAAAGCACTGTCTGACAACGGCTTCATCGTCATTTTGCTGACCGTGCGTCTGAAATCGGGCGAGATTTTGGCTGGTCCCGACATTATCCTTCGCGGATTGCACCTTGGCGACAACTTTTTGGACGAGGCAAAAGAGGTCGTTATGAACGCCTTGAAACAGGTCGATTTCGAGAACGTCGAGGACATTTACGAGTTGAAAACCGTAATAAGAAAGGCGATCAGGAAGTTCATTGATAGGAACTATAAGCAGTTGCCGATGATATTGCCTATTATCATCGAAGCATAGAAAACGGCGACAATTTGCGCCTTTTTGAGTTTTCGGCGGAACCCCGCTCGGTTACGTACGTCAGTACGCGCCCTTGCGAGAACCCACCGAGAAACGTCAAAAATCCATCAAATTCTCGCCGTTTTTAGGCAGTGAGCAAGTTAATTGTCATTCTGAGGCATCGCATTGCGATGCCGTGAGAATCCCGTGGGAACGAAACCATATGAAAGCGATGGCGTGATATTTGCCTTTCGGCACGTTGCGGTCTTAAAAAAAATATATAAACATTATGCAAAAAGTTGAGTTGCTGGCTCCTGCGGGGAGCAGAAGTAAACTGAATACGGCGTTTCATTTCGGAGCAGACGCGTGCTACGTTGCGGGGACGAAATTCGGGCTTCGGGCGTATGCCGATAATTTTGACAACGACGGGTTGAAATCCGCCGTCGAGTATGCGCACGCACTTAATAAAAAGGTGTACGTCACCGTCAATATTTTCCCGAAAAACGCCGACTTTTCGGAACTCAAAGAATACTTTGTATTCTTAAGTTCAATCGGCGTCGATGCGGTGATTATGACGGACGCGGGTGCGATTATGCTTTGCAAAGAGGTTGCGCCCACCCTTGAAATCCATCTTTCGACGCAGGCGAACACGACAAACGGCTACACCGCAAAGTTTTGGGCAAGTCAAGGCGTCAAGCGTGTGGTGCTTGCACGCGAGATGAGCATTGACGACATAAAGCGCACCAAAGACATTGTCGGCGACGCGTTGGAACTGGAAGTTTTCGTGCACGGCGCAATGTGCATTAGTTACAGTGGTCGCTGTCTTCTGAGCAACTATTTAAGCACTCGTGACAGCAATCGTGGCGAATGTGTGCAGGCGTGCAGATGGGAATACAAAATGACCGAGGCTTCGCGCGAGGGCGAGCCGTTGACGCTTGTCGAGGACGACAAAGGCTCATACGTCATGAACAGCAAGGATATGAACATGCTCATGCACCTTGACAAACTCATCGACGCTGGCGTATCGAGTTTCAAAATCGAGGGCAGAATGAAGTCGGAATACTACGTCGCAAGCGCGGTTACGGCATACAGGCGCGCCCTTGACGACTATTACGAAACGGGGATATATTGCCCCAAACCGTGTCTTATCGAAGAACTTGAAAAGACAAGTCATCGTCGATACACGACGGGGTTTTATTTGGGCGAGCGCGACACGATTTGCTCGGACACCTCAAAGCCCGAAAGCGACTGGCTGTTTATTGCCGAGGTCAAAGGATACGACTTTGACAAAAAGTGCATAATTTTGGAACAGCGCGGACGTTTCAAGTGTGGCGACGTGCTGGAAGTTTTGTCCCCATGCGACAACTACCTGAAAAATATCGTCGTGGACGAGGTTTTCGATTTGGACGGAAATATTATTGAAGATTGCAAGTTCGTGCAACAAATACTTTACTTAAAAAGCGACGTCGTCCTTAAAAATCACGACGTTTTGAGAATGAAAAGGAAAGACTTATGAAAGTGAAAGACAACGTGCTTATCGTCACGTCGATTGCAGAGGACGTCAGCGGTATCGAGGCGATAAAAAGCGAGTTTGAAAAAAACCACAAAGATTACAACGTGGTCGTCATCGACGAAAGGCAATACGGTGCCGAAAAATCGGCAACACGCAGACGGAAAAACCGCGAAAGACTTATCCGTTCCGTGCCTATTTTCTATCGTCGCGTGAAGTCCGCGAAGCACTTTTTGACGGTCAAAACCAAAAAGTCAATCGATAAAAGACGCGCGCTGTCCAACAAACTCAGCGGAAGCGCACGCCGTATCTACAACGCCGTGTTGAGGTTTGCGCCCGACGTCATCATCGTCACCACACCGCACCTTATGCACGAAACAATTCTTGCAAAAAAGCGCACCCGTTTCAAATATCCCGTCGTGGGGCTGTCCGAAAAGTTCACCTTTGACAAGGCGTTTTTCAATTTGAGCGCGGACGGCTATATCGTCGAAAACGTCGATATGAAAAACCAACTCACGGCGATGGGTTATTCCAGCGGAAAAGTGCACGTCATGGGCTTTCCGATTGAAGAAAACGTCCCCGACGTCGATTACGTTTTCAAGCTCAAGGAGCATTTGGGGCTCAACCTGAACCCCACCGTATATCTTTCGGGCGGGGCAATCGGAAGCAAGGAACTTATGCCCGTGTTCGAGCTGTTGCTGGACCAAGGCGACATAATCAACCTTATCGTCAACTGCGGGAAAAACGAAAATCTTTATTCGTCGATGCTCCGCGAGACAGAAAAGAGAAACGCCCAGAACGTCAAACTTTATCTGAACGCGGACGAGGGCGTCGAGGACACCTTGCTTGCAAGCGACTGCCTTATCACGATATACGACGGCGCGCTTATTTATCGCGCATTCCTGCTTGGCATACCCGTGGTGGCGTTCGCGCCGGATACGGGGGCGGAAAAGTCGGATCTTCAATACCTTATGGACAAGCACCTTGTCTATTTTGCCGACGACTACAATCACGTTGTCATCGGAATGTACGACGTTTTGCAGACGGGGCTCGGCAAGGAATTGTCGGAGTCCGCTATCGTGCGCACGCGCGCGTCGTCATTAAAAGATATTTGCGCGCTCATTGCGTCGTTCGGGAGGGATAGAAAACGTGCTTAAACACATCGTACTTTATAAACTCAACGAAGAAGGACAAAAAAATATCGACAAAATCATCAACAATTTTATGTCGATGGTCGGGCAAATCGACGGGCTTTTATCCGTCGAGTGCGGGGCGGATATATTGAAAAGCGAACGAAGCTACGATTTTGCGCTCGTTTGCGAGTTCGATTCCAAGGAAAGTTTTGACCTTTACAAGACGCACCCCGCGCATTTACCCGTCAAGGCGTATATGCACACCGTCGTTGCGTCGTCCAAATCTTGCGATTTTTTAATATAAATTTATAGTATTAAAAACTTGACAAATGTATAAAAGCGGTTTTACAATTGAAAATATTACAAAAAGGAGGTAGGTAATATGGCCGACTACTCGACTTATGAACACTTCAATTCAGAAGTGAGCGACAAAATAAAAAATCTTGCGAAAATGGCTGAATCCAGCACTATTATCGACCCCGAGTATTACAAGAAATTCGACGTCAAACGCGGTTTGCGCGATATCAAAGGCGTCGGCGTATGCGCCGGGCTTACCGAAATTTCCGAAATTCACGGTTATACAACCGATTATGACGGCAACAAAATCCCCTGCAAAGGCGAACTTTATTACAGGGGTATCGAAATTAAGGATCTCGTTGGGGGAATTACGAGCGAGGGACGTTTTGGCTTTGAAGAAGTCACTTTCCTTTTGCTTTTCGGAAAACTCCCCGACAAGGAGGAACTCAAGTCGTTCAAGCGTATCTTAAAGGGCTATCGCTCGCTTCCCGACAGCTTTGTCAGGGACGTCATTATGAAAGCCCCGTCGCACGATATGATGAACGCCATCGCGCGCAGTATTTTGGTGCTTTACAGCTACGACAAGCGCGCCGACGACAACAGCATCGACAACGTTTTAAGACAATGTTTGCAACTCATTTCCGAAATGCCGATGATAAGCGTTTACAGTTATCACGCGCACCGTCATTTTCATTGCAACGACAGCCTTATCATACATAAACCGCTGACTCGTGGCAGTATCGCCGAAAATATTCTGCACCTCTTGCGCCCCGACGGACAATATACCGAACTCGAGGCAAGGGTTTTGGACGTTTGTCTTATGCTCCACGCCGAGCACGGCGGTGGTAACAACAGTTCGTTCACGATGCACGTCGTTTCGTCAACCGGCACCGACACATATTCGGCTGTCGCTGCGTCGCTTGGCTCGTTGAAAGGTCCTCGCCACGGCGGTGCGAATATTAAGGTCGTCGAAATGTTCGAGGATATGCAAAAGAACATTACCAAGGCCGATGACAAACACATCGAAGCCTATCTTGAAAAAGTCCTCGATAAGCGCGCTTTCGACAACGCAGGTCTTATCTATGGTATGGGACACGCCGTTTATTCGCTGTCCGATCCGCGTGTCGACGTTTTGAAAACCTTCGTCAAGCAACTTGTCGATGAGCAGGGCTTTGAAAAAGAGTTCGAACTTTACGAGGCGGTCGAAAGACTTGCGCCGAAAGTCATCGCCAAGAGCCGTAATATCCAAAAAGGCGTGTCGCCCAACATCGACTTTTACACGGGCTTCATCTATACGATGCTGGGGCTTCCCAAGGAACTGTTCACGCCGATTTTTGCGGTATCTCGTATCGTAGGTTGGTCGGCGCACAGGATCGAGGAACTTTCCAACCGTGGCAAAATCATTCGTCCGGGTTACGAAAGCGTCTGCAAACGCGATATCTATCGCCCGATGGACAAACGCAAATAGCAGTCATCAAAAACACGCCCTCCGAAAAGAGGGCGTTTTTTATTGTTATTTGTTATTCCTTATGATATAATTTTATACTGTTAATAAGGCGAAAGACGGTTTTTATGAAAAGAACGCAAAAGGTTTTAAGTTTAATCGTGCTCGTGATAACGATGGCGGTATCCGCGTCGTTATTTTCAGGGTGCAACGCAAAAGTGAGCGACAGCGTTTTTGCGTTCGGCACCGTTTCGGAAATTACATTGAAGGGTAAAAATGCCAAAAAAACAATAAAAAATATCGATTCGCTGTTCACAAAGTTGGACGTTACGTTCAACGCTGAAAATGTAAAAAGCGACGTTTATAAGATAAATCACGCAGATAAAGACGTTGTTGTGAAAGTATCCGCCGAAACGTATGAACTTTTGAAACTCGCAAAAAAGACTTATGCCGAAACAAACGGCGTGTTCAATATCGCAACTTATCCGCTGTCCAAACTGTGGCATTTTTCGTCTGATACTTTCAGCATTAAGGGCGCAAGTATCCCGTCGGACGCGCAAATTTCTGAGGCGTTATCGCACGCAAATTTAGATGCTCTTTCCCTTCTTCCCGACAACAAAGTGACAAAATCCGACAAAGATTTGATGATAAGTTTCGGCGCGATTGCCAAAGGATATGCCGGCGACGTCGCGCTCAAAAAAGAAATTAAAAACGGGCAAAGCGGTATCCTGAACGTCGGCGGTACAATATTTACCGTGGGCGACGGCACTTACAAAATCGGCATCTCTTCGCCACGTGAAACCGACGCCGATTACTTTGGCAAACTCATCCTTTCAAAAGACGCGGTTGTGTGTACTTCGGGCGATTACGAAAGGTATTACGAGGTTGACGGCAAGCGATATTGCCACATTTTCGGGGACAAAGGGCGTCCCGCCGACAACGGCATAATCAGCGTCACCGTCGTAAGCGAAGACGTCAATAAATTGTCGGGCGCAATGTGCGACGTTTTGTCCACCGCGGTGTTTGCGTTGGGGCGAGAAAAGGGCATCGAGTACGCCAAAAAATACGGCGCGGGACTGGTGATAATTTATTCCGACAAAACCTACGAAATCATCGACGTTTCGACCTTTGAACTCAAGGATACGTCTTATTCGCAAAGAGGATAATATAAGAAAATGAAGAAAATTCAGCGAGATTTCAAAACCGAAAAACCATTTTATCTCCGCGACCTCGTTGCGGTGGCGATGGTGCTTGCGGTGCTGATTGCGTCCATCGTTATGCTGACGATGAAAAAGGGCGGAACCGTCGAGGTTTACGTCGACGGACAACTGAAATATTCTTATTCCTTGACCGAAAATCGCACTTTCGTGGTGACGTGCGACGAAGGGAAAAACGTCGTCGAAATTAAAGACGGGCAAGTCAAAGTTATCGATGCCGATTGCAAAAATCACGCGTGTGTCAAATCGAAAGCAATCTCCAAAAAAGGCGAGCAAATCGTGTGCCTGCCTCATAAACTAATCGTCGTTATTAAGGGCGGAAGCGAGGGCGAGTTAGATGCAAGAACTTGACGAAAAATGTGAAAATCGCAAGAAAATATCGACAAAATGGCTTGCTCTTGCGGGAATTTTGCTTTCCGCGACGTTGGTGCTTTCGCTTATCGAAAGTTATATTCCGCCACTTATCCCCGTGGCTCCGTACGCCAAAATCGGCTTTGCAAATATCCTGCTTATCGTCGCGCTTTTGATGCTCGGCTATCCTTACGCAATCCTCATTATGCTGTTGAAATGCGTGTTCGTTGCGGTGTTTTCGGGCAACTGGTTTTCGCTTGCCTATTCGATCCCCGCAGGCTTCATCGCCTACACCGTCAGCGCGCTCATTTTTTTGATTCCGAAGACGGGAATTATTGCCGTTTCGGTGATTTCCGGTATACTTCACAACTTCGTCCAAAACGCCGTTGCAAGCATCGTCATCGGCAAAAATATGTGGCTTTTGTCGCCGTACTTAATGTTGATTGGGGCGGTCGCGGGGTTTGCGACTGGAGTTATATCGTTTTTCCTCCTCCGCACCCTACCTAAAACGGCATAATTTTGCGACCTTACGGCGTTTTGGCAGAACCCGAAAAATCGTGTACGCTAAGTACACTGGATTTTTCTGAACCTGTCAAGAACCCCGTAATCTCATCAAAATTCTGCCGTTTTATAGAAATATTTTTTTTGTAATTCCGCGTTTTTCAACCTTATGTCATTCTGAGGAGCTTATGGGGCCCCCGCGGGATACTGTGTACTCGCGGGGAGAGGAGCACACAAACAAAAGAGTGAGCATTATTCAAAGAATAATGCGATTTCAAAAGTGAAGTGTGCGACGTGGTAAGAATCTCGTGGGAACGAAACCGCAACGTGCCGAAAGGCACACATCGCGCCGAAGGCTCATCGCTTTTTCCAAAGGCAAAAACATCACTTCATCGCTTAAACGGTGTGAAGTCGTCTTCTTCGTGGAGGTCGGCGTTCAGGACGTCGTTGTTCAAAAGGACGGCGCGTTGCACCGCTTTATAGCCGTATTTTTTGCGAATTTCGTCGATTGATTTTTCCAGACGTTTTTCCTTTTCGTCGTCGTTGAACAAGGACATTTGGAACACGCCCGTCGCGCTTTCGAGGTTTGAAGTATATACCGAAATCGAGCGCAGGGGCAGTGAAAAGTTGTAGTTTTCATTTATGAGGTTCAAGGCGGTTTTTGCGATGTCCGACGCATTGTTGACGGGCGCGGGCAAGTTGGTTTGGCGCGAAAACCACTCAAGTGAGGTATTTCTAAGCCCGACGGCGACGCAATTTGCCACAAGGTTATATTTTCTTAGTCTTGTCGCGACCATTTCGGACAGGGCAAAAACGACGATTTCCGCCTCCTTAAAACTCGTGACGTCTTTCGTGGTGGTGGTGCCGTGCCCGACGCTTTTCGGGACGTGGACGTCATAGTAAAACTTGACGGGTTCTTTCTCGTTTCCCGACGCCGAATCGATGAGTTTATCTCCGACGACGCCGAAGTGCTGTCTTAAAAGGTGGCGGTCGGCGTTGGCGAGGTCTCCGAGCGTATTGATATTCAATTTTTTCAGGCGGTTGACGGACGAGCGACCGACGTAAATCATCTCGCCGACGGGCAGTTCCCACACGACTTTTTTATAATTTTCGCGTGAAATTACGGTGGTGGCGTCGGGTTTTTTGAGGTCGCTTCCGAGTTTTGCAAAGGTTTTTGTCCAAGACACGCCGACAGAGATTGTCAGCCCCGTTTCGTCGTAAACGCGCTTTCTTATGGTGTCGGCAATTGTTTTTCCGTCGCCGAACAGACCGACGCTCCCGGTGACGTCCAGCCAGCACTCGTCCATGCCGAAATGCTCGACGCGGTCGGTGTAGTCGGTGTAGATTTTGAAGACGATATCGCTGTACTTGACGTACTCCTTAAAGGTTGGCGGGACAATCAAGATATCCTTGCATTTTTGTTGCGCCTGCCAGACGGTATCGCCCGTTTTCACGCCCATAATTTTTGCGGGTTGACTTTTTGCCAAAACGATGCCGTGCCGTTTTTTCGGATCACCGCAAACGGCAATAGGTTTCCCCATATATTCGGGGTGCAGAATAGTCTCGACCGAGGCGTAAAAGTTATTCAGGTCGCAATGAAGAATGACTCTGTCCATAAGCATATTTTACCATTTTCGACTTTTAATATCAATAATTATACGACACTATTTGTGACAGGGTGCGTCATATTTTCAAAATTATATCACTTAAAATATTGCCGTCGCGCCGAAATTTACTTGACTTATAACAAAAGATTTTTAATAATATTATGTAATTTATTACTGTACGACGCGCGCGATATTAAAAGGTCGCGCACAGCAGAGGTTATTATGGCAAAACCGCTTGTTGCCATCGTGGGACGTCCCAACGTAGGCAAGTCAACGTTTTTCAATCGCATAGTCGGTCAAAGGATATCCATTGTCGAGGATACCCCGGGCGTCACGCGCGACAGATTGTACGCCGACGCCGAGTGGTGCGGTCACGCCTTTACCCTTATCGATACGGGCGGGCTTGAAATAAAGTCGGAGGACGTAATGTGGTCGCACATCAGGGCGCAGGCGCAAATCGCGGTGGAAACCGCCGACGTCATCGTCTTTATGCTGGACGGCAAAACGGGGCTGACAAACGAGGACTACGAGGTGGCGGAATACCTCAGAAAAAGTCGCAAACCCATTCTGCTTGTCGTCAATAAACTTGACAATAACGAGCAAGACTTGCTGTACGATTTTTACGAATTAGGTCTTGGCGAGCCTCTTGGAATTTCCGCGGGACAGGCAAAAGGTCTTGGCGACGTTTTGGACGAAATCGTAAAACTTACCGGAAAGTACGAAACCGAAGAAAAAGAGGACGCTTTGAAAATCGCCGTCGTCGGAAAGCCGAACGCAGGGAAAAGCAGTCTTGTCAACAAACTTTTGGGATACGACCGCGTCATCGTGTCGGACATCGCAGGCACCACGCGCGACGCCATCGACACCCGCATTAAAATCGGCGAAAAGGAATATATCCTCATCGATACGGCGGGCATACGCAGAAAACGCTCGGTCGAGGAAGACTTGGAACAGTACAGCGTTATGCGCTCGCTGGGGGCGGTCAGGCGTGCGGACGTTTGTCTTATCGTCATCGACTCGTTGGAGGAACTGTCCGAGCAAGACGTCAAAATCGCGGGTTACGTCCACGAGCAGGGCAAACCCAGCGTCGTCGTCATGAACAAGTGGGACACCATCGAAAAAGACACCTACACCATCGAAAAATACAACAAAAAACTGAAAGAGGAACTCAAGTTTATGGATTACTTTATCCCGACGTACGTTTCCGCAAAGACGGGCAAGCGCGTGGATAACCTCATAAAACTTGCCGAGCGCGCCTACGAAAACGGCTCGCGGAGAATTTCCACGGGGCTTCTGAACGACGTCCTGCGCGAAGCAATCCTCACCAACGAACCGCCGTCCAAAAACGGCAAGCGTCTGAAAATCTATTACGTCACCGAGGTGTCGGCAAACCCGCCCACGTTCGTGATTTTCGTCAACGACGATTCGCTTATGCATTTCAGTTACAAACGCTATCTTGAAAACGCACTGAGGCGTTCGTTCGACTTCGAGGGCACTCCCATACGCTTGATTATCAGAAACAAAAACGAAAAGGACTTGGACAACTAAGTCAAATATTAAATTGTTTTAGTATATTAGTAGTAAGGCAAAATAAGCCAAAAAGGATTGAATATGAAATACGGTGATATGACAAAAGAACAGGCGGAAGTCATCTTTGAAAAGGAACTCCGCAACTTCAAAAAAATTCAGGGCGAAGAGTTGTCGCTCGATATGTCAAGGGGCAAACCCTGCACGGCTCAGCTCGACCTCGCCAACGAATTGTTTGAAGAGGTAAATTCAAAAAATTCCTTCATTTTGGAAAACGGTACGGACGTCAGAAATTACGGCGGTATCGACGGCATTCCCGAGATGAAAAAACTGTTCGCTTCGCTTTTCGACGTGTCCGACAAAAACGTGCTTGTCGCGGACGGCTCCAGCCTCAACATTATGTACAACCTTGTGCAACACGCCATGCAATTCGGCGTCGGCGGAGGAGTGCCGTTCAATAAACTGGGCAAGGTCAAGTTCATCTGCCTCGTCCCCGGTTACGACCGCCATTTTGCCATTACCGAGCATTTCGGCGTAGATATGATTTCGGTGCCGTTCAAAAAAGACGGCGGTGTCGATATCGACGCAATCGAGGGGCTTGTCGCAACCGATTCGTCCATAAAGGGCATCTGGTGCGTGCCGAAATACAGCAACCCCACCGGCATTACTTATAGCGACGACGTGGTCACCCGCCTTGCGAAAATGCCCGCCACCGAAGACTTTCGCATTTACTGGGACAACGCCTACGCCGTGCACGGAATTTACGGCGACGATATCCTCAAAAATATCTTCCCCGAGTGCGAAAAAGCAGGCAATCCCGACCGCGTTTATATGTTTGCGTCAACGTCCAAAATCACCTTGTCGGGCGCGGGCGTCGCAACGCTTATATCCAGCGAGAAAAACATCGAGGAATATAAGTCGCACCTGAAATTCGCCACGATCGGTCCCAACAAAGTCGTGCAACTGGCGCATTACAGATACCTCAAAAGTCCCGAAAATATCCTGAAAATTATGAACGCACAGGCGGAAATTTTGCGTCCCAAATTCGACGCCGTACAAAATATTTTGGAGTCAGAGTTTGAAAACGGCGATATCGTCGAGTGGACTAAACCCGTCGGCGGTTATTTCGTGTCCCTGAACGTCAAGGTCGGAAGCGCGAAAGAGGTTGTTGACCTTTCAAAGAAAATGGGCGTCAAGTTCACCGAAGCCGGCGCAACCTATCCCCGTGGTATCGACTTCAACGACTCGAACATTCGTATCGCACCGTCGTATCCCCCCATCGAGGAGCTGGAAACGGCGATGCAAGTGCTGTGCTGTGCTATTAAGTTGGCTTCTATGAAAACCCTAATGAGGTAAAACGGCATAATTTTGCGATATTCTGCTTTTTCGGCGGAACCTGAAAAATCGTGTACGGTCAGTACACTGGATTTTTCAGAACCCGCCGAGAAAACCACAATCTCATCAAAATTCTGCCGTTTTACAGTGAGTTTTTATTGGTTTTTGGAAAACAATATTTTACGTCATTCTGAACATAGAGTGACGTTTTTATTTTGTCATTCTGAGGCATCGCCCATTATGGGGCCCCCAAAAGATACTGACTAAGGGGCCCCCACGAGATACTGTGTACCCGTGGGGAAAAGGAGTATGCGAGCGTAAGACAACCGACTGTCGCTTGCGACAATCGGTTGGTCAAAAACGAAGTGATTGGGGTCCCCGCGGGATACTGTGTACCCGTGGGGAAAAGGAGTATGCGAGCGTAAGACAATCGACTGTCGCTTGCGACAATCGGTTGGTCAAAAACGAAGCATACGACGAGGGGATAAGGAGCACACAAACAAAAGAGTGAGCATTGTTCAAAGAATAATGCGATTTCAAAAGTGAAGTGTGCGACGTTGTGGCAATCTCACGGGAAGGATTCCATATTGATTAAAGCATAATATTCTTGTCGATTGCATAGGTTTTATTAACTATAATTGGAGGTAAAATTATGCAATTTGATTTATATAGCGATATTGCGACTCGCACAGGCGGGGACGTTTACGTTGGCGTAGTGGGACCTGTTCGCAGTGGAAAATCGACCTTTATCAAGCGGTTTATGGACACGCTGGTCATCGGTGCCATCAAGGACAAAAACGCCCAAAAAAGGGCGATGGACGAACTTCCGCAGTCGGGTGACGGCAAAAGCATTATGACGACGCAACCCAACTTTGTGCCGAACGAGGCGGTGAGCGTTAGTTTTCAGGACAATGTCAAGGTCAACGTCCGAATGATCGATTGCGTCGGATACGTCGTCGAGGGTGCGCTCGGCGCCGTCGAGAACGGAAAAGAGCGTCTTGTGCGCACGCCGTGGACGGACGAGGAAATCCCATTTGCAAAAGCGGCGGAAATCGGCACGGAAAAGGTCATAAAGGAACATTCGACAATCGGTATCGTCGTCACGACCGACGGCACGATAACCGACATTCCGCGCGAAAATTACGTCCCCGCCGAGGAGCGCGTTATATCCGAAATGAAGGAAATCGGCAAGCCGTTCGTCATCGTATTGAACAGCGCGATGCCCGAAAGCACCGAAACGGAAAGACTCAAAGTCGAGCTTGAAAACAAGTACGACGCGCCCGTTATCGTCAAGGACGTTTTGAACGTCACAAGCGAGGATATTTCGGAAATTATGAGTGCGGTTTTGTCCGAATTCCCCATAAAACTCGTGGACGTCAACGCACCCCGCTGGATTCAGGCGTTATCGCGCGACAACGGCATTGTCAAGGAACTTATCGACGTGCTGAAAAACGTCGGCGCAGAGGTCTTCAAAATGCGCGATTTCGACAAAATCAAGTCGGCTTTTGAAAATTCCAAGTATTTTGAGGTGTCCGACGATACGGCCATCGACGCAGGGCGCGGGCGCATTGAAATCAGCCTCAAAGTCAAGCCCGAACTCTTTTTCAGCGTTTTGTCCGAGGAGTGCGGTCACGCTATCCCCGACGACTTCACGCTTATGAGTTACGTCAGATTTTTGAAAAAGGCGGAAACGGAATATTCCAAACTCAAAAACGCTTTGGACGAGGTGTACGCGACGGGCTACGGCATAGTTTCGCCGTCTTCGGACGATATCGCCGTCGAAGAACCCGAGTCGTTCAAGCAGGGCGGTCAGTACGGCATAAAAATCAGGGCGAGCGCGCCGAGCCTGCACCTTATCCGCGTTGACGTAAAAACCGAGGTCAGCCCCATAATCGGCACCGAACAGCAAAGCGGACGTTTCATCGAAGATATGATTTACAAGTACGAAAACGATACCGCCTCGCTTTTGAACACGAACGTATTCGGACGCACCCTGAACGATCTTATGACCGACGGCTTGAACGGGAAAATCAATGATATGCCGGACGAGGCAAAAACTAAAATGCGTCGCACGATTACGAAAATCGTCAACGAGGGAAAAGGCGGAGTATTGTGCATTCTGTTGTGACAAAAGTATAAAAATCGCGTAAAAAACCCTAATTTCAACGTCAAAATTGATAAAATATGCAATAATTTTTTCAATTTTGTACTTATTGTATAAAAATTGCGGATTAAATATTGACCTATATGATTTTTTATATTAAGATATACGTTAAGGGTTATATTACATTTTAGGAGGTTGTTGAAATGAAGTTGTTACTTTCCACCTCAAACGAAAACAAAATACACGAATTGAAGTCGCTTTTGGAGCCACTCGGACACACCGTATACACATTGAAAGACTACGGTTTGAAGATTCGTGTCGAAGCGAAGGGTATCACTTTTTTTCAAAATGCACTGTTGAAAGCGCAAGCTGTGTCGAAGGTCGTCGATATACCCGTTTTGGGTGACGAAAGCGGGCTTGTCGTGCCGGCACTTAACGGAGAGCCGGGAGTTTACAGCGCGCGTTATGCGGGCGAAGTCCACAATAGCGTCGCGAATATTCAGCTTTTGTTGAGAAAGATGGAAAACATCACCGACCGCGAGGCGTACAACCAGACTGTTTTGGTGCTTATGTACCCCGACGGGCGCTACTACTACGGCGAGGGAACCGTGCGTGGCACGATAACTCGCGCAAGACGCGGTTACAACGGCTTTGGGTATGACAGCGTGTTTTACGTCCCGCAACTGAAAAAGACGTTCGGCGAGGCGTCGTTTGTCGAAAAACAATCGATCAGCCACCGCTTGCAAGCCATAAACGACTTGTTCAAAAAAATCAATGCAAACGAGGAAATGCTGACCTCGAAATAGGAAATGAAAACTATATTTTGTTTTTCCGACCTTCACAACGCCGTGATATCAGACTGGTATCACGGTGTTATTGATGAGGCGGACTACGTCTTTTTTTGCGGTGACGGCGTATTTAACGCAAGTCGCACTTTACAAAGCGCAATCGACAAATTATATGCCGTTCGTGGCAACTGCGACAACTCGGTTTATCCCGAGGAACTTGTCGTTGACGTCGAAAAGGTAAGGTTTCTTATCGTGCATGGGCACCGCTTTCACGACAAACTCGACCTTGTCTATCGCGCAAAAGAGGTGGGCGCGGACTGCGTTGTTTTCGGTCACACGCACTCATACTTTGACGAAATGTACGACGGCGTGCGCCTTATCAACGACGGAAGTTTCTCATATTCGGTCACGGGCGACGTCGGATACGTCTATATTGTCGTTGACGGGAAAAATATTTTTGCAAATTTTGTAAAAACAGGCGATTTTCGTTGACATATTTTTGCGCGTATTATATAATTGCAAAGCGTTGCGACTTATGCGGGTGTAGTTCAATGGTAGAATTCCAGCCTTCCAAGCTGGCC
>CAKQMI010000004.1 GCA_934254835.1 uncultured Clostridia bacterium | reverse complement strand
TTCGCGATTGGTATCAGCGCGCAGTCAGGACATTGTAAGCCGACAAATTTAGAATAGACAATAGGGTAAGGGCGATACAAAATAACTGTCTATTCTACTATCGTCCTTATCTTGTAAAAAACTACCGATTGCGGTTGCAATCGGTTTTCTCTATAAAAAAAGCACCGATTTCTCGGTGCTTTAATAATCTTTTATAAAACGGGAAGATTTTAGGGTAGTTTTGATGTTTCTTTCGGGGTTCTAAAAACTCATTAAATATCCGCAGTTCTTATTTTGAAAACCACGTTTTTCAAAATAAGTGAAAAGGGAATAAGGGTTAGCGAAGCGCAGGTTCCCTTATGGGAAAAACAACACAAAAAAAGGCATCTTTCATAGATGCCTTTGACTGTTGTTTGTCCCGTTTTCCAAAACGGCAACGAAGTTGTCGTTTTGAGAGCGAAGCGACTTAGTACATGTCACCACCCATAGGTGCCTGTGGCATCGGCGGTATAGGCTCGGGCTTGTCGGCAACGATGACCTCGGTGGTGAGCAACGTGGACGAAACGCTTGCCGCGTTTTGAAGTGCGGAACGAGTGACCTTTGTCGGATCGAGGATACCTTTTTTGACCATATCGCAGAACTCGTTTTTGAGAGCGTCGTAGCCGTAGTTTGCCTTGCCGGAGCGCAGGACGTTGTCAACGATAACTCCACCGTCGACGCCGGCGTTTTCGGCGATTTGCTTAATGGGAGCGGTGAGGGCTTTGGCGATGATGAGTGCGCCGGTTTTCTCGTCGCCCGAGAAAGTGTTGGCGTATTCCAAGACTTTGTCGCTGATTGACAACAGAGCGATACCACCGCCGGGGACGATACCTTCTTCGACAGCCGCGCGAGTTGCAGCAAGAGCGTCCTCGATGCGGAGTTTTCTTTCTTTCATTTCGACTTCGGTTGCCGCGCCGACTCTGACGACTGCTACACCGCCCGAGAGTTTTGCCAGACGTTCCTGAAGTTTTTCCTTGTCGTAGTCGCTGGTGCTTTCGGAAATTTGGTGTTGGATTGCGACAACGCGTTGTTTAATGAGAGCGGGATCGCCCGCGCCGTCAACGATAGTGGTGTTGTCCTTGTCGACCTGAACCATTTTGGCACTGCCCAGCATATCGAGGGTGGCGTCCTTGATTTCGTAGCCGAGGTCGGACGAGATGACGGTTGCGCCGGTCAAAATTGCGATGTCTTCAAGCATAGCCTTGCGTCTGTCGCCGTAGCCGGGAGCCTTGACCGCAACGCATTTGATTGCACCTTTGAGTTTGTTCAAAACGAGAGCGGTGAGAGCCTCGCCTTCGACTTCTTCGGCGATAATGAACAGACCGCGTCCAGATTTTACGACTTGCTCCAAAACGGGCAACAACTCTTGGAAAACGCTGATTTTTTTATCGGTGATGAGGATAAGCGGATCTTCGAGCACCGCGTCCATTTTGTCGGGGTTGGTCATCATATAGGGCGAAGCGTAACCGCGGTCGAACTGCATACCTTCGACAACGCTGAGTTCGGTCTTCATAGTTTTGCTTTCGTCGATGGTGATAACGCCGTCTTTGCCGACCTTTTCAAATGCGTCGGAAAGAAGCTCGCCGATTTCCTCGTCGCCCGCAGACACGCTTGCAACCTGTGCGATTGCGGTCTTGCTTTCGATGGGTTTGCTGATTTTCTTGAGTTCCTCAACGGTGAATTCGGTTGCTTTCGCGATACCTTTTTTCAACACCATCGGGTTTGCACCGGCGGCGATATTTTTCATACCTTCGCGGATAATGGTCTGGGCAAGGAGCGCAGCGGTGGTTGTCCCATCGCCAGCGACGTCGTTGGTTTTGACAGAGACTTCTCTGACAAGCTGTGCGCCCATGTTTTCGAAAGCGTCCTCAAGCTCGATTTCTTTTGCGATGGTGACGCCGTCGTTTGTGATGAGGGGAGCGCCGAACTTTTTGTCAAGAACGACGTTTCTGCCTTTCGGCCCCAAAGTGATTTTAACTGCATCGGCGAGAGTGTCCACGCCCTTTTCGAGGGAGCGACGAGCGTCTTCGCCGTATTTGAATTGTTTGCTCATACAAAAGCCTCCTTATTCGTTCACGATTGCGAGAATATCGCTTTGGCGAAGAATGATAACTTCTTTGCCGTCGAGCTTGAACTCGCTTCCTGCGTACTTGCTGTACAATACTTTATCTCCGACTTTGACTTGCATCGTGACTTCTTTGCCGTCGATAAGACCGCCGGGACCTACCGCCACGACTTCCGCCATCTGGGGTTTTTCTTGCGCTGTGCCGGGCAGAAGAATACCGCTGGCGGTTTTTTCTTCCGCTTCGATTGATTTAACGACAACTTTGTCAAACAAAGGTTTGATTGTCATATTTACCTCCGAAAATATATTGATAAATTGCTTTTGATTGTTAGCACTCAAACGCCTTGATTGCTAATTCAATGGTAATTATACACGCAATATATCGCGATGTCAATAGTATTATGACAGAAAAAATTAAAAAATTCCGCTAAAAAACGCGCATTTTCAAAAACACCGAAACGACGGATAAATATCGATAAAAAAATTGATGAATTTATCAATGTCAAATTGAAATTGTGCACGCAAATAAATTGTTTACATTATATAAAAATAGTGATATTATTATATCTATATTAAACAAAGCGAGGTCGCTATGGATAAATGGGATAAAAGGTTTATGGAAATGGCAAACGTCGTTTCGACGTGGTCGAGTTGTTATAGAACGGGGCGTCAGGTGGGCGCGGTCGTCACCAAAAACAAAAGAATTTTGACAACAGGCTACAACGGCGCGCCCGAAGGCATCAAAAGTTGCGTTGAAAAGGGCGAATGTATGAGGGATATTTTGAATATTCCGTCGGGCACCCGTGCCGAGCTTTGCTATGCCGTCCACGCCGAGCAAAACGCCATTTGTCAGGCGGCGAAACTGGGCATATCGTTGGAGGGCGCAACCCTTTATTGCACGCACCAGCCTTGCAGTATTTGCGCAAAAATCATCGTCAACAGCGGAATAAAGCGCATTGTCTATCGCGAGGGCTATCCCGACGAGTTTGCCAGAAAAATATTGGACGAGGCGGATATTCTCGTCGAAAGATACGAAGAATAAAAGATAAAGTCAATTTTCAAAATTTCAAGAATACCCTAATTACGGGGTATTTTTTTATGGAAAAAATCGACGGCGTAAATTACGATGATTATAAATACAAATCGTTTGTGTGGAAAGAGGACGGGCGTCACGAAAAACCGAGGGGGAAAACCAAACGAAAAACCGAAAAAACGGCAAAAAATCGCAAGGTAATAAAAGCCGATAAGCAGGCTTTGTTCGTGGTCGTAACCATCGTGCTTTGCTTTTCGCTGACCTTTGTTTTGGCAACGCTTGCAGGGAAAGGGAGCGTGATGAATTTCTTTGAAAAAGGCAAAAATACCGACGGCGTGACGACTTATTACGTTGTGTGTTCGGACGTGTTTTCGGACGAAAGTCTTGCAAGGATTTCGGCAGACGAGGCGCGCGTGTCTGGTGGTGCGGGGTACATAATCTACGACAAAAAATACTATCTTGCGCTTGCGTGCTATAAAACCAAAGAAGACGCCGAAAAGGTCAAAAAAAGACTTAACGGGAACAGCGCGTGCATATACGAAATAAATATCAAAAAACCCGCGCTTTCGTGGTGTGACGCTGGAAAAAAAGAGGGGGTTGAAAGGGCGTTGAAATACGAAAATGTCGCCTTTTCGAGACTCTATGAACTGTCTGTTTCTTATGACGACGGCAGTATGACCGAAAGTCAAGTAAAAAGCAATCTGAAAACTTTATCGTCTGAAATACGCGCGTTAAGTATCGATATTGACAAAATGCTGAAAAACAAAAGTATTCCCGAACTCATAAAAATCAAGGCGGAAATCAAGGCTTGCGAGGCGGTGATAAACAACGTCGCGACGTCAGGATTTAACGGACTTTATCTTTCGGCGGGGCTGAGATTTGCAACTCTTAGCATCGTCAACGGCTATAAAAATTTGGCGACTGAATTGTAAACGGTTGCAAAATCGTATGTAATGGTATATACTGTTTACACTAATATATAGGTGAACAGATGGCACATATCTCATTGTACAGAAGGTACCGTCCGACGACTTTTGACGAGGTCATCGGGCAGGAACATATCGTAAGGACGCTTGTCAATCAGATTAAATCGGACAATATCTCGCACGCATACCTTTTCACGGGGACTCGCGGGACGGGCAAAACCACCGTCGCGAGGATTTTTGCGCGCGCAATAAACTGTGAAAATCCCGTGGACGGCAACCCTTGCGGAAAGTGCTCGGCTTGTGTGGAACTTCAAAAGCCCGGCAATATGGATATTTTGGAAATCGACGCCGCGTCCAACAGCACCGTCGACGAAATCCGCGACCTTCGCGAAAAGGTCAAATATCCGCCCGTCGTCGGCAAGTACAAAGTGTATATCATCGACGAAGTTCACATGCTTTCGACAAGCGCGTTCAACGCACTTTTGAAGACTTTGGAGGAACCGCCGTCACACGCCGTGTTCATTCTTGCGACGACCGACGTCCACAAACTTCCGCAGACGATTTTGTCGCGTTGCATGAGGTTTGACTTCAAGTTGCTGTCCGTCAAAGATATTTCGGACAATCTGAAGCGCATTTTCGACGACATCGGCAAAAAGTATTCGGACGAGGCAATAAATCTTATTGCGACATCGGCTGAGGGCAGTGTCCGCGACAGTCTGTCGATTGCCGATATGTGCGCGTCCTATGCGGGCGACACGATAAGTTACGACGACGTTTTGGAAGTCCTCGGGGCGTCCGATCCGCACGTTGTATTGGAACTTGTGCAGGCGGTGCTTTCGCACGAGGTGGCGCGCGCGCTTTCAATCGTTGACAATTTGTCGAATTTTGGCAAAAACATCGCCGTTTTGAACAAGGACGTCGCCACGACCATAAGGAACGTCATTTACGTCAAAAACTGCAAAAACGCCGAGTCCGCCTTAAAACTTCCGAAAGACATTTACGAAAATCTTTTGAAAATCGCCGATTTTTCGGGCAACGTCGATCTTCTGAACGCTCTCGATTTGTTCAACGGGCTTTCGGGGGAATTAAGATACAGTACGCAACCTCGCATTATGTTTGAGGCGACCGTCGTCAGAGCGTCCGTCGAGAACGGCGAAAGCGAAATCGAAAAACGGCTGAAAAAGTTGGAATCGGCAGTATCGCAAGGCGCAGTCAATCCTGCGTTTCAAAAAAAAAATGACCTAAAAATCGACACTCCCGACGCGCTGTGGGACGCCTGTCGCACCGAAATCGTGGGCAAGGAAAGGTGCATGGCGCTGGGGATTGCGATGAACAAATATATCGGGGTTGAGGCAAACGGCAGTTTTTTCAGGGTGCTGTTCAAGACAAAGGCGGACGCGTCCGTCGTGAGTATTCCCGACAACCAAAAACTTATCGAAGAAAAACTCGGCGCGCTTTCTGGCAAGCCGTATAAACTGACCGTCAAGGTCACCGACGACGACACGTCGGAGGACGTCGTTCAAAGGCTGAAAAATCTTTTCGGCGACGATTTCAAAATCACGAAATAACGCATTACGGAGGTATCTATTATGGGCAAAGGCGGTTTTCCCGGCGGAGGATTCGGCGGAGGAAATATGCAACAAATCTTGAAACAAGCGCAAAAAATGCAAGCCGATATGCAACGCGCACAAGAGGAACTTAAAAATTCCGAGGTGACCGGCTCGGCGGCGGGCGGTATGGTTGAAATCACAATGACGGGCGATAAGGAAGTCACCGCTGTCAAGATTAAGCCCGAGGCTGTCGATCCCGGCGATATCGAAATGCTTGAGGACCTCATCGTCGCGTCATTCAACGACGCCGTCAAAAAGGTGGACGAGTTGCAAGAAGAATTGATGGGACCGCTTGCAGGCGGTATGGGTGGTTTGTTCTGATGCCTTATATCGAGCCTCTTGCAAAACTTATTGCGGAATTTACCAAGTTCGAGGGCGTGGGCGAAAAGACCGCGTCCCGCTACGCTTATTCCATATTAAAGCGGAGCGACAGCGAGGTGGAAGACCTTATCAACGCCTTGCGCGACGTCAAACAAAAGGTCAAGTTCTGCAAAATTTGCGGAAACTACACCGACGACGAAAACGAGGTGTGCGAGATTTGTCGTTCGCGCGATAAGTCGGTCATCTGCGTCGTCAAGGAGCCGAAAGATATTCAAGCCTTTGAAAAGGTTAAGTCTTTCAAGGGCGTATATCACGTTCTGCACGGAGTAATCAGCCCCATCGAGCACGTCGGACCGGACGACATCGATATAAAAGGGCTTTTGAAAAGGCTGGACGGCGTGAAAGAAGTCATCGTCGCGACAAACCCCGACGTCGAGGGCGAGGCAACCGCTTTGTACATCGCAAGGCTTATTAAGCCGTTGGGTGTGAAAGTGACGCGTATCGCGCGCGGTCTCCCCGAAGGAAGCGTCATCGAGTACGCCGACGAAATGACCTTATCCACCGCTCTTCGCACCCGTGTCGAGCTTTGAAAATCATAAGCCTGTCGCAGTTGCCACGGGCTTTCATTTAGGGGAAAAATTATGAAATACGATTTTGTTACGAAAGTTGACCGCACGAATACCGGTTCGATAAAGTGGGACGAATACGGCGTGACTTCGCCCGAATTTGCGCCTTTGTCCGTCGCCGATATGGAGTTTGTGACGCCCAAGGAAATTTCGTCCGCGCTTGCAAAAACCGCAAACGAAAAGGTTTTGGGTTATACCACAGCCACCGACGAATATCGCACCGCGGTTGTCAATTGGATGAAGCGTCGCCACGATTTCGACGTCCGAAAAGACTGGATTTTGATGACGCCGGGCGTCGTGCCCGCGCTTGCGATACTTATCGAGGCGGTGACGAAACCTTGCGACGGCGTTATCCTTTTGACGCCCGTCTATTACCCGTTCGATATGGCGGTTATCGCAAAAACCCGCCACGTCGTTTACAGCGTCTTGAAAAACGTGGACGGTCGCTATGAAATCGACTTCGCCGACCTTGAAAAAAAGGCGAAAGATCCGAAAAATACAGCGATTTTGTTCTGCAATCCGCACAACCCCGTCGGCAGGGTTTGGACGAAAGAGGAACTTGAAAAGGTCGGGAAAATCTGCACCGACAACGGAGTTTTCATCATCGACGACGAAATCCACAACGACCTTATTATGCCGGGCGTAAAACACACGGTTTTTGCGAATATCAGCGAAAAGGTCAGACAAAATATCGCGGTTTGCACGGCTCCCAGCAAAACGTTCAACCTTGCGGGGTTGCAGTGCTCCAACATTATTATCCCAAACGACGAGGCTCGCGCAAAAGCCAATGCGATTGCTCTTGTCAACGTCGTGAAGGACCTCAACGTCTTTGCGTATCCCGCGTGCATTTCGGCGTACAACGAGTGCGAAGGCTGGCTTGAGGAACTTATTTCGGTCATAGCCGACAACGCGAAAACTTCCGAGGAGTTTTTCAAAAAGAATTTCCCGTCGGTGGTCGTGTCGAAACTCGAGGGGACGTACTTGCAGTGGATTGACTTCCGCGCGCTCGGACTTACCCACGTCGAACTGAAAAAAGCCCTTATAAAACACAAGGTTTACTTTGACTACGGCGAGATGTTCGGCGATGCCGGCAGAGGATTTGAAAGGATAAATCTTGCCTGCCCGAAAGACACGCTTTTGGGCGCGCTCGAAAGGGTAAAGTCGGCTCTTGACGAAAAACTTTCGGAAATTAAAAACAGCAAAGAACCGCGCCCGATGACGCTTCGCGTCGGCGACAAAGTCAACTTCGTTTATACCAAGGCGGACGGGACAACCGTCGATTTGGAAAGCGAAAGCAAGAAGTCGACCTTTATTGCGTTTTTGCGATTTGCCGAGTGTGACGTCACCAAAACCGCACTTAAAGGATTGAAAACGCTCAATAAAATTGCGAAACTGTGCGGTCGCGACATAAAGGCGGTCATACAATCAGACGCCGAAACGGTGAAAGAAGTGCAAAAAGATTTTGCATTCGAACTTATCCCCGACGTCGAAGGCAAACTTTACGACCGCTACAACGTGTTCGAGGCGAACAGTATGTTCAGCATGGTCGCGGGCGACAAATATTTTGAAGATATGATTGGCGACGACATCAAAAAAATGGTATCGTCGGATATGTTCAAGTCGCTTGCAAAAAGCCTTATCGGCGGTGAAAACGAACATCCCGAAAGGCGTGGCGGACAACTTCTGGCGTTCTTTACGTTCAGCAAAAACGGCGTGGTAAAATATGCGCACTACGCAAAAACAATCGGCGATATCCCGCCCGCAAAAGAACTTGTCGGCGGTATGCTGAAATAACCCGCATCGTTTTTTTATGAAAGGATTTTTTGAAAAGATATTTTTCTTGACTTATCGATACTAAGTCGCTAAAATATCATAAAAGGATAAAACTATGGCAAAAAAACAGGGCATTTCGGAAGCGGTCATCAAAAGGCTTCCACGATATTACAGGTATGTAAAGCAACTTGAACGCGACGGCGTAAAGCGCGTTTCGAGTTCCGAGCTTGCAAAAAATCTGGGCGTCACGGCGTCGCAGGTTAGGCAGGATTTTTCCAACTTCGGCGAATTCGGTCAGCAGGGCTACGGCTATAGCGTCGGCAAACTTCGCAGTGAAATCGCGTCGATTTTGGGGCTTGACCAACAGCACAATATCATCATCATCGGTTGCGGAAATATCGGCAAGGCGTTGGCGCGCTACGTCGGTTTTTCGGACGACGGTTTTTACGTGCGCGCAATGTTCGACGTCGATCCAACCGTCATTCAGAAAGTCCCCGCCGGCGTCGAGGTGCTGAACGTCAATAAACTTGCCGAGTACATAAACACCCACCCCGTCGATATCGCTGCGATTTGCGTGCAAAAGGAATTCGCACGGGAGGTCGCCGAAAACCTCGTGAGGCTTGGCGTAAATAAGTTTTGGAACTTTGCGCCCGTCGATTTGTCCAACGTCGCCGAGGACGTCGTGTGCGAAAACATCAATATGAGCGACAGCCTGTTCGTTTTGTCCTACAAGATAAATCAGCAATAATTTGCGCATAAATAGTTGCCTCCTGCGGATACTACAGCGGGAGGTTTTTTTATGCAAAATACGGGTATCACAAGAAGAATCGACGAGCTGGGACGGGTGGTTATCCCAAAAGAAATCCGCCGTACAATGCGCCTGCGCGAGGGCGAGGAAATGGAAATTTTCGTTGACGAAAACAGCCTTATTTTGAAAAGATATTCCGCATTAAAAGGGATAAAAAGGTTTTCGGAAGAGGTTGCGGAAAGTTTGTTTAAGCTGACAAACGACACTGTCATCGTCACCGACCTCGACAAAATAATCGCGGTTGAGGGGTATGACAAAAACTTTTATTTTGACAAACTTATGCTGAAAAACACGGCGGATTTGTTTTCGTCACGGACGACGCGCACGGTGTCTTTTCCCGACGGATATGCAATAACGGGCGACGACGTCAACGTCTTCAAAACGCAAATATTTTCGCCGATAATCGTGTCGGGCGACGTCACGGGCGGGGTGATTTTGTTGTCAAATTCGTCAAAAAGCGTTGACGAAAAAGTCAAACTAGTCGAACTTTCCTCCAGTATTTTATCAGGTTCTTTGCAATGAAAAAGCGTACGATGGCAGGCAACGCCGTGGTTTTGTCGGCGTTTTCGATAATTGCAAAGGTCATAAGCGCGCTGTATCGCGTGCCGTTGACGTCGGTGCTCGGGGCGGAAGGAATGGGTATGTATCAGCTTGTTTTTTCCATTTATGCGCTGATAATTTCGCTGACGACAAGCGGGATTCCCGTGGCGGTTTCCAAACTGACAAGCGAAAATAACGTATTGAAAAAAGACAGCAAAGTAGTGCTGAAAAACGCGCTTATAAGTGTGACGGCAACGTCGATTTTTCTTGCTTTGATTTTGGGCGGACTTGCAAAATATATCGCGATTTTGCAAGGCAACGAAAGCGTGACTTTGGGTTATTACGTCATTGCTCCCGCGATAGTTTTCGTGGGCGCGTTGTCGATGTTTCGAGGTTGGTTTCAGGGCAACAACGACGTCATTCCGACGGCTGTTTCGGGACTTTTTGAGCAGGTTTTCAAACTTGCGCTCGGGCTGACGCTTGCAAAAGTTTTGTCGAAAAACGGCGTTATTTACGGAGTGGCGGGCGCGCTTTTCGGCGTAATGATAAGCGAATTTATTGCGCTGATTTATATCGTGATTTCTTACTTTACCCGTGGGAAAAATTATAAATCCGAGGCGGTTGCGACGTGCGACAAAAAGTCAAAAAGTGCCGTTTTCAAAACGTCGCTTATTTTTGCGATTGCAGGCTTTATCATACCGTTTTCGCAGTTTATCGACGGAATTTTAATCGTAAACATACTGAAAGCGTCAGGAAAAGCAACGTCAATTGCCACCGCCGAATACGGATTATACTCGGGCACGGTGATGAGCGTCGTGAATATGCCCGTCGTTTTGAGCGTCGCATTGTGCGTCGCGCTCGTCCCCGTTATTTCGTCGGCAACCGCAAGAAGAAACGTCGAAAAAGTGCGCCAAAACGCCACGTCCGGCGTAAAACTTGCGTTTGCGATTTCATTGCCATTTGCGGTGTTGTCTTTCGTGTTTTCAGAAAAGATTATTTCGACGCTTTATCCTCGTTTGTCGGACGCCGAAATGAAAACTTCCGCAATGCTTTTGCGCATCACTTGCACGACAGTCCCGCTCAATGCGCTTCGTGAAATTTACGCCAATATGATTATGGCGACGGGAGGCACGAAAAAGATAATTTTCAACAACGGTTTTTCGGTGCTTCTCAAAATTTCGGTGACGGCGATTTGTCTTTTGAGATACGGCGTGTTCGGCGCGGGATACGGTCTTATCGTGTTTTCCGCCGTCGGACTGATTTTGAACGCGCACGATTTTTATAAAATGACGGGAAAAAATCCGAAACTCGTGAAAAACGTTAGTACAATCGTGGTAATAAATGCTATAATGTTTTTCGTAGCGTGGTTTTTTGATATTTATATCAAAAATTCTGTGCTGTCGTTGATAACGGGCGCAGTCGCATCCGCCGTCGTATATATTTTGCTGTCGGCGTTTGCAAAAGTCTTTGACAAGGACGAACTTGCGGGCGTGCCGTTTTCAAAGGCGTATTGCAAATTATCCGAAAAACTACGATTTTGGGAGTGCTGAATGATTACCGTCATAGGACTTGGACTGTTAAAAGACGATTTGACCGCACGCGCCGAAAAGGCGTTGAAAAAGTCAAAAAATATTTTTGTAAAAACGGCAAAGACGCCGACATTCGATTATTTTGAAAAAAACCAAATACCCGCGCGGTCTTTCGACGACGTTTATGACGTCGCCGAAGATTTTATTGAGCTTGACAATAAAATTATCGAAACCTTGCTTTCGGAAAACGAAAAAGGCGACGTTACGTTTTGCGTCAATGGCGGTGGCTTTGACGACGGCACCGTACAAAAACTGAAAATGAAAACGGACGATATCGAAATTATTGCGGGCGTAAGCTACGCCGGGCATTTTTCATCCGTTTGTCCCGACACGTCGGTGATGAGCTATTCGGCGTACGACGTCGTGGCGGACGTTTCGTTTATGCCCGACAAGCGACACACCGTCGTGATAAGAGAAATCGACAACCGCTTGCTTGCGGGGGACTTGAAAATCAAACTGTCCGACGTCTATGGCGACGAAAAATCAGTCTATCTTATCAACGCTGTCAAAAAGACAGACAACTTGACATACATACCCCTTGCCGAAATCGACCATGGCAAGAATTTTTCGTACACGACCACTTTGGTTATCCCGCCCGACGAACTTTTGACCGCAAAACGCTTCGACACCCACGACATCATCGAAATTATGGCAAAACTTATCGGCGAAGACGGCTGTCCGTGGGATCGCGCGCAGACGCACGAAAGCATAAGGATAAATCTTGTGGAAGAATCGTATGAACTTATCGACGCCATTGACAAGGGCGACTTGGACGGTATGATCGAGGAAACGGGCGACGTTTTGTTGCAGGCGGTTTTCCACGCAATGATCGGAAACGCCGACGGCGAATACGACTTCAACGACGTTTTGACAAATCTTGCCGAAAAACTCATACATCGCCACACTCACATTTTCGGGCAGAACAAGGCGAAATCCGCCGAGGAAGCCTTGAAATGTTGGAACGAGGCAAAAGCCGTCGAAAAGGAATATACGAGTTTGAGCGACAAAATGGAAAAAATCCCCAGAAACTTGCCTGCGCTTTTGTACGCCTACAAAATCCAAAAAGTTGCGGTGAAGTGCGGGTTCGACTGGGCGGACATCGACGGCACTTTCGACAAACTGAACGAAGAAATAGCAGAGTTTAAGGAAGCGGAGGGCGACGACGCCGTAATGGAAGCGGGCGATCTCTTGTTTTCGGCGATAAATCCGATGCGCTGGCGTCATATCGAACCCGAAACCGCCCTAAAAACCGCCTGCGACAAGTTCGTAAAACGCTTCAAATATATGGAAAGCGAAATTATTAAGGACGGCAAGGACGTCAACGACGTCAATACCCTTGACGAATACTGGAACAAGGCAAAGAAAATCTACAAATGAAAATCGGAAACGTACAACTCAAAAACGATTTGATACTCGCGCCGATGGCAAACTATACCGACGCGGGCATGCGTTATCTTGCCTCGGTTTACGGCGTCGGGCTGACCGTCACGGAGATGGTGTCGGCAAAAGGATTGTGCTTCAACAACGCCAACACTTCGGCACTTTTGACGATACGAGAAAAGGAAAACTGTCCCGTGTCGGCGCAACTTTTCGGTGCCGATCCGGAGTTCATAAAAAGGGCGGTGGAGCACCCCGCTTTGAAGGACTTTAACATCATCGATATCAACATGGGTTGCCCCGTCGCAAAGGTGGTAAAAAACGGCGAGGGAAGCGCGCTTTTGAAAAACCCCGACCTTGTTTACGACGTTGTGAAATCGGCGGTGTCGGCAACCGAAAAACCCGTCACAGTAAAAATCAGAGCGGGCTTTGAAAACGGCGAAACCGTCGCGCATGAAATTGCGCAAGTCATCGAGGAAGCGGGCGGAAAAGCCGTTGCCGTGCACGCAAGAACGAGGGAGCAATTTTACTCGGGCAAAGCCGACTGGGACGTCATCAAAAAGGTGAAAGAAAGCGTCAAAATTCCCGTCATCGGAAACGGCGACGTCGTGACGCGCGACGACTATTTAAGAATGAAAGAAACGACGGGTTGCGACGGTGTAATGGTTGGGCGTGCCTCACTTGGTCAACCGTTCATCTTTGCAAAACTGCAAGATAAAGAGTACGAATTTGACGCTAAAACGGCTATTTTGAAACATATTGAAATTTTGAGCGAGTATTTGCCGGATCGCACAGTCATCAATCAAATGAAAGCGCAGTTGTGTTTTTACGCCAAAAATACCCGCCGTGCAAAGGACGTCAGACGCGCGATTGCCGAGATGAAAAACCGCGCCGACACGTTAAGAATTATCGACGAATTTTTTTAAGGAAGAAGTATAAATGAACGTAGTTTTGGTTGAACCGGAAATCCCGCAAAACACCGGAAATATCGTGCGCACTTGCGCCGCAACACATACGATTTTGCACCTTATCGAACCGCTTGGATTCGAGCTGTCGGACAAGTACTTAAAGCGTGCGGGGCTTGACTATTGGGGCGATTGCGAACTGCACGTTTACAAAAATCTTGACGAGTTTTTTAAGAAGAATCCCGGCGAGTATTACTTTGCCTCGACCAAGGCAAAACACCGCTATGACGAGGTGAATTTTTCGGACGACGCATATCTCTTTTTCGGCAAGGAAACGAAAGGTTTGCCGGAGGAACTGTTGCACGAAAATTACGATCGTGCAATCCGTATTCCCATGGGCGAATCGATAAGAAGTTTGAACCTTTCCAACAGCGTCGCGATAGTTTTGTACGAGGCGTTGCGCCAGCATAATTTCAAGGGACTTTTGGAAAAAGGACACCTCACGAAATACGACGACAAATAAGGCGTACGCGCGGCGTACGACAAATAAGGCGTACGCGCGACGAAAATCAAATAAAGTATTTATAAGTAATTGCAATAAAACTTTTATTGTGTTATCATATTACTGCCTTAAAAATTTGGGGCTTAAAACGAAATCAAATTCAGGAGATATTCTATGAACAAAAAGACAATCACCGATATTGACGTAAAAGGCAAAAAGTGTCTCGTCCGCGTTGACTTCAACGTTCCTATGAAAGACGGCGTTATCACCGACGAAAACCGTATCATCGGCGCGCTTCCCACCATCAAATACCTGATGGAACACGGCGCAAAAGTCGTGCTTTGCTCGCACATGGGCAAGCCCCACAACGTGTTTGACGACAAAATCAAACTCAATAAAAAGGAAAAAGCCAAAATCGAAGCATTGCCCGAAGCAGAGCGCGAAAAGGCAACCGCCGAAGCAATCGAAAAGGCGAAAAACGACGTCAAAAAGTTCAGTCTTGCTCCCGTTGCGAAGCGTCTGAATGAACTTTTGGACAACAAAGTCACCTTTGCAACCGACGTAATCGGCGAAGACGCAAAGAAAAAGGTCGCAGACCTCAAAGACGGCGAGTGCGTACTTCTTGAAAACTTGCGTTTCCATGCAGGCGAAGAAGGCAGGGACGAAAACTTCTGCAAAGCACTTGCGGAGTACGCCGACGTTTACGTCAACGACGCATTCGGCACGGCGCACCGTTCGCACGCATCGACCGCTGCAATCGTCGAGTACGGCTTTGTCAAGACCGCCGTATGCGGATTCCTTATCGAAAAGGAACTTTCGGTCATGGCGGACAGCCTCGACCACCCCGTGCATCCTTTCATCGCTATTTTGGGCGGTGCGAAGATTGCCGACAAACTGAACGTAATCAACAACCTTCTTGACAAATGCGACGCGCTCATCATCGGCGGTGGCATGGCATACACCTTCCTGAAAGCGCAGGGCGGAAAAGAAGGATTGTCGCTTGTTGACGACGAAAAAATCGAGTATTGCGAAAATATGCTGGACAAGGCTGAAATCTTGGGCAAGGAAATTTATCTTCCCGTTGACAGCGCAATCGTATCGGCATTCCCCGATCCCATCGACGCACAAGTCGAGGTCGAGTACGTTGACAGCAAGTCCATTCCCGACGACAAAATGGGGCTCGATATCGGCGTAAAGACGCAAGAACTGTTCAAAGACGTCATCAAAAACGCAAAGACGGTCATCTGGAACGGACCTATGGGCGTGTTTGAAAATCCGACGCTTGCCAAAGGCACTTTCGCGGTAGCCGAGGCACTTGCATCGTTGCACGGCACGGGCGCAACCACCATTATCGGCGGTGGCGACAGCGCGGCGGCGGTACAGCAACTTGGTTTTGCGGACAAGATGACGCACATCTCAACGGGTGGCGGAGCGTCGCTTGAGTTGTTCGAGGGCAAAGTATTGCCGGGCATCGCCTGTCTCAACGACAAAGACTAATAAAATCATCGCTTAAAGCAATATCTTGAAAATTTGAAAAGGAGAATTTATTATGCGTACACCTATCATCGCAGGTAACTGGAAAATGAACAATACAATCGCCCAAACCAAGGCTCTCGTGACCGAACTTATTCCTTTGGTCAAAGACGCGAAAGCCGACGTCGTCATCTGCACGCCTTACACCGACCTTGCAACCGCGGTCGAACTCACGAAAGGCACCAATATCCACGTTGGCGCAGAAAACGTACACTGGGCAGAAAAGGGTGCGTTCACCGGCGAAATTTCCGCCGATATGCTTGCCGAACTCGGCGTTGAATACGTCATTATCGGTCACAGCGAACGCCGTCAATATTTCGGCGAGACCGACCAAACCGTCAACGCTCGTATGAAAGCGGCGCTTCAAAAAGGATTGAAACCCATCGTTTGCGTCGGCGAACTTTTGGAAGAGCGCGAAGCGGGCAAGACCGAAGAAGTCGTCGTCCGTCAGACCACCGAGGCTTTCAAGGATATCGACAAATCCGAACTTGAAAACATCGTCATCGCTTACGAACCCGTGTGGGCAATCGGCACCGGCAAAACCGCAACCGCCGACGACGCCAACGCAACCATCAAAGTCATTCGCGACACGATGGCAAACCTCTATTGCAGAAATTGCGCCGAAAACAAAGTGCGCATTCAATACGGCGGAAGCATGAACACCAAAAACGTCGACGAACTTATGGCAATGCCCGAAATCGACGGCGGTCTTATCGGTGGCGCGTCGCTGAAAGCGCAAGACTTTGCGCGCGTCGTAAACTTCGAGGAAAAATAATGTCAAGACAAGTCGTATTAGTCGTAATGGACGGCGTGGGCAAATCCACGACGGGGCTTGGGGACGCCGTAACCAAGGCGAATACCCCCGTGCTTGACAAGCTTCTTGCAACCTGCAAAAACGTCTATATCAAAGCGCACGGCACCGCCGTCGGGCTTCCCTCGGACGAGGATATGGGCAACAGCGAGGTCGGACACAACGCTCTCGGCTGTGGTCAGGTTTATTCGCAAGGCGCAAAACTTGTGGAAGAAGCAATCGAAAGCGGTGAGATTTTCAATTCCTCCGCTTGGCAGGAACTCAAAAACAACTGCGTGGCGCACGACAGCGCAATGCACTTTTTGGGGCTTTTGTCCGACGGCAACGTCCACAGCAATATAAACCACCTTATCGCACTTATCAAAGGCGCAAAAAAGGACGGTATCAAAAAAGTTTTCGTACACGTTCTTCTGGACGGGCGTGACGTGCCCGCAACAAGCGCGCTCACCTACGTCGATATGCTGGAAAGCGCGATGGCGGAAATGAACGACGATACGTTCACCGCAAAAATCGCGTCGGGCGGGGGACGTATGACGATCACTATGGACAGATATTTCGCAGACTGGGATATGGTCAAGCGCGGTTTTTACACCCACGTTTACGGCGAGGGCAGAGGGTTTTCGTCCGCCACCGAGGCAATAGAGACTTTCCGCAACGAAACGCCCGGTATCATCGACCAGGATTTGCCCGCTTTCGTCGTCGTAAAAGACGGCAAACCCGTCGGCAAAATGCAGGACAACGACAGCGTGATTTTGTTCAACTTCCGTGGCGACCGCGCAATCGAAATCTCGATGGCTTTCGACGACAAAGATTTTTCGGGCTTTGACCGCGGTGATATGCCGAAGTTGTTGTACGCAGGTATGTTGCAGTACGACGGCGATTTGCACCTGCCGGGACGCTTTTTGGTGGAACCGCCCAAAATCAAATATACCTTGTCCGAATATCTTGTCAACAAGGGCGTCAACGAGTACGCCGTGTCCGAGACGCAAAAGTACGGTCACGTCACATATTTTTGGAACGGCAACCGCAGTGAAAAATTCAGCGAAACCCTCGAAACGTGGGAAGAAGTGCCGTCCGACAACGTGCCTTTCGACCAACGTCCTTGGATGAAATCGGCGGAAGTCACCGACAAAGTCATCGACGCCATCGAAAGCAAAAAGTACGGCTTCATTCGTTGCAATTATCCCAACGGCGATATGGTCGGTCACACCGGCAACTTCGACGCAACGGTTATCGGCGTGGAGGCGGTTGACCTTGCACTGTCAAGGCTTATCCCCGTCATCGAAAAGGAAAACGCAATCCTTGTCGTGACGGCTGACCACGGCAACGCCGACGAGATGTTGGAAAAGAACAAAAAGGGCGTTGTGTCCGTGCGCACGGCTCACAGCCTGAACCCCGTTCCGTTCATCATTTTCAACGCCGACGTCGAAATCGCAGAGGGCAACTTCGGGCTTTCCAACGTCGCGGGGACGGTCGCAAAACTTATGGGATTCGATCCCGATCCGCATTGGGACGCATCGATTATCAAATAGGTTTTTTCATAAAATCCCTCGCAAAAAAATGCGAGGGATTTTTTTATTGCTCTAAAAACGATGAAAACCGTGTCGGACGCCCTCGAAAACCATCGAAAATTGCGACATTGTGACGTGCTTTGTCTTAATTTGATAGCCATATCAGTATATATATTTGACTTAAAAAATATATAGTCTATAATAGGATATACTATGAAAAAAATTGACAGAAACAAAACGCTTAAATTAGCATTTATCGGTATCATGTGTGCTCTTACGACGGTTGTCACTTGTGTGCTTCCCATACCTATGCCCGCAACTGAAGGGTATATAAATTTTGGCGACGCCGTCATCTTTTTGACCGCACTTTTTGCAGGTCCCGTCCCCGCTTTGTTGGTTGGCGGAATCGGAAGTATGCTTGCCGACGTCATCGGCGGGTATATGCACTGGGCGGGTTTTACACTGCTGATAAAGGGACTTGAAGGTCTGTTTTGCGGACTTATCGTGAAAACGCTCAATAAAAAAGACAAGTTCTATATGGACATTTTGGGCGTTGTCGTGGCAGGACTTTGGATGGTGCTCGGATATTATTTTGCGGGCGCGATTATGTATGGTTGGGCAGGCTCGCTTGAAAGTTTGCCGGGCAACTTCATACAGGCAGGCGTATCGATTGCGGTGGCTTACCCGCTGTACGCGATTTTGAAGAGAATGTACGCCGTCCAAAACTTCATCGAAAGGCTGAATGCCCCTATGTTCAAAAAGGGTAAAGCGGGCGCAGAAGAAGATCCCGCGCTAATCACTCCGCCGACCGAGGAAGAGGCAAGCGTCGAAAACGTAACGTCCGACAACCAAAACAACAACGACGTCACAACGTCAGAAAACAACAAAGAATAACGAAATACCGCCCGAAAAGGGCGGTTTTTTATTTGGAAAACGCAAGTTTTCACCGCGATAAAAAATGTCGATATTTTTTTCATATTGTTGATTTTTACATAGTAATATGATAAACTTTATTATATATATCAATAAAAAGGCAAAACATTAGGTTGGCACATTCCAACAACTCAAATCTAATTTAGGTGGTAACTTATGAGAGATAACACGCTTATCAAGTATCTGAAACTTGCCGAAAGAATCGAAGCTTCCGACATTCACATCAAGTCCGGCAGATGCGCAATCGCGAGGGTGTCCGGCACTCTGAAACAAATCGACGACACGATTCTTACCAAAGAGCAAGTTTTTTCTTTTATTCAGGACATTTTGACCGAAAAACAAATGACCGAGTTTGACCTGTATTCCGACGTGGACAGTTCGTTTTCTGTCGGCGACAGGCGTTTCAGGTGCAACGTATATCGCGACTTCAACGGTTTTTCGATATCGATTCGTCGCATTATCAACGAAATCGGCGATTTTCGCTCGCTCGGTATCCCCGAGGTTTTGAAAAATCTTGCCGTCAAAAAAAGCGGGCTTATCCTTGTCACGGGCCCCACGGGAAGCGGAAAAACCACGACGCTTGCAAGTATCGTCAATTATCTCAACCGCGTTATCACCGCGCACATTATCACAATCGAAGATCCGATTGAATATACCTACACGTCCAACCGTTGCGTCATCACGCAAAGGGAAATCGGGCGTGACGCCAGCGACTATCCGCGCGCACTCCGTGCCTCGCTCCGTCAGGATCCCGACGTGATTATGCTGGGCGAAATGCGCGACCTCGAAAGTATCCGCACCGCGCTCACCGCAGCTGAAACGGGACACCTTGTTTTGTCAACTTTGCACACCACGGGCGCGTGCAACTCGATTGACCGTATCATCGACGTTTTCCCCGCCGACCAACAACAACAAATCCGCGTGCAACTCTCGATGGTGCTTTTGGGCGTCGTGTCGCAACAGCTTGTGCCCAACGTCAAGGGCGGAAGGTCTTTGGCGACGGAAGTTATGATTTGCAACAGCGCGGTCAAGAATATTATCCGCGAGGGCAAAAACTACCAACTCCAAAACACTATGATGACCAGTCGCAACGCGGGTATGTACAGCATGGAGCAGTGCCTCGAAGCAATGTATCGTCAGGGTATCATCAGCGCCGAGAACTATCAACTTTATACCCCCGCAAGCGCTGCAAACAACATTAGATAAAAGGGCTTTGCCCAAAAAAGATAAGGATCAGGAATATTATGGGATTTGATGAAATGAGAGAAAACAAACGCGAAAGCGCAACCTTTATGGCCAACCATATCGAAAAGGTCATAAAATCTTTCGGGAAACGCGACGCCGGAAGCGAGGGCGAGAAAAAAGCCACCGAATATATGGGCGAACTTTTGAAGCCTTACGCCGACGAAATCAGACTTGAGCCGTTCCCCGTATATCCCGGCGCGTTTATGGGCTGGATTTATATCAGCGTTTCATTGTATCTTTTGGCGCTTGTGGCGTATTTCTTCCAGCCGGTGGCGTCGCTCGTTATGTTTGTGGTGGCGACGGTGCTTATGGTTGGCGAATTCGTAATGTACAAACAAGTCGTTGACAAACTTTTTGTCAAAAAGACGTCGCACAATCTTTATGCGGTCAAGCGTCCCGCGGGCGAGGTCAAGCGTCGCATTATTTTCAACGGCCACGTTGACTCCGCTCACGAGTGGACTTTCAACTATCATCTTGGCGGAAAGGGTTTTGTCGCGCACGTCATCACAAGTTTTGTCGGCGTGGCATACTTCTTTGTCGCAATCATTCTGTGCATTGCCAACAAGTACGCGTCAACGCTGTTTTTGGGCGAAAACGTGTCAAACATTTTAGGTTACGTCTGCTTGGTGTTCGTCCCGCTGTGGATTGCGATGTACTTTATGTGGAATGAAAAACTCGTTGTTGACGGCGCAAACGACGACCTCACCGGTTGCTTTATGAGCATCGCCCTTTTGAAGGCGTTGAAAGATAAAAACGTCACCCTCGAAAATACCGAGGTCGGCGTGCTTATCACGGGCAGTGAAGAGGCGGGACTCCGTGGCGCGAAAGCCTTTGCAAAAGCGCACGCGAAGGAGTTCAACGACGTCGAAACTTTGATTTTTGCATTTGATACAATCCGCGACGCAAAGTTTTTGGGCGTCAACGTCAACGACCTCAACAACACCGTCCCGTCCGATCCTCACGCGGTCGATTTGTTCTTCAACGCGGGGGCGGAACTGGATATTTCCGTGCAAAAAATCGGCGTGCCTTTGGGCGCAACCGACAGCGCGGCGTTCAATCAGGGCGGTATGAAGGCCGTTGGTATCACCGCAATGAACCATAACCTCGAGGACTACTACCACACCCGCAACGATACTTATGAAAATATCGACACCGAGAGTTTGGAAGCATGTTTCGAGGTGGCAGTAAGGGCGCTTGAAAATTTCGACGCCGATTTGTAAGGCGTACGGCACGCATCTTTTCGACTACGTGTCCGACTTTTCGTCGGTTACGTACGACAAGTACGCGCCCTCCTCAAATCGGACCTGTTGTCAAAAATATACGCACCGTACGCCTTACACTCGTGCGGTTTAAGAGGCGAGAGGGACACAGACCTTTTGATTACGTGTCGCACACCCCAAACCTGCGTTCCTCGCTTTGGGACCCCGGCGAATATATCGAAGTGAACGTTGCGATAAATATGGGTTTTTCGCAAATAGCAACATTTTAATAATCGAATAAGCATTGTTAATTATATATAAGAGGTGAATTATGAGTACGCAAATTGAAGTGAAAGAGCCGATTAAACTCTTGAATAAGGACGGCTCGTTGACGCAACCCGGTTGGGCAAGACGCAATATCATCGAGTACAATCGCGAGGATATCACGGCGTCGAAATGGGACATTAAAGAATGGGATTTTTATCAGGTCGGTTGCAAGGATTTTATCGTGCAATTCAACTTTTTCAACATCTCGCTTGCCTCCGCCGCGACGGTCGGCTATGTTGACCTCAAAACCGGCAGGACGGTCACCGATTTGATTTTGGACCTTGCCACGGTCAATAAATTCCCCGTCAACAGAAACGGCGAGGAGCCTTATACCTTTGAACGCAAAAAGGGCAAAAAGATTTTGAAGTTCGAAGTGACCAAGGAAAAACGTCACCTTTATTGGAAAAGTCCCAAAATCGAGTGTGACTTCTGGGCGGACAACTACACGGGCGAAAGTATCGTCATCATGAATCCGTTTGCAAAGCATGCCAACCACTTTTTCTTCACCGAAAAAATCAACTGCATGCCCACGCGCGGTTTTGTGAAAATCGGCACCGAGGTCATCGACGGCAATCGCGACGACTTGTTCACCGTTCTCGACTGGGGACGCGGTGTCTGGGATCACAAAAACTACTGGTTCTGGGGCAACGGCACGACTTATATAAACGACAAATTGTTCGGTTTTGAAATCACTTGGGGCATCGGCGCGCCCGAAAAAGGACGCGAAACCGCGCTTATGTACGACGGAAAATGTCACAAGCTCGGTGAGGTCACCGTTGAGTATCAGCCCGACAAACGTTGGATGGATCCGTGGATATTCCACGAGGAAAACGGCAGGTTCGAGCTGACGATGACTCCGTTCTACGACAACCACAACGGGATTATGCTCCCCAACGTCGGCATGCTCACGCATCAGGTGCACGGGCTTTGGAACGGCACGGTCACGCTGGACGACGGCACGGTGCTGGAAATCAAAGATATGTACGCTTTCTGCGAAAAAGTGTACAACAAATGGTAAGATAATTTCACGATAAGGGGCGACAGCGTTTTGCTGTCGCTTTTTAGGCGGTAAAATGAAAAAATGGAAGGGCGCATTATTTATAGTCGTGACGGTAATCGTCGCACTTTTAATATCCGTCGGTGCCGACATACTGTACGGATACGTCGCCCACAACAAAATTACGCCCGAAAAAGCCCAACCGCTGAGTATCGAGTTCATTGCGGACAACGTCTATCTCGGCAACAAGGTTTTGAATGAGAACGGCGAGGAAAAGTCGCAGTTTGACGTGCGCTCCGTTTTGGGACTTTCGGACAAAGACACACTTAAAATCAACGAAAAAGATATTTTAAGCAACGATACGGTTAATTTCAGTGACTATGACATTAAAAAAACCAATGTAAAAGTAAACGACAAAGAAGTGACACTTATCGACGGCGTAAATATTTTGTCGGCGCAAGATTTTTGGGCGTGTAAAAGCCAATTTGCGTATTTGAAGAACAACGTCGTTTTGCAAAGGGATATCGACCTTAATACCTTGGAAAATGTCGCAGATAACTTCAGATTCAAAGTTGACAAAAACTTTTACGGCAACGGAAAAAAAGTTGTGTCTTTCAGACGATTTAACGGAAAGCGTCGTCACTTCGCGCTGAGTTTTGAGTTTTGCGGATACGGACAAAAAATCTTTGACACCCGCTTCACGGGCAGGGTAATCGCGCCCGACGAGGAACTCGTTTTGGACGACTTTTTGTATTACGGCGTGCCCGTTCAAATCGGCAACAACAGCGAAAGCACCGACAAGACGAAAGCGGACTTTACCAATTGTCTTTTTGAAAACTCTTATCGCAACGCCTACGTCACGCGCTCCGACGTCACTTTTGACAGGTGCATTTTCAATAATTCCGCCGAATCAAACGTGTCAATAAAAACAACGACGGGCCATAACTCGAACGTTACTTTCAAGTCGTGCATCCTCCTAAACGCCACGGTCGCCAACGTGACGAACTGGTGCGAGGGTGCCGTACAAGAGGAAAACTTCTGCACGATAAACGTCGAAAACACCAGGTTTTACAGTTGGAAATCCACCGAGAATGCGCGCATTATGGTGGAGGACAGTGACAAAAACCTTTATACGATCGTCAATCCGATGTTTCAATCCGTGATAAATTCGGGTGACGCAAAAAAGAATTTTGTGAAATACAAGGACAATTATTACGCATCGACCGCGATTATTGTGATATGTTCGGGCGGTGGAAAAAACGAGACGAAAATCAACGGGCTTGCCGAAAATCATCTGCAAAGGCTCCCGATTCCCGACAACAACGTTTTGTCGTTGTTCTTGTCCTACGCGCAGATTTACGGCTATCCCGACGCTTCTTATATCAAGCCCGACGAAAAACCGTTGTTTGCGTTTTGACGCGCCGAAAAATTTTGAAATATTTTGAAAGTTGCGTCCAAAACAGCGCGCTAAAACTTGCGGAAATATAAAAAATATTATATACTACACTTGTTAAAATTTGAGAGGTGATTAAATTGAATAATCAAACTTTGCTCGTCCTCGATTTCGGAGGACAATATAAGGAATTGATTGCCCGTAGCGTCAGGGGTGCCAAAGTGTATTCTCTTGTAAAACCGGGCAACATCAGCGCGGACGAGGTCAAAAAAATCGCCCCCATCGGCATTATCTTGACCGGCGGACCGAAAAGCGTTTACGGCGAAACTCCCGAGGATTTCGACAAGGAGATTTTGTCGCTTGGAATACCTGTGCTTGGCATTTGCTACGGAATGCAACTTATGTGCCATACGTTGGACGGTAAAGTCATCGGTTGCAAAACGAGCGAGTTCGGCGTTACGCGCGCCACTCTCGACACCACGTCCGTATTGTTTGACGGCGTCTGCCCGACCACCAAAGTATTGATGAGCCACAGCGACCGCATCAAAGCCGTGCCCGCAGGGTTCAGAGTAATCGGACACACCGCAAAATGCCCGATTTGCGCTTTTGAAAACGCCGAAAAGAAGTTGTACGGCGTACAATTCCATCCCGAGGTTGAACTTTCCGTCGAAGGGCAAAAGGTTTTGCAAAACTTCCTTTATAAGATTTGCGGGGCAAAAGCCGACTACGACCTTGGCGATTATATCGAAAGAAAAGTTCAGGAAGTGCGCGAGACCGTCGGCACGGACACCGTTATTTTGGGGCTTTCGGGCGGAGTTGACAGCAGTGTCACCGCAACGATTTTGAGCAAAGCCATCGGCAAACAACTCATTTGCATATTCGTCGACCACGGCTTTATGCGCCAGAACGAGCCCGACGAAATCGAAAGCGTCTTCTCGAAAATGGACCTTAACTTCGTGCGTGTCGATGCCGAAGCAAGATTTTTGAAGAAGCTCGAGGGCGTCACCGATCCCGAGCAAAAACGCAAAATCATCGGCGCGGAATTCGCACATGTGTTTGAAGAGGAAGCACGCAAGTTTGAAAACGCTCGTTTCCTTGCGCAAGGCACCATTTATCCCGACATTATCGAGTCGGGCGGAAAATACAACGCGGTCATTAAGTCGCACCACAACGTCGGCGGACTTCCCGAAAAACTCAACTTCAAGGGCGTTGTCGAGCCTCTGAACGGACTTTTCAAAAACGAAGTTCGTATGGTTGGAAAGAAACTGGGACTTCCCGATTTCCTCATCAACCGTCAGCCGTTCCCCGGCCCCGGACTTGCAGTCAGGGTAATGGGCGAGGTCACCAAGGAAAAATGCGACATTTTGAGAAAAGCCGACAAAATCTATCGTGACGAAATTGAAAAATCCAAAGTCAAGACATCGCAGTATTTTGCAATACTCACGGGCGTCAAGACGGTTGGCGTCATGGGCGATTACAGAACGTACGATTACCTCATTGCGCTTCGTGCGATAAACACGACCGACTTTATGACGGCACAATATACGCCTATCCCGCATAGACTTTTGGCAAAAATCTCGTCAAGGATTGTCAACGAGGTCAAAGGTGTCAACCGCGTATGCTACGACATCACCAGCAAGCCCCCATCAACAATCGAGTGGGAATAAGAAAACTCACAAACCGCCCAAACGGGCGGTTTTTTATTGCAAAAACAGGTATTGCAAAATATAAACATTTGATGTATAATGTATATATGAATAATTAATGCATAGGAGGGGCATTATGAGAAAAAAAGTATTATTTTATTTGTTGGTTTTTGTTTTTTTATTTACTTGTATAGTTTCCATGCAGGTAACAAACAGAACATTTGATGAAAAAAATGCTTCTGCTCGAACAAATTTTAATATTCAAAAGGAGGTAGGCGAAGAATATTTAAAAACAATAAACAATGAAGATAGTGTAGAGATAAGTGTTAGTAACACCAAGTTATTAAAAGATTTAAATGATAAAGAATATACGTTGTTTGAGTGTGAACCTACAGGTTATATGATTTTGTGCAACGATTCAAATTCGTTGGTTGAGTATTCATTATATAGTTTGTCTCCATTTTTAAATCATAGTAATAACTTATATTATTTTGGACCTGCAGAGTTTTACATCTTAGACGGTGATAATTTTGTCCATTTATTATCTAACCAAACTATACCGAGAAACTCGCATAAAACGATAGATAGTATTAAAAATTATACAAATAAAATGTATAATTCTTTATTAAATGAGTCTAAAAATACTGTTGAAACAAAAGGTATAAAACACAATACGGTTAGAAGCAGTTGGACCTATGTCAACAACTATGGCTTTTTTACAACCAAAACATCAGGAGCTTCATTTAGTTATTATTCTATTAGTAACGGAGTGTGTGGATATATAGCTGCTTCAATTTTATTGGGTTATTATGATCAATATGTAAAACGGTGCGTTCCAAATAATTATATGCAATTTAATAATTATGGTTATAAAGAATACAAATATAACAATGCAATTGGAAGTGGAGAATTCACGCAACATCTTCTAACATTTAGGAACAACCAAAATAATTATAGTTCAACATCAACAACCATTAGAAATTGCTTAACTAACTACTTCAACCACTATAATTATACAGATATGGGAATTTATGATATGATAACGCCGTTTTTCAGCAGCCTAACCATGAAGAACTTAATTAATAAAAGCACCCCGGTTATCTTATTTGGTTTAATAGCCGATCCTGCGACATCAATAAATAATTCTCCGAATGGTGATGATGGACATGCAGTAGTAGTTTACGGGTATAAGAAAAAATCAGGCGGCGGATATGAATTTATGGTTCATTATGGTTGGCCGGGTTATTCGCAAGTGGCAATCAACAATAATGCATGCGCCGCCACTTTTGGATCAATGTTAAGATTGAAAATGGTTAATTAATTATTATAAAAAAGGAGATAACAACAATGAAAAAGAGAAAATATCTTATTATTTGTCTTTTGGCGTTGATGATGGTTTTTCCGCTTGTTTTTTCGGGGTGTAATGCGAAAAGCAACACAATTTATTGTGACGATTTTACAACGACGTATCGGGTAAATTTGATGTTGGACGTTAAAAACCGCACAAGATTTGCTCCGACGGACGGTAAACAAGCCTTTTGTTACAAGGGCGATTTGCAAACGCTTTGCGACGATCTTAACGACAGAAACAATATGCAGTCTGTCATCGTAAACGACAGAATCGTTATTGACGTAAAAAAGTTGCCGTCGTCATCGACTTTCAGTTTCGTTATATACAAGGAAAACGACGAAAGAGTAAAAGTGCCCAAAAATTACACCCGATACGTTATCGATTCAATGGGCTGTCGGCTTAAAAGCGGAGAAACGTCAAAAATAGTGTTTTTCCCCGAGCACTTGTTAACCGGCAAGATTGACAGTTCCAAGGATATAGCCGACGTTACTTACATGTGTTCGCTCACGATTGAAGAATTAAAAGAGTATTATAAAGAGCGCGGATATAAAACGGAAATCAGCGATAACATTTTAAGCGTAACGTCGTTAAGAACTTATCCCGAAATCCCCAACAATAGGACGTTGGGCGTGAAAATCAAATTCTTGAGCGAAAAGGAACTGCAATTTGTCGGTTTTATTGAAGAATATGATTTTTAGAAAGCAAAAAAATCGATTTACGGTAATATATAAATATGTCACAATGACAGCATAGACTGTCAAATTGACAGAAAACGGCGGTGTAATAATTTTGTAATAATTTTGTCACGCAGTTGTAATGATTGTATCGTATATTTAAATTACAAAATTAACAGGCCTATAAACTTGTAATAAAATTCCTCTTTATGTAAGGCGCCCGAAAAGTCGGGCGCTTTGCATTTTCATATATACTAAAACTTGTCAAAACGCTGATATTTCCGATGATTTTTGGAAATGCGAATGCAGTTGTACTCCTTGTACAACGAATGAGCAATTCCAAAAAGCACGGAAAGAGCAGTGTTTTTGGCAAGAGTATAGTAGCAATACGTTTTCGATGATAGTTCTTGTGGGGTTTTGAATAGCAAATCAAAAAATCGTGAATTCGAACGCATAATAAACTTGAAAATATGCTCGTTTCAAAGTATAATAAGGTTAAATAAGACTTTTTTAAGGACAAAATAATGCAAAGACGCATTTTGATTGCAGAAGACAACATCGAAATTTCCGACACTATGCGGAACTATCTTATCCGCTCGGGTTACGTCGTATCGCAGGCATTTGACGGTGGCGACGCCATCGAGCAAGCGCGAAAACTCTCGCCCGACCTCATACTTTTGGACATAATGATGCCCGTTTGCGACGGATACGAGGTGTGCGAAACCATACGTCGCGACATGAACGCGCCCATTATCGTCGTATCGGCGAAGGTGTCCGAGGAGGACAAAATCAGGCTGTTCGAACTTGGCGCGGACGACTATATCACAAAGCCGTTTTCGTTCAAAGAAATGGTGTGCAGGGTAAACGCGCAGATAAGGCGGTATTACGAATTCAATCGTCCCGTCAAAAACGTCGAAAGGCGACTGGGCGAACTTTTGATATCGCCCGAAAGTTTTGAGGCGAAAGTCGGGGGCGAACCGCTCAATCTCACCGCAAAAGAGTTCAAAATTTTGGATTTTCTGACGCTCAACCGCAATCAAATTTTCAGCAAGCAGAAACTTATCGACGCGGTGTGGGGCATTGACGAATATATCGATGAAAACACCGTTGTCGTTACGATTGCGCGTCTTCGCGAGAAACTGGAAAAGGCGGGAGTCAACAACGTCGTCACGATTTGGGGGCTCGGCTATAAATGGCAGGACTGAATAATTGAAACGGAAAACGAGAAGGAGCGTTTACGACGCCATCGCTCAACTTAATCGTCTGGACATCGACACCCCGATTTCAATCGAGGGCGACGTCTACGAACGGCGAATTTTCAAGCAACTGGAAACGTTGCGACGCAGTATGCGCGACGCCCGCGACAGAAACAACGTCGACGACGAAAAACGCAAGGTGATGATTGCGTCGGTTGCGCACGATCTGAAAACTCCGCTTGCCGTCATCTCGGGATATGCCGAAAGCCTGTCGGACGGTATGGACGACAAAGATTACACCGCGCTCATACTCCAAAAAACCGAGGAAATGAACAATCAGGTTTTGACGCTGGTCGAGTCGTCCAAAAAAGAAATTCAGTCAATCGGCGTAAGGAAAGAAAGCGTCCTTATCAGCGAGTTTTTTAAAACCGAGGCGATGAAATACGAAAAACTGGCGCAAAGCAAGAAATTGACCTATAAGGTCAAAGGCGCGCCGTACGTCACGGTGTACGCCGACCGCCAACAACTTGCGCGCGTTATGCAAAACCTCATCAGCAACGCCATAAAATATACGCAAAACGGTGGAAAAATCAGCGTAAAAGCCAAAAAAGTGGCGAAAGAAGTGCGCATTATCGTCCGCGACAACGGCTCGGGTATCTCGGGCGAAAGTTTGCCGTTTATCTTTGATAAATTTTATATGGAAGACAAGTCCCGAAGCCAGACGGGCAGTAACGGGCTGGGGCTTTATATCACCAAGGAAATCGTCGATGATTTAAGCGGCGTCATCGAGGTCAAAAGCCGAAAGGGCAGAGGCAGTCGATTTGTCGTGCGCCTCCCCATCGAGGAGGGCAAAATCCGTCGCACAATCACCGAAGGATTTGACGCGCTCCCGCACAATGTCAAGACGTTTTTGTATTTCTTCTTTGGCTGGGGATTGTGCAGTTTATACCGCTTCCAAAAGTTTTACGAAACAAGGCGAAAATCGACTTTGATTGCGGGGATATTGCTTGTTCCGCTGTTTTTGCTCGGATGGTTTGCCGACTTATTCAGCCTTGCGGTGTGCGACAAGATAACGCTTGTTGCCGATTAACGTTTATACCGCGTCATTTTGAGGAGCAAAACGACGAGGGAATAATGAGGAACAAAACCAACAAAATCAAAAGTAAACGGCACTCTTGCGAGTGCCGTTTTTGACTGAAAAATTGTTCCTATTATTTGCTCAAACCTTCTTGTACAGCAACTGCACAATTGGCGGTTTTATATAAACCAAAAACGGCAACCTTGCGATTGCCGTTTGATGTTTGTGCAAGAAGCGGGTTTATAAAAAACCCCCCGTTGCTTTTATTATTTACTCAAACCTTCTTGTACAGCAACTGCACAAGCAACGGTTGCGCCAACCATAGGATTATTACCCATACCGATAAGTCCCATCATTTCGACGTGAGCGGGAACGGAACTGCTCCCTGCGAACTGTGCGTCGCTGTGCATACGTCCCATGGTATCGGTCATGCCGTAGGAAGCGGGGCCTGCAGCCATGTTATCGGGGTGCAGGGTACGTCCCGTGCCACCGCCCGATGCGACCGAGAAGTATTTTTTGCCGTTGTCCCAGCACCATTTTTTGTAAGTGCCGGCGACGGGATGTTGGAAGCGGGTGGGGTTGGTGCTGTTGCCGGTGATTGACACGTCGACGCTTTCGTGACGCATGATAGCAACGCCTTCGTTGACGTCGTTTGCGCCATAGCAACGAACTTTTGCGCGTTCGCCGTCGCTGTAAGCGGTGGTTTTGACGACGGTCAAAGTATCGGTGTACTGGTCGTAGTTGGTCTCAACGTAGGTGAAACCGTTGATACGGCTGATGATATATGCGGCGTCTTTGCCAAGACCGTTCAAGATGACCTGCAGAGGCTCTTTGCGAACCTTGTTTGCCGAGCGAGCGATACCGATTGCGCCTTCAGCCGCCGCGAAACTTTCGTGACCTGCGAGGAACGCAAAGCATTTGGTTTCGTCGCGAAGGAGCATAGCGGCGAGGTTGCCGTGACCGAGACCGACCTTGCGGTTTTCGGCGACGGAGCCCGGGATACAGAACGATTGCAAGCCGATGCCGATTGCTTCTGCGGCGTCCGCGGCTTTTTTGCAATTTTTCTTGATTGCGATTGCGCAACCTACGGTGTAAGCCCACACTGCGTTGTCGAACGCGATGGGTTGGATACCTTTCACAAGTGCTTCGCAGTCAACGCCCTTATCGAGGCAGATTTTCTGAGCCTCTTCGAGGGAAGCGATGCCGTACTCTTTGAGGACACCGCTGATTTTATCAATACGTCTTTCATAACCTTCGAATCTAATCATAGTAGTATCCTCCTATTATTCCTTGCGGGGATCGATATATTTTGTGGCGGTTGCGAAACGGCCGTAACTTCCCGTGCATTTTTTGAGGGCTTCGTCGGCGGAGACGCCTTTTTTGATCATTTCCATCATTTTTCCGAGGTGTACGAATTCGTATCCGATGACTTCGCCTTCTTCGTCAAGACCGACGCGGGTGACGTAACCTTCCGCCATTTCGAGATAGCGGACGCCTTTTTCTTTGGTGGAGAACATAGTGCCGACCTGACTTCTGAGACCTTTGCCAAGGTCCTCAAGCGATGCGCCGACGACAAGACCGTCGTCAGAGAAAGCGGATTGCGTGCGACCGTAAACGATTTGCAAGAACAGCTCGCGCATGGCGGTGTTGATTGCGTCGCAAACAAGGTCGGTGTTGAGAGCCTCGAGAATTGTTTTGCCGGGGAGAATTTCTGCAGCCATAGCCGCCGAGTGAGTCATACCACTGCATCCGAGAGTCTCGACAAGAGCCTCTTCGACAACGCCGTTTTTGACGTTGAGTGTGAGTTTGCACGCGCCTTGTTGGGGAGCGCACCAGCCTACGCCGTGGGTGAAACCGCTGATGTCCTTAATTTCCTTTGCCTGAATCCACTTGCCTTCCTCGGGAATGGGGGAGGGACCGTGGTTGGGACCTTTTTTGACACAGCACATTTCAACAACTTCATTTGAGTATTGCATTTGTCATATACCTCCGAAAAGAGTTTGTTATTATTTTAACTTTCAACAGTATATCATAAACGTTGAAAAAATAAAAGCGTTATCGCGATATTAACAAAAAAAATACGAAAGGTTGCATTTTGTACCCGAATATCCTTTGCAGTTTGAGCGGGTTATGTGATATACTGTTCTATAAATAATACAATAAAGTTTATGGAAAGTTGGAAAACAATGGATTATCAGTTTTCAGACAGAATAAAAAACCTGAAAGGCAACGCCATTCGCGAGATTTTCAAGCTGTTGTCAACGCCCGGTATCGTCAGCTTTGCAGGGGGCTTCCCCGCGAAAGAGACTTTGCCCGTTGACGAAATCAAGGAAATCGCCGACAAAGTCCTCACCTGTCACGGCGCCGAGATTTTGCAGTACGGTGGGACGGAAGGATATCGTCCGCTTATCGAGTCCGCGGGCGAGTACGTTCGTCGCGACGGCGTCACGGCAACCCCCGACCAAACTCTTATCGTGTCGGGCGGTCAGCAGGGCATCGATTTGACGTTCAAGGCGTTCATCAACAAGGGCGACCGCGTGCTTGTCGAAAACCCCACCTATCTTGCCGCGTTGCATATTCTCAAAACCTACGAGGGCGAGGCAATCGGCGTCGACAGCGACTTCGACGGCATAAATATCGTCGACCTTGCCAAAAAAATCGTGCTGTATTCGCCAAAGATTTTGTATCTTGTGCCGAATTTCAGCAACCCGACGGGTAAGACTCTCTCGCTTGAAAAACGAGAAGCGATACACGCCATCTGCAAAAAACACGGCGTGATTATCCTTGAGGACAACCCTTACGGCGAGATAAGGTTTTCGGGCAGTCCCGTCCCCGCGATAAAGTCTTTTGACAACGACGACGGCATCGTTATTTATCAGACGAGTTTTTCAAAGGTGATTGCTCCGGGGCTTCGGACGGGCGTCGTAGTGGCTTCTCCCGAAATCATCAGGAAACTCACGATTGGAAAGCAGGCGTCCGACGTGCATACTTCGTCGCTTTCGCAGGCGATTATCGACATGTATTTAAGGGAAGGGCGCATCGAGCCCCACCTCAAAGAAATCGTGCCGATTTACAAAGCGAAAAAGGACGCAATGTACGACGCAATCACAAAGTTTATGCCCAAGGGTATAAGGTTCACCAACCCCGACGGCGGACTCTTCATTTTTGCGGAGTTTGCAAGAAAGGGCGTCAACACCGACGAAATCTTTAAGGACGTCGTCGAAAAAACAAATTGCGCCTACGTCCCCGGCAGTTCGTTCTTCGCGGACGGCAAAACTTTCAACACTTTCCGTTTGAATTACTCAAACGCCACGACACAACAAATCGAAAAGGGGATTAAATCCCTTGCTGAATATTTTACGAAACTTTTGGAGGACTAAATTAAAATGGAAAACGTATTCGACACTCTCAAAGCGCGCGGGTTTATCAAACAAACCGTCTACGAAGAGGATTTATATAAGAAACTTGGCTCCGAGCAAATGTCGTTTTACATCGGATTCGATCCGACGGCGGACAGTCTGCACGTCGGTCACTTCATTCAACTTATCGTTATGAGATGGATGCAAAAGGCGGGACATCGTCCCATTATCCTCATCGGCGGTGGCACGGGTATGATCGGCGATCCGTCGGGAAGAAGCGACCTGAGAAAAGTCATGACCGAGGAAACCGTCAAGCACAATTGCGATTGCTTCAGACAGCAAATGAGCAAGTTTTTGTCTTTCGAGGGCGACAACGCCGCCATTATGGTCAACAACGCCGACTGGCTGAAAGACTTGAATTATATCGACTTCTTGCGCGAAATCGGCAGTGTGTTTTCCGTCAATAAAATGCTGACGGCGGAGTGCTATAAACAACGTCTTGAAAAAGGGCTGACCTTTTTGGAGTTCAACTATATGCTGATGCAGGCGTACGACTTTTTGGTGCTCAACCGCGAGTACGGGTGCGAGCTCGAATGCGGTGGCGACGACCAGTGGTCGAATATGCTGGCGGGCGTCGACCTCATAAGACGAAAAGAGGGTAAGGACGCTTTCGCAATGACTTCGTCGCTCCTCACCACGTCCGAGGGCAAGAAGATGGGCAAAACGCAAAAAGGCGCGGTGTGGCTTGACCGCGAAAAAACTTCGCCTTATGAATTTTTCCAGTACTGGCGCAATATCGACGACGCCGACGTTGAAAACTGCTTGAATCTTTTGACCGAAATCGACCTTGGCGAAATCAAGGAACTTTGCAAGTTCAAGGACGAGCGTATGAACCGCGCAAAAGAGGTTTTGGCGTATGAACTTACCAAACTCGTCCACGGCGAAGAGGACGCTGAAACCGCGTTGAAACAGTCGAAAGGCGCGTTCGGCGACGGTGCGGAAATGCCCGAAAAAACAATCGAAAACGGCACGACGAAAGTCATCGATATTTTGGTTGCAATCGGTGTCGCTCCCAGCAAAAGCGAGGCGCGTCGCCTTATCGAAGGCGGTGGTATCCGCGTAAACGACGACAAAATTTCGGACGTCAACGCCGAGGTCACCGACCGCGAATTTATAATTCACAAGGGCAAAAAAGTTCACTTTAAGGTGAGCGTAAAATAATGGATTTTTACCTTTCGGCACAGGGCGAAACCTCGCACGAAATCGTCATTCAAAAAAGCAGATTTATCTGCACATTAAAAAATATCGACGGTTTTGACGACGCCTTGTCGTTTGTGAAAAGCGTCAAGAAAAAGTACTCGGACGCGACGCACAATTGCTATGCTTTCATCAGTAATTTTGCGGGCACCGAGCAACGCTTTTCCGACGACGGCGAGCCACAGGGGACGGCGGGGCAACCCATGCTGGAAGTGTTGAAAAAGAAAGGTATTTTTATGACGGCGGTGGTCGTCACAAGATATTTCGGCGGTATAAAACTTGGCGCGGGCGGGCTTGTTTCGGCATATACGCGCGCCGTTGCCGAAGCCGTCGACAATGCAAAAATCGTCAAAAACGTCGTTGGCGTTTCACTAAAAATAACGTGCGGGTACGAAATGTACAATGTGCTGTTGCAGGCACTTAAAGACAAGGTTTTTGCCACTTTAAGTACCGATTTTGCCGACAACGTCAAAATGACGATTGCCGTCCCGAAAGAGTATAAGGACAAAATAGCGTCCGACGTAACAAGCGCGCTTTTGGGACAAGTCACCGTGAAATGCGGTGACGAAAAATACTACGTCTTTGAATAATTTTTTTGAGGTATAAACGTTTATGAAAATCAATTTGGCTCAAACGTTGAAGCAAAAACCCGATTTCAACAACCTCGGGTTCGGAAAATATTTCACCGATCACATGCTGTATCTCGAGTACAACGACGGCAAATGGGGCGAGGTCGAAATCAGACCTTTTTCGGACATTGCGGTAAGTCCCGCCAGCGTCGTTTTGCATTATGGTCAGGAGATTTTTGAGGGATTGAAAGCCTACAAAAACGACGAAGGAAAAATCACGATGTTCCGCCCGCGCGACAATATTTTGCGTATGAACAGAAGCGCAAAGCGTCTTTGCATGGCAGAACTTCCCGTGGACGAAGTTTTGGAAGGACTTTTTGAACTTGTCCGCATCGAAAAAGACTGGATTCCCACAATGCCCGGCACGAGTTTGTACATTCGTCCGACGATGATCGCCACCGAAAACTTTTTGGGCGTGCACCCCAGCAAAAAATATATCTTTTTCGTGATTTTAAGTCCCGTCGGAAGTTATTACGCTCACGGGCTCGAACCTACGAAGATTTACGTCGAGGACGTGTACAATCGCGCGGCTCTCGGCGGAACGGGCGAGTGCAAATGCGGTGGCAACTATGCGTCGAGCCTTCTTGCGGCGGAAGTCGCCAAACAAAAAGGATACGACCAAGTTTTGTGGATGGACGCCAAAGAAAGAAAGTACGTCAGCGAAGTCGGCAGTATGAATATGTTTTTCGTCCTTGACGGCAAAGTGGTCACCCCGTGGCTGGACGGCACAATCCTCCCCGGCATCACCCGTGACAGCGCAATCAAGGTTTTGAAGAAGGCGGGATACACCGTCGAAGAACGCGCCGTTTCCATTGACGAACTTGAGGAAGACTACAAAGAAGGGAAACTGAACGAAGCGTTCGGCACAGGCACCGCGGCGGTCATTTCGCCCGTCGGCACAATCGGATACAAAAACGATATTATGACGATAAACGACGGCAAAATGGGCAAAATCACCTCGTGGCTTTACGACACTTTGACGGGTATCCAGTACGGAAGAATCAAAGACGAGTTCGGTTGGCTAATAAGACTTAATTAAAAATTCTTGACAAATCGGCGCCCGTTGATTATCATATTGTCGTAATAGGGAGTAGCCGTCGTCATTATATGACGAGATTAAGTCACTAACACGAATTTTTATTCTGGTTTAATCACAATTGGCAAGACTGTTCATACGTTCAGTCTTGTCTTTTTTTATACCAGACAGTAACAATACGAACTGTGCAAAAACGCCGATATTTGCGCGCTTTTTTGAAAATACTCGCTTGTAGTACAATATAAAGTACAACTGCGTTCGTCTTTTCCAAAAATCATCGAAAATCTCGACGGTTTGGTCTAAGGAGTATTGCCCCGCGTTTTTAGACGAAAACAAGGCACGCGAGCGGGTTAATACTGTATGTATAAACCGTGAGCGTAACGAAGTTTTGGTCAAAAACACGGAGCAAGACCACTGTTCGTATTATTCCTGTCTGGTATGCTACGGTTATTAGACTTGGTTGGAATTAAAAATAGGAGGCGTTATGGAATTTTTGTACGAGACAATTACCGCGGTCACTTGGCAACAGGTGATAATGTGGTGTATCGGCGCGCTGTTGATTTTCCTTGCAATCAAAAAAGATATGGAGCCCGCGCTGTTACTGCCGATGGGATTCGGTGCAATCCTCATCAACATACCGTTTTCGGGTGCGGAAGGCGTGATGAGCAGTCTTTTTGCAATCGGAATCGAGATGAACGAGATTATGCCACTCATACTGTTTATAGGTATAGGCGCGATGATTGATTTCGGTCCGTTGCTTGCCAATCCGAAGTTGTTTTTATTCGGCGGGGCGGCGCAGTTCGGGATATTTTTGACGATATTGCTTGCGTCGGCTTGCGGATTTAGCATCGAAGACGCGGCGTCCATAGGCATAATCGGGGCGGCGGACGGTCCCACGTCGATCGTCGTCGCGCAAACGCTGAAGAGCAATTACGTCGGACCTATTATGGTGGTGGCGTATTCGTATATGGCGCTTGTGCCGATTATTCAGCCTGCAGTCATCAAACTTACGACCACCAAAAAAGAGCGTATGATTCGTATGGATTATAAGCCTCAGTCGGTGTCGAAGCGCACGAAGATTTTGTTCCCCATACTCGTCACTATCGTTGCGGGACTTATCGCGCCGGCGTCGCTGTCGCTTGTGGGCATGCTGATGTTCGGCAACCTTATCAGAGAGTGCGGAGTGCTCAACAGCCTCACCGACACGGCAAAAGACGTGCTTGCAAACCTTGTCACACTGTTTTTGGGCATAACCATAGCGTTCACGATGAAAGCCGAAAACTTTGTGAAGGTGCAGACTTTGATGATTATGGGACTGGGACTTTGCGCATTCATTTTCGACACGTTCTCGGGCATAATGCTTGCAAAAGTCATGAACCTGTTCACAAAAGAAAAGGTCAATCCGATGATAGGGGCGGCGGGCATTTCGGCGTTCCCGATGAGTGCGAGAATAGTGCAGAAAATGGGGCTGAAAGAAGATCCGTCCAACCACCTTTTGATGCACGCGGTGGGCGCAAACGTGTCGGGGCAAATCGCGTCGGCAATCGTCGGCGGTCTTATCATAGGACTTGTTTTGTAAGGAGGCGCGACTATGTTGTATTCATTGTCAAACGTAAAAGAAAACGTAGTGAAATCGCTGGAAATCATGGGTTACGGCGTGCTTGCGGTATTCATCGTCATCGCAATCCTTATTATCCTTGTCAAACTTATGCAGTACATCGAAAAGCGTGTGGCTGAAAATAAGGCGAAAGAGGGCTATAAACCGCTGAAAGAAAAGATGAAAGAAAAGTTCGTCAAATGGAAAGAAGCCCGCGCCGAAAAGCGTATAATGCTGATAAACGAAAAGGAAAACAAAGAAAAGTTCGAAAACCAAACGGAAAATAAAGATTAAAAAAATTGTCGCAATTTCAAAAGGATTGCGACTTTTTTATCGGTTTTTCGGCGGTCAAAATTTTCCTTGAATATCTCATCGCGCCGTGATATAATATAAAGTATGAAAAGAAATATCGTCGCATTGATTTACGATTTTGACAAAACTCTGACCGACAAGGATATGCAAGACTACGGCTTTATCCCAAGCCTCGGTATGACGCCCGAAGACTTTTGGCGCGATTGCAACAATATGGCGCACGAAAAGAAAATGGACGGCATTCTCGCCATGATGTATTTTATGATCGAGCGGGCGAGAGGGAAGTCGGTGCTCACGTCCGAAACGCTTAAGGAACTCGGAAAAGACGTCAATTATTACCCCGGCGTCCCCGAGTGGTTCGACCTCATCGACGAGTACGGCAAAAGCAAGGGCGTCATCGTCGAGCATTACATTATCAGTAGCGGTCTGAAAAAGATTATCGAGGGCACGGAAATCGCCTGTCATTTTCGTGAGATTTTTGCAAGCGAATTTGTGTACGACAGTTACGGCGTGCCTTACTGGCCCGCGCTCGCGCTGAATTACACCAGTAAAATACAGTTTTTGTACCGCATAAACAAGGGCATTTTCGACGTGTCCGACGACAAAAATCTGAACGCCACCATGGACGAAAGAAGCCGTCGTATCCCGTTTTGCAATATGATTTATATCGGCGACGGTCTGACCGACGTCCCCAGTATGAAAGTCACCAAACTCAACGGCGGACACAGCATCGGCGTCTATGCCAACGAGCAGGAAAACGTCCACAAAATGATGAAGGGCGGACGCATCAACTTTATGGCAAAAGCCGATTATACCAAGGATTCGGAACTTATGCGGATTGTCAAGCGCATCATCGATATGCTTTCCGCCGAAAACGACCTTTTGGAGTTGAGCCTGACGCAGTACGACAAATCCACCGAGAATTTATAAAACCGAATAAGCGAAATTGCGCAAGTTTTCAAAGCTTGCGTTTTTTTTGTGCAAAAAACGAGAGAATTAAAGTTTTTTGATGATTGCTTAAAACATTTGTTTTAAGGCGGGAATTATGATATAATTTTTTTATGGCTGAATTATCAATTCTCGAAAACCTTAACGAAGAGCAAAAGCGTGCCGTGGTCGATACAGACGGCGCGCTTTTGGTGCTTGCGGGGGCGGGCAGTGGAAAAACGCGTGTGCTTACGACGCGCGTCGCTTACCTTGTCAAAAATATGAACGTCGATCCTTACAACATTTTGGCGATTACTTTCACCAACAAAGCCGCCGGCGAGATGAAACAGCGCGTCGCGAATATGCTGGGCGAAAGTTGCGAGGTTTGGATCAGTACTTTCCACAGCATGTGCGCCCAAATCCTTTTCAGAGAGTGCGAAAGAATCGGCTATGGCAAAAATTTCAGCATATATGCCGAGGCGGAGTGCGCGCGTGTTTTGAAGCGCGTTATGAAATCCTCGGACGCCGACAACGAAAAAAATGCCAAACTTTTCGATACCTATTACGGTCATATCAAACGCATAAAAAGTTTTAATCGCGAGCCCGAAGAGTACGCCGAGGCGTGCATAGGGGAAAGCAAAATCAAAAAAGAAACGCTGAGACTTTTCGCGCTTTATCAGGCGGAACTGAAAAACAACAACGCAATGGATTTTGACGATTTGCTTATCAACACGGTCAAACTTTTCGACGAAAACCCCGACGTTTTGGAACGCTATCAAAGACGCTTCAAGTATATCCACGTCGATGAATTCCAAGACACCAACAAGATACAATACAGGCTTGTCCGACAACTTGCAAAAGGCTATGGCAACGTGTTTGTCGTGGGCGACGAAGACCAGAGTATTTACGGTTGGAGAGGGGCGGAAATCAGCAATATTTTGGACTTCAAAAAGGACTTCCCCGACGCAAAAGTTTATAAGTTGGAGATGAATTATCGCAGTACTTCGCACATCTTGAACGCCGCCAACCGCGTCATTGCCAATAATAAGAAACGGTTCGATAAGGTACTTAAAACGACAAAAGACGGCGGTAAACGTGTGGAAGTGTTCAATGCCTACAACGACCGCGAAGAAGTCGACTACGTCATGCGCAATATAAACGACCTTGTTTCGCTTGCGGGATACAACTATGGCGACATCGCGATTTTGATGCGCGCAAACTCATTGTCTCGACAGTTCGAGGAGGCCCTCACTTTATACAATATGCCTTATCGCGTGTACGGTGGCATAAGGTTTTACGAAAGGAAAGAAATCAAGGAATTGTTGTGCTATTTGCGCATTGCGATAAATCCTTTCGATACGGATAGCGCGACGCGAATAATCAACGTACCCCGCCGAGGAATAGGCGATACCACCGTGCAAAAACTCATCGAGTGCGCCAACGAAAACGGCTTGCACCTTTTCGACGTCGTGAAAAATATCGAAAACGTCGAGGGGCTTAATTCGGGCGCAAAACAAAAAATCCAAGGCTTCAAAAATCTGTGGACAAGTCTTATCGACGTCGCGGGGAAATCGGACGCGGTCGCTTTCACCGAATACGTTTTGAAGGCGTCGGGACTTTTCGATATGTACAAAGCGGACGAGTCCGAGCCCGATAGGGTGGAAAACCTCAAAGAATTCGTGTCGGCTGTCAACCTTTTCAAAAAAGACAACCCCGGGAAATCCATCGAGGACTTTATGCGAATGGTCGCGCTTATTTCCGACGCCGATGAAATCGACGACAGCAACAGCGTCACGCTTGCGACGATTCACGCCGTAAAAGGGCTGGAATTTCCCGTCGTATTCATCGTCGCACTGGAAGAAAATATTTTCCCGTCGTCGCACGCCGTCATCGAAAGCGACGACAATATCGAGGAAGAAAGACGGCTGATGTACGTTGCGATTACCCGCGCAAAGGAGAGGTTGTACGTTTCGTCGTCGAGGTGCCGATTCAGATTTAATCAACGCCAAAGCAATTTAAGAAGCCGTTTTGTGCAGGAACTTGTCGGCAACGCCCCCACGAAACCACAGCAAGCACAGCAGTCCGAGCAGAAAAAACCCGCCTTCAATGCAGGCTACACTGCGCAGTCCAAAAAACCCGAAGGTCTGTCGGTGGACGTGTCCGAATATACGGTCGGGCGCAAAGTTTTGCACAATAAATTCGGCACGGGTACAATCGTGTCGCTCTCTGGAAGCGGGAACGAAACCATCGCCGGTATAGAATTTGAAAACTTGGGTATAAAGAAATTTGTCGTTGCGCTTGCCGCAAAGAATATGAGGTTGTTATGAGCGTGCTCGAGGAAATGCAAAATCTCGTGAAGGAACTGAACTTCCACGCGGAAAGATATTATAAATACGACAGTCCCGTCATCTCCGACGGGGAATACGACAAGATGTACGACCGTCTTGTCGCGCTTGAAAAGGAGACGGGCTTCGTGTTGCCCGACAGCCCCACGCACAGGGTTGGCGACGCCGTCTTAAAGGAGTTCAAGGAATACAATCACACGCACAAACTTTATAGTCTTGACAAGTGCCAAAGTTTTGAGGAATTTCAAAGTTGGTACGCCCGCACGAAAAAGTCGTTGAACGCTCCGTTTGAACTGACGGCGGAATACAAATTCGACGGGCTGACGATAAACCTGACCTATGAGGACGGCGTGCTGACGTCCGCCGCGACGCGTGGCAACGGACTTGTGGGTGAAGACGTCACTTTGCAGGTTAAAACAATCAAAAACGTACCTTTAACTATCGATTATAAACATCACGTCGAAATTCAGGGCGAGGGCATTATGAGGCTTTCGGTGCTTGAAAAGTACAACAAAACCCATGACGAACCGCTGAAAAACGCCCGTAACGGTGCAGCCGGCGCGATAAGAAATCTCAACCCCAAAGTCACCGCCGACAGGCACTTGGACGTCATGTGCTACAACGTGTACGGCGGGGATTTCAAGACGCAAACCGATATGCAGGAATTCTTGAAAAATCAAGGGTTCGAGGTGGGCGATTACTTCAAAATTTGCAAAACAGAAAACGACGTCGGCGACGCCATCGAGGAGTTGAACAGAATACGCCCGACGCTCGATTTTCTGATTGACGGGATTGTTTTCAAGGTCAACGATTTGAATATGCGCGACGCTTTGGGCGAGACCGAAAAATTCCCGAGATGGGCAATCGCTTATAAGTTCAAAGCAGACGAGGCAACAACTGTATTAAAAGACGTGATTTGGCAGGTGTCGCGCACGGGGAAACTGTGTCCTTTGGCGGTTTTGGAGCCTGTCGAACTTGCGGGAGTCACCGTAAAAAGGGCAACGCTCAACAACTTTGCCGACTACGAAAAAAAAGGCTTGAAAATCGGAAGCCGAGTGTTTATACGGCGCAGTAACGACGTCATTCCCGAGATTTTGGGGATTGCCGAGCACACCAAAGTCAGTCGCGACATCGAAAAGCCGACGACGTGTCCTTACTGTGGCGCGCCCGTTGAAGAGCGCGGGGTATTTTTGTACTGCACGAACACCGAAAATTGCGCACCGCAAATCGTACAAAGGCTGACGCACTTTGCCGAAAAAGGAGCGATGGAAATTGACGGTTTTTCCGAAAAAACGGCGGAACTTTTGCTGAACGAATTGGACGTCAGGGAGTTTTCCGACCTTTATAAACTTGAAAAAGACAAGCTGATGACGCTGGACGGGTTTGGCGAATTGAAAGCGCAAAATCTCATGAACGCCATCGAAAAAAGCAAGTCCGTTTCGCTGTCCGATTTCCTGTATTCCTTGGGTATCAAAAACATCGGCAAAAAAGCGTCCAAGCAACTGGAACAAAGGTTTAAGACACTAAACGGCGTGATAAACGCCCAAATCGACGACTTAAAGGACATCGACGACTTTGGCGATATTATGGCGGAAAGCGTCAGGGCGTACTTTGACGACAAGAAAAATATCGACGAAATCGACAGGCTTTTGAGCCTTGGCGTCACCATAAAAATCAGTGAAGAAAAGGACGGGATTTTCAAAGGAATCAATGCGGTTCTTACGGGAAGTCTTCAAAAATACAAACGTAGCGTCGCCGAAAAACTTATCGTTGAGAGGGGCGGGGAGGTGTCGTCGTCCGTGTCGAAAGCCGTCAACCTCGTTATCGTCGGCGAGGACGCCGGGAGCAAACTGGAAAAAGCGAAAAAGTTGGGCATAAAAATCATCGACGAAGCCGAATTTGAAAAAATGCTGAGCGAATAACGAAAAATTATTTTACGCGTCAAACGCCGACTTTTCGGCGTTTTTCTTATTTTTGCGCAAAAAATTTTGAAATTCACACAAATTTTATAATAAAATATTATTATTTTATTGTAAATAAGGCGCGCTTGTGCTAAAATACTAATAATTCGTAAAAAGAGAGGGCTTTGTTATGAGAATAGGCAAACTTACTTCAATAGAACTTGAAAAATATATATTCGACAAAACCGTGGCAAAAAATCCCGAAATTCTGCAATCGGCAGGCATCGGGGAAGATTGCGCCGCGCTGAAAACCCCGAAAACAATACTTCTTACGACAGATCCCATCACGGCGACGGGCAACAACGCAGGGCGTCTTGCGATACTGGTGTCGGCAAACGACGTTGCGGTATCGGGCGGGACTCCTTTGTGCTGTCTTTTGACGGTCATCGCACCGACGACAGCCACCGCCGATGATGTTGGAAAATTTATGAAAGAAGCGCACGAAACAGCCGAAAGTTTGGGTATCGACATTGTCGGCGGACACACCGAGTTTTCGGAAGCCGTCAATCGTATGGTGGTGTCCTGCGCGATGGTCGGGACGGCTCGTCGCGTGATTAAGTCGTCGGGCGCAAAGGCGGGCGACAGCATCGTCATGACGAAAACGGCGGGCATCGAGGCAACGGCGATTATGGCAAACGACTTTGCCGACAGGCTCTTGAAGGGCGGTCTTTCGACCGAAGAAATAGTCGAAGCGCGCGAATATATCTCGAAGGTGTCTGTCGTTGACGACGCCAAAATCGCATCGAAATGCGAGGTCAGTTGCATGCACGACGTGACCGAGGGCGGTATTTTCGGCGCGGTGAACGAACTTGCCGAGGCGTCGGGGCTTGGCGCGATGATTTACGCCGACCAAATCCCCGTGACTCATCTCACCGCAAAAATCTGCAAAATTTTGGAAGTGTCGCCGATGCGTCTTATCGGAAGCGGAAGTATGTTGATTGTGACGCCCGATCCCGAAAAGGTTGTCAAGGCGTTGCAAAAAAGCAAAATCGACGCCACCGTCATCGGCACGATGCGCAGTAAAAAAGAGGTTACGGCAATCGGTGTGGGCAAATCGGAAAAACTGAAATCTGCTCCCGACGAATTGCTCCTGATAAAAAAATAGACTTCGCAAAATTGCGAAAAGGAGTGCAAAAGAATGAATAGTATGACCGGCTACGGCAAGTCCGTGGCGGAGTCCGACGGCAGGAAAATCACCGTCGAGATGAAGAGCGTCAACCACAGGTTTTTGGACGCGACGGTGAAAATTCCCAAGGTTTTGTCGTTTTTGGAAGATGCCGTCAGGCGCGTACTTATCGACAATTTCAAGCGCGGGCATTTCGACGTTTACGTCACATACGAAAACACCCGCAACGACGGGGTGGAACTGTCCGTCAACGAAGCGGTCGCCAAAGAATGTCTAAGGATTAAAAACGAGCTTTGCGCAAAATTCGGCGTCGTGGACGACTATACGGTCACCGCGCTTATGCGCACCGCCGACGTCATCGAGACGAAATCCGTCGAAGATGACGAGGAAACTTTGAAAACCTTGGTAATTTCCGCAACGATGGGCGCGTCCGAACAAATGAGGACGATGCGCGCGTTCGAGGGCGAGAAGTTGAAAGCGGATATTTTGAAAAAGGTATCCGTCATCGAGGACACCGTCGCCGAAATCAAGAAAATTTCGCCCGACACCGTCACGACTTATCGCGAGAAATTGAAAGATCGCATTGTCGAGGCTTTGGACGGCGTACAAATCGACGAGGCAAGGCTTTTGAACGAGGTTGCGTTTTATTCGGACAAAGTATCGATCGACGAGGAAATCACAAGGCTCAATTCCCACTGCGGACACCTTCGTCAAATGCTGAACGCCGACGGTCCGATGGGCAAGAATATGGACTTTTTGGTGCAGGAATTCAACCGCGAGGCGAACACTATCGGCAGTAAATGCAACGACCTGCGCATCACCGAGCGCGTTTTGATACTCAAAAACGAAATCGAAAAGATCAGAGAACAGGTGCAAAATGTCGAATAAAAGTGCAAATATTATCAGCATAGGGTTTGACAATTTCGTCAACTTCGACAGGGTAATCGCCGTGCTGTCGGCAACCGATTTGCAGGCGAAAAGGCACTGGGAATCCGCAAAGGAAGAAGGGAAACTCATCGACGTTTCGTCGGGGAAAAAGGTCAGAGCGGTCGTCATTTTGGACAACGGATACGTATTTTTGTCGGTGCTCACGCCCGAGACCATCTCCGACAGAGTGAAAGGCAAGGAGGAAGACGAATGAAAAAAGGCACGTTCTTCGTGTTGTCGGGCCCGTCCGGAAGCGGGAAAGGCACCGTGCTGAAAGAGGTTTTGAAAAAAAGCGACAGGATTGTATATTCGGTGTCGGCGACGTCACGGCTCCCCCGCGCGGGCGAGATTGACGGCGTAAATTATTACTTCAAATCCCGCGACGAATTCGAGGCTTTGATAAAAATGGACGCATTCGTCGAATACACCGAAACGTACGGCAACTATTACGGCACGTTAAAGTCGGAGGTCGAAAAGGCGATTGAAAACGGCAAGAATATTATTCTTGAAATCGATCCCGTTGGCGCAAGAAACGTAAGAAAGCATTATCCCGACGCGGTGTTGATGTTCCTTGTCGCGCCCGATCTCGACGTACTCAGCAGTCGGCTGTCAGGGCGAGGCAGTGAAAACGCCGAAACATTCAAAATCCGCCACGAATCCGCTTTGTCCGAGATGGAAAACGCCACGCTTTACGACTATGTCGTAGTCAACGATTTTGTCGATAGGGCGTCGGACGATATTTTGGCGATTATCCGCGCCGAAAATTTAAGAACGAAAAACAGTATTGAAATTTTATCCAAAATAAAAGGAGGCAACACATTATGATGGTATATCCCCCCATCGATAAACTTATCAAAAAGGCAGAATGCAGATATGCATTAACTTGCGCAGTCGCAAAGCGCGCGCGCACAATCGTCGCACAAGAACCCGGCGTCGTCGAATCAACCGGCGAAAAGCCCATTTCCATTGCCTGCCGTGAAATTTACGAGGGCAAACAAAAAATCGTAAGGGAACAAAATGTTAAAGGGTAAGACCGTAGTTTTGGGAGTGACGGGTTGTATCGCCGCGTACAAGGCGTGCGAAATAGTCAGTTCACTCAAAAAGAAGGGGGCGAACGTCATCGTTATCATGACACCGCACTCCACCGAATTCGTACAACCGCTGTCGTTTGAGACGCTGTCGGGCAATCGTGTTATTACCGATTTGTTTGACCGTGATTTCGATTTCGAGGTCGAGCACGTTGCGCTTGCAAAGCGAGCGGACGTATTCGTCGTTGCGCCGGCAACAGCCAACACCATCGGAAAAATCGCCAACGGTATCGCGGACGATATGCTGACGACGACGATTATGGCGTGCAAAGCACCCAAAATCATCTGTCCCGCGATGAACACGAATATGTACGAAAACGAAAATACCACCGAAAATATCGCTCGGCTTAAAAAACAAGGCTATAAGATTATCGAGCCTATTTCGGGGCGTCTTGCTTGCGGTGACGTGGGCAAGGGCAAAATGGCTGAGCCCGAAACAATCGTAAAAACCATCGAGGATATCCTCATGCCAAATCAGGACTACGAAGGGGTGAAAATGCTCATCACCGCCGGCAGTACCGAGGAAAAAATCGACGGCGTGCGCTATATCACCAACCACAGCAGTGGCAAAATGGGTATGGCAATCGCGGTTGCGGCTGTGCAACGCGGTGCGCTCGTCACGCTTATCGCGGGCAGAATGAGCGTCGATATCCCCGATATTTTTGAAAAGGTCATCAGGGTAAAGTCCACGGGCGATATGCTGGACGCAGTCATGGACAACTATAAGGACAACGAGTTTATCGTCAAGGCGGCTGCTCCCGCCGACTACCGCGTCAAAAACTTTTCGGTGCACAAAATCAAGGCGAAGGAACTGTCGTTGGAACTTGAAAAAACTCCCGATATCGCACGCGCGGTAGGCGAGGTCAAGGGCGACAGGAAACTCATAATTTTCAGTGCGGAAACCGATGACCTCATCGAAAACGCCAAGAAAAAACTTGCGTCGAAAAACGCCGATATGGTCGTCGCCAACGACGTCACCAAAGAGGGCGCGGGCTTCAACGTCGATACAAATATCGCCACGCTCATCACAAGGGCGGGCAAGGTCTATGACTACGACATCATGCCAAAAGCGCGACTTGCCGAAATTATCCTCGACCACATGCACGAGCTGTAATAAATGATAGCAGAGGTAATCGTTGACATCGCCTTATCCGAAACGGATAAGATTTTTGACTATGCAATGCCCGACGACGTAAAGGTCGGCGAGCGCGTCCTCGTGCCGTTTGGCAAAAACACCTTGGAAGGTTTTGTCATCGGACAAAAGGAAAAAAGCGATTACCCCGACAAAATCAAAGAGATTATTAAGCCGTTGGACGACTTTATCGCGGTCACGCCCGAGATGATTGCGCTTATGCGCAGTTTTTCCAAAAGCCTCAATTTAAGATACATCGACCTCCTCAGGTTGTTTTTGCCGGCGGGGCTTCGCGGTGGTGTGATAAAACCCGTGATGGTCGAATACGCAAGGCTTTCGGGCGATGCGGACGACTTTTTGGACACCATATCTTCGCGCGCGAAACAGCAACGTGCGTGCGTGCAATTTTTGAAAGATAATGCGGACGCCAAAAAGTCGAATTTGACAAAATCCTTTGGCAACTCTGCCGTCAACGCTCTGATAAACGCAGGATATATCGAGGTGTACGAGGTTGAAAAACTGAGGACGCCCGACGCCGAAGTCACGGGAAAATCCGTCCGTCCGACGCTCAACGCCGACCAAAAGAAAGCCGTTGACGAAATCACGAACGGAAAAGGTACGTTTTTGTTGCACGGCGTGACGGGAAGCGGAAAAACCGAAGTGTATATGCACTGCATCGAGCATGCGCTTTTGCACAACAAAACGGCGATAATGCTCGTCCCCGAGATTTCGCTGACGCCCCAAGTCTTTTTGCAATTCAAGGAAAGGTTCGGCGACAAAGTCGCGATTTTGCACAGCGGTTTGTCGCAGGGCGAAAGATTTGACGAGTGGCGAAGACTCAGAAGCGGAGAGGCGACGGTTGCGGTCGGCGCAAGGTCGGCAATATTCGCGCCTCTTGAAAATCTGGGCGTCGTCATCATCGACGAGGAACACGACGGCAGTTACGTTTCGGAGGGCAATCCTCGTTACGACACCGTCGATATTGCTTCGTTCCGTGCGCGCTACAACGACTGTCCGCTTGTTTTGGGCAGTGCGACGCCGTCGGTCGAGTCGTACTATAAGGCGGAAAAGCAAGAGTACAAACTTTTGGAACTTCCGCATCGTATCAACAATTTGCTTTTACCCGAGATGGAAGTCGTCGATATGAGCAGGGAACTGAGGGCGGGCAACCGCGACGTTTTCTCGATGGCGTTAAAAGACGCGCTCAAAAAGACGGTTTCTGCAAGAGAACAGGCGATAATATTTCTGAACAGGCGCGGTTTTGCCAGCTTCGTGATGTGCAAAGACTGCGGTTTTATATTGAAGTGCAAAGACTGCGACGTTTCGTTGACTTATCACAAGGAAGACAATCAACTGAAATGCCACTATTGCGGAAAACGATACGAAATGATCGACCGCTGTCCGATATGCCACGGCACGAATATCCGTCAGGGCAGGATCGGCACCGAACGCGTCGTCGAGGAAGTGAAAAAGGTTTTGTCCCACGCAAAAGTTTTGCGTATGGACAACGACACGACAAGCGAAAAGGGCGCGCACCAACGCATACTTTCTGAGTTTTCGCGCGGAGAGGCGGACGTACTTGTCGGCACGCAAATGATTGCAAAAGGTCACGATTTCCAAAACGTCACGCTCGTGGGGATTTTGGACGCCGACTTTAGTTTGTATTTGTCCGACTATCGCAGTAACGAGCGCACCTTCCAGCTTATCACGCAGGTTGCGGGGCGCGCGGGACGAGCGGGCAAAAGCGGAAAAGTCATCATTCAGACGTATACTCCGCGCCACTACGTTTTCAGATACGCCTCGTCTTACGACTATAAAAACTTTTATCTGAAAGAAAAAAATACGAGGGAAGTCACCAAATTCCCGCCGTTTACGAACATAGTTCGTATCCTCATCACCTCGACGTCCGACCGCAAGGCTATGGACACCGCAAAAGGTATAAACGAGAAAATGAAAGAGGTGCTTAATGAATTTAAGCCCGAATTTATATATTACAAAGGCTCGAAGGCACCCGTGACGCGCATACAAAACAGGTATCGTTATCAACTTTTGATGCGCATCTCGCCCAAAAACTTTGACGAAATCAAACAGCGGATTTTCGACATCACCGATAAATACCGCGGAAAGGACGAGTTGTGGGTGTTTGTGGAAATCAATCCGCAGTCGCTGGTATAAGAAAAAACATAAAGAGGTATATATGGCAATCAGACAAATTACGAAAGATGGCGATTCGGCACTTCGCAAAAAATGCCGTCCCGTCACCGAATTCAACGAAAGGCTCGGCGTGCTTATCGACGATATGTGGGACACTATGTACAAGGCGGACGGCGTCGGTCTTGCCGCACCGCAGGTCAGCGTTTTAAGACGCGTCGCTATCGTTGACGTCGAGGACGGCAATAAGTACGAACTTGTCAACCCCGTCATTGTCGAAAGCGAGGGCAGTCAGGTTGGGCAGGAAGGCTGTCTTTCAATCCCCGGCTACAACTGCAACGTCAAAAGACCTTACCGCATAAAAGTCACTGCAAAAGACCGCTTTGGCAATGATATGACTTACGACGTTTCGGGCTTTCCAGCCGTCGCGTTTTGCCACGAAATCGACCACCTCGACGGCATACTTTTCAAGGATAAAAAAACCGACGAGCCCGCGGACAGATAGTTTATGAAAGTGATATTTATGGGGACGCCCGATTTTTCGGTGCCGTGTCTTGAAAAATTGATTGAAAGCCACCACGACGTCATCGCAGTCGTGACGCAACCCGACCGCCCGAGAAACAGAGGCGTCGTTACGGCGTGTCCCGTGAAAGAGTGCGCCGAAAAACACGGGTTGAAAGTCCTGCAATACGAAAAGGTCAGCAAAGAGGGCATCGACGATATTCGCGCGCTTTGTCCCGACGTCATCGTCACCGTCGCTTTCGGACAAATGCTCTCGCGGGAGTTTTTGGAAATCGCGCCTCACGGCGTCATCAACGTGCATGCCTCGCTTTTGCCGAAATATCGCGGAAGTTCACCCATACAGTGGGCAGTCGTCAACGGCGAAAAGGAAACGGGCGTGACAATTATGCAGACCGCCTATAAAATGGACAGCGGGGATATGATTTTGCAAAAGAAAACTTCGGTCGGCGAGGACGAAACCGCAGGGGAACTTTTCGACAGATTGTCGGCTCTCGGCGCACCCGCACTTATCGAGGCACTTGACCTTATTGAGGCGGGCAAGGCGACGTTCACTCCGCAAAACGAGGACGAGGCAACCTACTTTCCGATGCTCAAAAAAGAGGACGGCGAGATTGATTTTTCGCAGTCCGCAATCGATATAAAACACAAAATCCAAGGCTTTACGCCGTGGCCGTCCGCATATACGACAAGCGGTGGGAAAAAGATAAAAATCTTGAAGGCGAGCGTCGTCGAAATGCAGGGGAAACCCAAAGAAGTCCTGAAAGCCGACAAGGACGCTTTCATCGTCGCGTGCGGAAAAGACGCCCTGAAAATCGAGATTTTGCAACCTGAAAACGGCAAGAAAATGTGCGCAAGGGATTATCTTCTCGGACACCGCGTCGCGACGGGAGAAGAACTGTAATTATGGCAAACTACCTTTTTTCAAGTTACAATGCGCTTGGCAAAATCTTTCGCGAGGGGGCGTATTTGACCGACGCCGTGTATGGCGAAATCGAGGGCGACGACAACGCGGATATTATTTACCGAATTGTCCTTGGTGTGCTTGAAAAAAACAACGAACTTGACTTTAAGTTGTCAAAACTTGTGGATAAACGCCCGAAACCGTCAATCGCCATTGTTTTGAAGCAGGGCATATATTGCCTTGACTATATGGATTCTTTGCCCGCTTACGCCATTGTCAACAACAGCGTCGAACTTGCAAAAACCATAAATAAGGGCGCGTACACGGGCTTTGTCAATGCGGTGCTGAAACGCGCGTCTTTAGACAAAATCAGCCTCCCCGAAGGCGACGACGCTTTTGCGCTTTCCGTAAGGTACGGCTACTCCGAATGGGCAATAAATAAAATAATCAAAGAGTACGGAAAACCCGAGGGAATTAAAATCATTTCCGCAAAAAAACGGGCGGGTACTCACGTCAGAGTGAACGACCTTATTTACTCGGACAAGCAGTTTGAAATCGACCTGAAAAACGAGGGCTACGACTTTGAAAAAACCGAAACGGGTTATTACGTCACAATAAACCCGCTTCTCAAAAAACTGTTTATCGAGGGGCGCGTCACTTATCAGGCGTTGACCTCGACTTATTCGGCGCTCGCTCTTGACGTAAAGGACGGGCAAAAGGTGTTGGACGTATGTTCGGCACCCGGCGGGAAGGCGGTTTTCGTTGCCGAAAAAAATCCGTCCGCACAAGTCGTTGCCTCGGATATTCACCCGCATAGGGTTCAACTTATCGGGGCGTACGCAAGGCGCATGCACCTTAAAAACGTCACGCCGACGCTCGCAGACGGCACGGTTTTCAACAGGGAATGGGAAAACTCGTTCGACCGCGTGCTTTTGGACGTGCCGTGCAGTGCGATGGGCGTTGTCAGAAAACAACCCGACGTACTTCTGAACAGGAGCGAAAAGGATATTGCGTCGCTTGTAAAAACTCAATCGGCAATCCTTGAAAACTCCGCAAAATACGTCAAAAAGGGCGGGTTGTTGGTGTACTCGACTTGCACGATTTTCAAGGAGGAAAACGACGGCGTCGTCGAAAACTTCCTGAAAAACAACGATGAATTTGAAAATTATCCGTCAAAATACGACGGTCAGTATCTGCCGTGCGACGTGCACGACGGCTTTTATATAAGGAGATTAAGGCGCAAATGAAAACGGCTTTGTCCAACTTCAACGAAGCGGAGCTTTCCGAAATTTTGAAATCTTTCGGCGAGCCGTCTTACCGTGCCAAACAACTGTTTTTGTGGGTTCATCAGGCAACACCGTTCGATAAAATGTCGAATTTGCCAAAGTCGCTCATAGGGAAGTTGGAGGAAGAATACGTCGTGACGGGCGTAAAAATCTTCAAAAAACTCGTGTCGCGCGACGGCACGGTGAAATATCTTTTCGTACTCGATGACGGAAATATCGTCGAGGGCGTTTTGATGAGATACAAATACGGCAACACTTTGTGCGTATCGACGCAGGTGGGGTGCCGAATGAATTGCGCTTTTTGCGCGTCGGGCATCGACGGTCTTATCAGAAACCTTACCGCCGGCGAGATCCTTGGCGAGATTTTGGAAGTCAACCGCGACGAGGGCGGGACGATTGATAAGCGCGCCGTCACCAACGTCGTGCTTATGGGCAGTGGCGAACCGCTGGACAACTACGACGAAGTCACAAAATTTTTGCGACTTTTGAACGACAAAAACGGCATAAACGTGTCGGAAAGGAATGTGTCGCTGTCAACGTGCGGAATTACCGACAACATAAAAAGGCTTGCCGACGACGGATTTTCGGTGACGCTGACCATTTCGTTGCACGCGCCCACCGACGAAATCAGAAAAACCATAATGCCCACGGCAAACAAATATAAAATCGCAGACATTTTGGACGCGTCGAAGTATTACTTTGAAAAAACGGGCAGGCGATATATCTTTGAGTACGCGCTGATAAAGGGCGTCAACGACGGCAGGGAGAATATGGAAACTCTTGCAAAAGTTTTGAAGGGCAAGCCTTGTCACGTCAACCTTATTCGCTTAAACTACGTCAAAGAAAAGGGACTTCGCGGTGCGGACGACGCCGAGGAAATGAAAAAGATTTTGGAAGAAAACGGAATATCCGCAACCGTTCGTCGCACTATGGGCAGTGACATCGACGGCGCGTGCGGACAACTTCGCAGGAGATACGTCAATGATTGACGGACTTGTGATAAAGGGCGTTGCGTCCCGATATAAGGTGGACACGAAAGACGGCGTAGTGACGTCGTACGCTCGCGGAAAGCTCAAAATGGACGGCGAAATCCGCGTCGGGGACAAGGTCGGCGTCGAAAAGCAGGGCAAAGATTTTGTGATTCAAAAGGTTTACGAAAGAAAAAACGCCCTGATACGCCCGTACGTCGCGAACGTGGACGTGTGCTTTATAGTGATTGCGCCCGTGCCCGCGCCCGACTTTATGCTGGTTGACAAAATCATCGTCAACGCGGTAATGAACGGCATCGAACCCGTGCTTTTAATCAACAAAACCGACGTCGCGGACGAAAGTTTTATAAACGAAACCAAATCGGATTATTTCGGCGTGCTGGACCTCATCGAAACAAGCGCGAAGACGGGGCAAAATAAGGACGAAATATTCAGAAAAATCAAGGGCAAAACGGCGTGTCTTGCGGGACAATCCGCCGTCGGAAAATCAAGCCTGCTTAATATGCTGACGGGTACAAACTCGCAAGAAACGGGCGGGCTTTCCAAAAAGACGGAAAGGGGAAAACACACCACACGGCAGTCGGAAATTCTTGTCGTGAACGGCGCGCGGATAATCGATACTTGCGGGTTTTCGATGCTGGAACTTCCCGACACGTTCCGTCCGCAAGACCTCGTATATTATTACGACGAGTTTTCTAAATTTGCCAAAAATTGCAAATTCCGCGTGGGGTGCACCCACATAAAAGAGCCTGAATGTGCCGTCAAAAACGCCGTCGAGGGCGGAGAAATTTCAAAAAACAGATACGAAAGGTACTGTCTTTTATACAACGAATTGAATGAGAAATGGAGGAAGAGATATGAGTAAAGTAAAAGTTGCACCCAGCATCTTATCGGCGGATTTTGCCAAGATGGCAGAAGCCGTACAAAACCTTGACAAGTGGCAGGCGGACGTCATACACTGCGACGTTATGGACGGCGTTTTCGTGCCGAATATCACGTTCGGTATGGATATGATAAAAGCCTTGCGAAAATACACAAACGGGGTTTTAGACGTTCATCTTATGATAATAAAACCCGAAAAGTACATACCGCAGTTTATTTCGGCGGGCGCGGACGTCGTGACTTTCCACCCCGATGCGTCGGACGACGTGGCGGGCGCGTTGAAGATGATTAAAGACGCAGGCAAAAAGTGCGGACTTGTGTTGAACCCCGACAAACCGCTTTCTATGATCGAGCCGTATTTGGACGTTATCGACGTCGTGATTATCATGGGCGTTTACGCAGGTTTCGGCGGTCAGTCGTTTATTCCCGAAACGCTGGACAAAATCCGCGAGTGCAAAAAACTTATCGGCAACCGCAAAATCGAAATCGAGATGGACGGCGGGGCAAGCCCGAAAAACTTCAAAGACTTGAAAGACGCAGGCACCGATATAATCGTTGCGGGAAGCGCGGTGTTCAAAGCCGAAGATCCCGCTTCGGTAATCGAGCAAATACACAATATCTAAGGAGAATATATCATGGCAGACAAAGAAAAAGAAATTTTGGAAGAAACCTACAACCTCGACGAGGACTTCGAAGACGAAGAAGAAATCGTCACGCTTCACAACGAAACCACAAATAAGGACGAAGATTTCCGCATCGTGTGGCTTATCGAAGAAGGCGACAAAAACTATCTGTTCCTGAATCCCGTCGAGCCCAGCGACGACATCGGTGAGGACGAAGTACTCATTTGCGAATACGGCGAGACCGACGACGGCGAAGAATTCGTCAACCCCATCGACGACGAAAAGGAACTGCAAAGGATTTATAATTTGTACGTCAAAGAGTACGAAGAAGCGGGCAAAGAAAAAGAATAAGATTTTCGCAATAATTCAAAAATTTGCACTAAAAAACTTGCTTTTCAGGACGCAGGGCGTGCGCTTTACTTATATTTTATATAAAAATAAGGCAAATTTTGTGCGAAAATACCTTAAAATCGCTTGTCGGTTTTCGTTTTATATGCTAAACTCTTTGAGTATGACT